>SHZB01000161.1 GCA_009692485.1 Myxococcales bacterium
ACGGCGCTGACGAAGCTGATGAAGCTGACGAAGCTGATGAAGCTGATGAAGCTGATGAAGCTGACGAAGCCGACGAAGACGAGGGCGATGCCGTGACCGTCGTGTGCGCCGCGACCGCCGTGGTGGATGGAACGGGCGGCGCGCAGCCGACGGACAGGAGCGCGGCCGCGAGTGTGCTGATGTTGACCCGTCCGGTGGCTGCGCTCGAGCAGGCTGAGAAACGCATCGCCGCCTCATCGCAAAGCCGCGCCGCGTCCGCAAGGGATGTGCCGTGGTATGTGTCGCGCTCATGACGCTGAGCCGCGATCCGTGGGCCGGGCTTGCGCGCCTTCAGACGAGGAGCCCGTGGCTGGTGCTCACGCTCGGCTTGTTGTCGGCGGTGCTCGCCGCGACCGTCGCCTCTGGCCTCGCGCTGCGAACGAGCTTCACCGAGCTCTTGCCCGCCAACAAAGAGAGCGTCCAGGTTGCCGATGCGGTGGCCGCGCGCTTGCCCGCGATTTCGACGCTCGCGATCGTGGCCGAGGGGGGTGAAATCTCCGCGCTCGAGCGCTTCGTGGACGAGCTTGGACCGCGCCTGCGAGCGATCGAGCCCGAGCTCGTGGCCGACGTCGATGACGGCGTGCACGCGTCACGCAAATTCTTCGAAGCGCGCAGCTTTCTCTACGCGCCGCTGCCGCTCGTAAAGGAGCTTCACGACGAGATCTTCGACCGCTACGACTACGAGGTTCACAAGCGCGCGGGCTCGCTCCTCGATGAAGACGACAGCGACGAACTGGACGACGTCGAGCCGAGGACCGATGCGAAGGGCGGGGCGCACGATGCGGAAAATGGCGGAAAACACGCGGATTCGTCCGGCGACGCAGCGAGTGACGCCGCGGATGAAAAAGCCCCGCCGCCGCTGACGGAGGCCGTGATCCGGGAGTGGCTCGCGCAGAAGGCGAAGGGCACGCTCCTCGCCGAAGCGCACGCTCGCTACCCCAACGGCTACTACCTGGATGCGGAGGCGCGGCGGGTCGTCGTGCTGGTGCGAACACCGCTCGCGAGCGGAGATCTCCCCCGCACGAGCCGGCTTCGCGCCGAGGTTGATCGGGCCATCGTCGCGGTCGATCCGAAGCGCCTCGATCCAAGGATGCGCGTGGGCCTCGGCGGCAACCTCATCACGTCGGCGGAGACGTACCAGCAAATCAAGAGCGATCTGGCGCACGTCGGCGTGTGGGGGATCGCGATGGTGCTCGCGGTCGTGTTCCTCTTTTACCTTCGCGTTCGCACCGTGCTGGTGATGGCGCTCACGGTGGCGGTGGGAGCCGCGTGGACCTTCGGCCTCGCCTTCTTCGCCGTCGGGCACCTCAACTCGTCGACGGGATTTCTCTTCAGCATCGTGGTCGGCAACGGCATCAACTTCGGGATCATCTACATGGCCCGTTATCTCGAAGAGCGGCGCACGAGCCCGATCGAGGACGCCGTGCTGGCGGCGCATCGTGGCACATGGCTCGGAACGCTCGCAGCGGCGGGGGCGGCGGCGGGGGCCTACGGCTCGCTCGCGGTCACGGATTTTCGAGGCTTCAAGGACTTTGGCGTGATCGGCGGGAGCGGCATGCTCCTCTGCTGGCTCGCGACGTACCTCCTCTTGCCTGCGTTTCTGGCGGCCTTCGAGCGCGTTCGCCCGATCACGGTTCAGGGTGGCCTCGACCGAGCTCGCGGGCTCTACGGTCGGCCATTCGCGTTCCTCGTCACGCGTGCCCCGCGCTCTGTCGCTGTCGGCGGCATCCTCGTCACTGCCGTCGCGCTCGTCCTCGCGGTTCGCTTCGTCGCCCGCGACCCGATGGAATACGACATGCGCAACATCGACAACGACCCGATCGTCGTCGACTCCGAGGCGCAGCGGTTGCGCCGCGCGATCGATCCGATCGTCGGTCGGCAGCAGCTCGACGGCCTCGCTATCGCGGTCGATCGTCTCGAGCAGGTAGCGCCGCTCGCGACAGCCCTCGAGGAGCGTCGCAAGGCCGCGCCGCGTCCGCCCTTCGAGCGCGTTGTGACGGCGGCGTCGCTCGTGCCGACGGAGCAAGACGAGAAGCTTGGGCTCGTCCGAGCTGTGCGAAAACGACTCGAGCGCGCGCACGAACGTGGCCTCATCTCCGGCGCGGACTGGCAGAAGCTCGATGTGCTCATCCCCGCGGGACTGCTCGTTCCGATCACGCTCGCGGAGCTTCCCGAGCAGGTGGCGCGCGCCTTCACCGAGAAAGACGGGACCCGCGGACGTCTCGTCTACATCCAGCCGACGAACGGACGCAGCGTTTGGGATGGCCGTTATCTGATCGAGTGGGCCGAGAGCTTTCGCAGTGTGACGCTCCCCGACGGCTCGGTCGTGAAGGGCAGCGGTCGCAGCGTCATCTTCGCGGACATCATCCTCGCCGTCGTCGAGGATGCCCCCAAGGCGATCTTGGCTTCGCTCTGCGCTACGGCTCTGATCGTGGCGCTGGCGTTTCGCGCGCGCGCGGCCAGTCTCTGGGTCATCGCTTCCATCGTCGCGGGCTTTGTCTGGACGCTGGCGCTCCTGGCGGTCTGGCGATCGACCTGGCCGTGGTCGAATCCGGCCGGTTTTCAGCTGCTTCCGCTGAAGCTCAATTTCCTCAATTTCGTGGCGCTGCCGATCACGATCGGCGTCGGCGCCGACTATGCGGTGAACGTGATGCAGCGGTATCGCGACTCGGGCAAGGACATGCGCCTGGCGCTCGTGGAGACCGGCGGCGCCGTCGTGCTCTGCTCTTTGACGACGATGCTGGGCTACGCGGCGCTCGGCCTCAGCGTGAACCGCGCCGTCCGAAGCTTTGGGATCGCGGCGGCGGCCGGCGAGATCTGCTGCCTCCTCACCGGCGTCTTGGTCTTGCCCGCCATCCTCGCGTGGCGTGACGAACGGGCGCTACGGCGGTCGAAGGAGCGGCCAGCGTAATGGCGGCTTTTGTAGTCGATTGACTACACCAGCGAACGGTACAGCGTCAGCATGCGGCTGGCCTGTTCTTCGAGCGAGTAGCGGGCGGCGCGGCTGAGCCCGGCCCGGATGAGCCGAGTCCGCAAATCGGCGTCGCTGAGTGAGACGATGGCGCTAGCGATGGCGGCGGGATCTTCAGGATCTGCCAGCAAAGCGGCGTCTTCGGCGATTTCGCGCAGGCTCGAGGTGTTGCTCGTCACGACGGGCGTGCCGGACGCCATCGCCTCCACGACGGGCAGTCCGAAGCCCTCCGCGCGCGAGACCATCAGCATCGCGAACGCACCGCGGTAGATGGCGGCAAGCTCTCGGTCCGGGACCCAGCCGAGCATGCGGAGGGCCTGTGCCACGCCGGCGCGCTCTCCGGCCTGCTGCACCTCACGTGCCCGCTCGATGGTGAGCCTACCTGCCCAGGCGAGCTGAAGATCGGGCAGGGTGCGCCTGGCGATGCCGAGTGCCGCGAGCATGCCGTCGCAGTTTTTTCGCCAGTCCGCGTCGCCGGCAACCACGAGATAGCGCGGCGTTAGACCGTGGCGCTCGCGAATCGCGACGTCGTCGTCGAGAGCGGCGGGTTGCCATCTCGCGAGATCGACGCCGTTCGGAACGACGGTGATTTTTTCACGCGACACGCCGAGCAGCTCGACGAGATCGTTGGCCGTCGCGTGGCTGATCGCGACGACGTGATCCGCGCTCTTGAAGCGCCGCAGATCGAGCAGGCGTCGGCCGGCGCGAAAGCCGCTCGTCCAGCGCACGTATTGCTTTGGAAACCGCAGCGGAATGAGATCGTGACAGGTCACGAGCCTGAGCAAGGATGGCATGAAGAGGGGAGTGGCCTCGGTGTGGGGCAGGTGCACGAGCGCGGCTCCCGTTCGACGAGCGGCCCGCGCGAGGCCAAGGCGCAGTCGATAGGCCCACTCGAATTGGCCGTCCTCGTGCTGACCAGTCTCGGCGGCGCGGCGGACGAAGGGCGCCGGATCGTCGACGATGCGCGCGCGACCACTCCAGTCCACGGACTCGATGAAGCGCAGCTCGATGCCCGAACGCGCGAGGTTGAGCTGGCTAAGGCCGAGCGCGAGATCGCCCGCGTAGCGACCGATGCCACGCACGCGCGTCCGGGTCGCGAGGATGCTCAGGTCGAAGAGGACGACGGTGCTCATCGGCGCTCGCGGCAGTCCGGTGAACGGACGGCCCAGGGACACTGCCCGGCGCTGGGCCATGGCATCGCTAGCGCGATTTGCCTTGCTCGATCCAGGTCCGCTCGCGATCGAGCGCGAGCCAGCGAAGTGCGATCTTTTGCTTGCCGAAGAGCACCTCCGTCTTGGCTTGCCACGCGGACGCCTTCGGAAAGCTGACCTTCGATTCTTTGTCCTTGATGAGCGCGGCGATCGCGCTTGCGGCAAGCTGGAAGGTCGCGATCCCCTCGCTCGCCAGCGACGTGACCATTTGACTAGGAATGAACGGCGCGATGAGCGCTCGCACGCGGGAGGGGCCGAGCAAGCTTGCCTCTGCGACGCTGCGGATGTCGTCATACTTGGTGACCAACACCGCGAGTCCCGGGTCGTTCGGGGCGAGCGCATGCGCGTGCGAGCCGAGCGGAACCCCGACGAAGACGTCGAGCGTAAGCGCTGCGCCCCACGGCACGATCGGGGCGAGCGCCGAAGGCTTGAAGGCCGCTACGCCGGGGCCCTTTTTCTGACCGCGCTTGCGCACGACGAGCACGTCTTCGGTCGGGAGGATGCGCGGGACCGTGACGCGTGCCGGGCGCTTGAACGAGCGCGGATCACCAACGTGCCCATGAGCCACGGCGTAAGAGAGCGTCTCGGGCGAGGCCACCAAGAAACCGCGGCGCCCCTCGGCGATCGGCTCTGGATCCATGTTGCGCATCGAGAGCGCACCGAGCGGAGGAGGATAAAGTTCTCCGCCGATGATGCGTCGATCCGGCTCGATGACGCGCGCGCCTGTGGCCACGAGATCGACCAGCGCGCCCACCTGTCCAAGCACCTCGAGCACCTGCCGCGACGGCGGGGAGAGCAAGAGATCGAGGCGCGGAGGAATGCGCTTGCTCTTGAGGAGGCTGGCGGCCGCGAGCAAATCGCGGAGTGTCGCGCCCGAGTCGCCTCCGAGCACGACCTGTCCGACGGGCTTGCCGGCCAGCTCGCGGGCTGCGCGGACCACGCCGCGTTCATCCATGATGAGCGGATCGACTGCGCTGATATCGAGGGTCACGACCTCGTCGCAGGGCGCGCCCGGATCGGGCACGAGCGCGCGCTGGGCCTTCGAGCGTCGCTGGTCGCGCAAGAACACTTCACTCTTGTCATCGCTGATGAAGATGGCCGCGGCGGCACCGACCTGATGCGCGATCCCGCACAAAACAGCGCGCTCGTTCACCGACATGAGGCGGGCGCTCTGGCCTGCAAACTCGAGCACGACGGGTCCCTGGTGGCGTGCCTCGACCTCGGCCACGAGCTTGTCGAGATCGCGGCGCATGAGCTCGAGCGCAATGTCGCGCGCGCACACGAAGGGCCTGAGACGACCCGAGAGGTGGATCTGAATCGAACGCGGCGGACGAAGCCAGACGTAGCCCGTGGCCATCGCCTCGCCGAGCTGAGGCGCCGACGCGACCAGCGCGAGCATGCCGAGTCCGCCGACGGGCGCCATGCGTGGATCGTCGGTGAGCGCGAGGCGGGCGGGCGCCGCGAAACGCTCGATGTGGACCGGCGCCGGAAAGCCAATGCCAGCACGACCGACGAGGATGCCAAATTCTGGGAAGCTCGAAGACACGGAGTCCGGCGCGCCATCGGCAGCGGCGACCACGGTCGAGCGGTCGCTCACTGCGAAGCCGTCGTACGCGATGGAAAACTCGGGCTGCGCGCGCTTGATGCCGAACTTGATCGCCTCGGCGACGGCGCGGGCAGGGGCTCGCGAGAGGATGACCTGATCGACCTTCACGCGAAGGAGGTCCCCCTTCATGTTTGGATCGCTCGAACGGCCCGCGAGGACCTTTTGAGGCATCGTACGGGGCGGGTCGCCGGCTCGTGCGCGCATTTCTTGGCGTCGTCTTTCTTGGCTCGGCCGTAGCCGTTTCGGTGGGCCGCTTGGATGGGCCGTTTCGATGCAAGCACGCGTTCGGATGTTCGGCCGCGTGCTCGTCGTTTCGCGTCGTCGGGAGCCACGCCTCAAGGTGGGGCTTTGGCTTCGAGCCGGGAACTTAGTCCCTGGCCGCGACGATGGTCAAGGCTCCTAGCAAAGGCGGGAGCTTGGGGGCGGCATCCCCCGGCGGGCGGGAGGATGCAAGCGCTTCGTCGCGGCGTTTTGGCAAGCGCTCTGAGCGGAAATGGCGCGTTCTTTGGCCGCGGTTCCGACTAAGGTGCTGCAGATGTTTCAGGCGCTCCTCAAGGACGTGGTCGAGGGCACCGACGGTGCGATCGGGTCGCTTTTGATGGACCGCGACGGCATCGCGCTCGATAGTTATTCGCGCGCCGGCATCGAGCACGACATGCGCGCCATCGGCGTCGAGCTTGGGATGGTGCTGCGCTCGGCCATGAACGCGGCGCGCATGCTCGATGCGGGCAGGGCCGAAGAGATCACGATCGTGGCCGAGAACCAGACGATGCTCGTGCGAGTCGTGAACGAGCACTACTTCGCGGCGCTGTCTTTGTCGCCGGGGGGCAACATCGGCAAGGCCCGTTACATGTTGCGTACCCGCGTCCCCGAATTGATTTCCGAGCTTGCCTGAAGATGGATATCGACCTGAAAAAACTGCGGGCGCTCATCAAGACGCTCGCCGAGGGTGAGATCACCGAGTTCGAATTCGAGGACGAGAAGATCCGGCTTCGGCTCGGGCGCGGCCACTCGGGGGGCGCACCAATTCTGTACGCATCTGCGCCGCTCGCCGCTCCGTTGGCATCGGCCGGGCCTGCGTCGATCGGGTCCGCTCCGGCGGGCGCGTCGATCGCGCCTCCAGCCATCGATGAATTCATCATCGTGACCTCGCCCTTCGTCGGCACGTTCTACCGGTCGGCGTCACCGGAGGCCGCGTCGTTCGTCGAGGTGGGCAGCAGGGTGCAAGTCGGCCAGACCCTTTGCATCGTCGAGGCGATGAAGCTGATGAACGAGATCGAGGCGGATGCGTCCGGCATCGTTTTTGACTGCCTCGTCGAGAATGGCAAGCCGGTCGAATACGGCCAGCCGCTCTTCCGACTCACTCGCGTCTAGCCGGCTATTTCTTTCAGAGCTGGCGTTTGCGTCGAACCGGCTACTTCTTCCAGCCGGCCACTTTCTTCCAGCCGCTCCCTTTCTTCTATCCGCTCATTTGGCCAGCGCGTCGATGTTCAAGAAGGTCCTCATCGCCAATCGCGGAGAAATCGCGATGCGCGTCATTCGAACGTGCCGCGCGCTCGGGATCCGCACCGTGGCCATTCACTCGAAGGCGGACGACGACGCGCTGCACGTTCGCTTCGCGGACGAGGCCGTGTGCGTTGGGCCCGCGGAGGCCGCGCGGAGCTACATGAACGTGCCGGCGATCGTCGCGGCGGCAGAGGTCACGGGCGCTGACGCCATTCACCCCGGGTACGGCTTTCTCTCGGAGAACGCGAAGTTCGCGGAGGTGTGCGGCAAGTGCAACCTCACCTTCATCGGTCCGAGTCCCGAGGCGATGCGAGCCTGGGGCGACAAGGTTTCGGCTCGCGGGCACGCCCTCGCGAACGGGCTGCCGCTCTTGCCGGGCTCGAGTGTGCTCGAGAGCCCAGCGCACGCGCGTGCCGAGGCAGAACGCATCGGGTTTCCTGTGATCTTGAAGGCGTCGGGCGGCGGCGGCGGTCGCGGAATGCGAATCGTCCGGGAGCTGGCCGAGGTCGAGACCGCGTTCTTGCTCGCGACGGCGGAAGCGAAGACGGGCTTCAACAATCCGGATGTCTACCTCGAGCGCTTCGTCGAGCGACCGCGCCACATCGAATTTCAAATCCTCGCGGACAAACACGGCGGCGTGTGGACCCTCGGCGAGCGGGAGTGTTCGCTGCAACGTCGCCATCAAAAGGTGATGGAAGAAGCGCCCAGCCCGGTCATGACCGAGGCCTTGCGCGCGGCCACGGGCGAGCTCATTCGCAACGCCCTTCGCGCGACCGCCTATCACACCGTCGGGACGCTCGAGTTCTTGATGGATGAGCGCGGCGAGCTCTATTTCATGGAGATGAACACCCGCATCCAGGTCGAGCATCCGGTGACCGAAGCAACGACGGGGATCGATCTCGTCGAGCAACAAATGCTTGCCGCCGCGGGCGTGAAGCTGACCTTGCCGGACACGCGGCCATGGCGCTTTCGTGGCCACGCGATCGAGTGCCGGATCAACGCCGAGGACCCGCGCAGCTTTGCGCCGTGGCCCGGCCTCATCACCGAGTATCACCCGCCGGGCGGTGGCGGGATCCGCGTCGATTCCGGGGTGTACGGGGGATGGCGCGTGCCCAGCTGCTACGACTCGCTCATCGCGAAGGTCATCAGTTACGGCCAGACTCGTCAGGAGGCGATCGCGAAGATGCGGGTCGCTCTCGACGAGTTCATCATCGGCGGGATTCGCACCAACATTCCGCTTCACAAGGCGCTCCTCAACCACCCGGACGTCCTCGCGGGAACCATGTCCACACGCACGATCGAGGAGCTCGTCGAGAGCGGATTCTGAGGTCCATCGAGCCGTACCCTTCGTGTAGAGTGCCGCGCGTGCGAGTCTTCGTTCCGAGGGAGTTTGGCAGCGGTGAGACGCGGGTGGCGGCCACGCCCGAGACCGTCAAGGCGATGGTGAAGGCAGGCCTCGAGGTCACCGTCGAGCGAGGCGCCGGGCTCGAGTCGTACATCCTCGATTCCGTCTACGAGCAAGCGGGCGCGACCATCGTTCCGGACGCGCGCGGCGGCTTCGCGGAGGCCGACGTCGTCCTCAAGGTCGGCCCACCCGTCGTTCGCGGCGAAGGCTCTATTGCCCGCGGCGCTGACGCTGCCGACGGGGCTCGCGTGGCCGACGGGGCTCGCGTGGCCGACGGTGCTGATGTTGCCGGCGGTGCTGATGTTGCCGGCGGTGCTGACGCGGCGACCGCGCTCGATGAGGCGGCGGCGCTCAAGCAGGGTGCGGTCGTGATCGGGCTGCTCGCGCCCTATCAAGGCAAGCTGGTGGCGGAGACGTTTCTCGCGCGAAAAATTTCAAGCATCGCGATGGAGCTCGTGCCGCGCATCACCCGCGCGCAGAAGATGGACGCGCTCAGCTCGCAGGCGAACATCGCCGGGTACAAAGCCGTGCTGCTCGCGGCCGCACACTTGCCCAAATATTTTCCGCTGTTGATGACCGCCGCCGGCACGATCAAACCGGCGCGCGTCGTCGTGATGGGCGCGGGTGTGGCTGGGCTCCAGGCGATCGCGACCGCGAAGCGACTCGGCGCCATCGTCGAGGCCAGCGATATTCGCCCGGCCGTGAAAGAGCAGGTCGAGTCCCTCGGCGGAAAATTCATCCGGCTCCCCGAGATGAAAGAGAGCGGTGAGGGCACCGGTGGTTACGCGCGCCAGATGAGCGAAGAATTCCTGGCCGAGCAACGCAGCATCGTGAGGACTCACCTCCTGCAGGCCGACGTCGTGATCACCACCGCGCTCATTCCCGGAAAACCCGCGCCGAAGCTCGTTCCGGCGGACGTCGTCGCCGAGATGAAACAGGGCGCCATCATCGTGGATCTTGCCGTCTCGCAGGGCGGCAATTGCGAGCTGAGCGAGCTGGGCCGGGACGTGAAGAAACACGGCGTCCTCATCATCGGAAACGCGAACCTCGCGGCCACCGTCCCGGGCGACGCGAGTCTCGTCTACGCGCGCAACGTCTGGGCTCTGCTCGATCACATGCTCGGCAAAGAGAGAGTGCTGCGGGTCGAGCCCACCGACGAGGTGATCGGCGCGTGCCTCTTCACCCACGAGGGGCGCATCGTGCACAAACCGTCCGCCGAGGCGCTGGGTCTTTCCGCGGCGACGGACGAAGCTCAGCCCGCGGCGAGCTGAGGGCGCTGTGTCGGAGGGCGCTGTGTCGGA
>SHZB01000162.1 GCA_009692485.1 Myxococcales bacterium
CGACGAGGAGCAGTAGGTGGCCGCCTCGAAGGCGATCTCCAGTCACCCCGAGGCCGAACGCGCCGCGACCAATGCGCTCGAGGCGGGCGGCAGCAGCGTCGACGCCGTGCTCGCCGGCTTCCTCGCCATCGGCGCCGTCGAGCCAGGCGCGCTCCTCGGACCGCTCGCGATCATGACCGCTGGCGTCGGCCTCGCGCCGCGCTTCATCGACGGACGCTCCGCACAGCCCGGGCTCTCGCTCACACGTCCACGCGGGGTGCGCGACGATGAACCCATCGCTCCCGCCGCGCTCGCCGCCGCGCCGCGTTCGCTCGCCGCGCTCGCCGTCGCACACGCCTTCGGAGGCACGCTCGCCTTCGAGGCGCTCGTCCATCCAGCCGCGCTGCTCGCCGCCACGCTTGGCGCCGAACGTCGCGCTCGCTTCTTGCGCGCGTTCGCTTCGCATGGTGCCACCGTGCTCGCGCAATCCGACTCCGTTCGCGCCCTGCTCTCCGCGGCTGGCACCGCCGCGAACGGCATGCTCGGCGAGGAAGATCTCCGGCCCCACGCGCCGCTCGACGAGGCCATGGCCTTTGTCGCGTTGGCAGGCGGCAGCGAGGCGGCGCTGTCCCCTTCGTCCTTTCCGACCGCTGCGGCCCACGCACCGCAGCAATCAGCACTGCAATCAGCACATCGCTCACCGCAGCAATCAGCACATCGCTCACCGCAGCAATCAGCACTGCAATCAGCGCAGCAATCAACACATCGCTCAGCGCAGCAATCATCGCAGCGATCACCGAAGCGATCACCGCAGCCGTCAGCACATCGCTCAGCACAGCCGGCACCGCAGCAGTCAGCGAGCGCGCGGCAATCCGAGATTGTGCTCGCGGCCGACGCGCTTGGCTCCGTCGCGGCGCTCGCGTGCGCCCCAGATCCCGGCGGCATCGAGGTCGCGGCGCTCGAACTGAAGCTCCCGCGCGACGCCATCGCCGTGCGCCGCGGAGTGCCCCGCGTTCCTCCCGGTACGCAGCTCTACCAACCGCTACCGATCGCGCTCGTTCGCCACTCCGAAGCGCAGTGGCTGGCCGCGATCGGAGTCCCCGCGCCCATCGAGCTGACCCTGGCCGAGCTCGGCGGGCACCGCACCATCGCGGCGCTGCTCGCGCGGTTGCTCGCTTCCCATGCTGGCGGCGTCGCCTTCGCAGCGGCCGCCACGCGTGGCCGACGCGGACCGACGACTCAGGTGTGCCGCGCCCCGGACCGAGCCAGCTGAGAGGCTCGCGACCGCGCGCGGTTTTTTCGTTCGACCCGCTCGTGTCAGCCGCGGCCGGACAGCGCGATGCCGTGCTTCTTCGCGTAGGCGATCAAGCCGAGCTTGTCGATGCTGCGAATGTCGCGCGTGGTCAGGTTCAGCGTGACGAAGCGACCGACCTCCGGAACCCAGACGCGGCGCGACTGAACGTTCACGTTCTGCCAACGCTTGGTCTTGATGTTCGAGTGGGAGACGCTGTGTCCCTTGAGCTTTCGCTGCCCGGTGATGTCGCTCTTCGCCATGGGTCTCTCTCTAGGTCGAGGAAGGGGCCCGGATTAATAGTGAAACACCGCGCAAAGTCAAGCGGGGCGATCGGGCCCGAGCGAGCACGCGAACACCCGCAATCACCCGCGTTTCCGCTCGTCATCAAGGCCACGCGCCACCCGCATCACGAGCCGCTCCGCGTGGGCGCGCACACTCGGGTCGGGTGACGTGACGCCGGCAGCGAGGGCGGCGCGGGCCTCGCCATCGTGCGGCTCGGTGGCGAGCATGCGGGCCGCCACTCCGAGTGCGCTCACCGCGAGGTTCGAGCGCGGCGTACGGCGCAGCGGCGAGCGCTCGGTGAACGCCAGGTAACCCGCGTCGTCGAGCGCCACGACGTCCGCGAGTCTCGCCTCCCGCCATCGCTCATGCGCGGCGAACGCCTCGGTCTTTCGCGGCTCCGGCGGCGCGACTTGATTGTAGGGGCACACGTCCTGGCATGCGTCGCAACCAAACAACGCGTGCGCCGGCTCGTCGTCCACGCTCGCCGTGCGCCGTTCGATCGTGCGGTACGAGATGCAGCGACGCGGATCGAGCACGAACGGCGCATCGAACGCATTCGTCGGGCACGCATCGAGGCACGCACGGCAACTCCCGCATCGCTCCCCGATGGGCGCCCCGTAGTCGGCGGCCGCGAGCGGCAACGTCGTCACGACCTCACCGAGCAGGCAGAAGCTCCCCTGGCCTGGCACGATCACGAGCCCGTTTTTTCCGACGAAGCCAAGCCCGGCACGCGCCGCCCACGCACGCTCGAGCACCGGCGCCGTGTCGAGGAGCGCGCGCGCCTTGTGGGGCGGGGCTGCGAGCCGCACGAATTTTCCGAGCAGCTGCACGCGCCGTCGCAAGAACACGTGGTAGTCGCGGCCACGGGCATAGCGCGCGATGTGACGTGCGATCGGCGGCTCGCTCCTCTCCGCCTCCGCGCCTCGCGCATAGCGTCGCGCAACGCAGATCACGGTGCGCGCCCCCGGCAAGATCGCCTCGCCATCCAGCCGCTCGCGGGCCGCCGCGTGCTCCGCCAGATACTGCATCTCGCCAGCCGCGCCGCGCTCGATAAACTCCCGAAAACGCACGTAATCCTCGCCAAGCGGCAAGTCCGCCCGCGCGAACGCCACCCGATCGAAGCCAAGCTCCGCCGCTCGAGCGCGGATGCGATCAGCCATCGTCATCGCGGACATCAGCGCCGGGACTGTACTACCCTCGCGCCATGCTTTCGCGCTCCCTCTCGCTCGCTTCCGCCACGCTCACACTCATCGCGTTGGGCTGCTCCGACGATGGCGCCGTCGTTACGGGCGGCCGTGGTTGCGAGAAGCTCGGCGACACCGCGGTTGGCGAGCCCGGTGCTTGCGCGAAGACCTGCACGCCGCTCAACGACGAGTTCTGCGGCGCGATGGCCGTCACTGCCGCTTGCCCGGCCGCTCCTGCCCCGACCCCGCCCGTCGACGTCTGCGGCGTGCTCTTGCCGACCCCTCCGACGACGAACGACATCCCCGTCGAGCTCGCGCGTTCGAGCGGCGTCGATGAGTTCAGCGGCACGGGCGCGCCCGACCTCGGCTGCTACGACCCAAGCGGCTATCCCGCGCCACCCGACCTCGCGGCGTCGCAGGCCGTGACCCTCAAGGGCGTCGCCAAGATCTTCTCGCACGGCTGCGAATCCAACGACCTCGAGATCGCCGTCTACAAGGTCGTACGCGACGGCACCGACAACGACGGCATGCCCGGCGAGCTCATCGGCACCAAGGTCGTGACGGCCGCCGATTGCAAGGCGTCGGGCGGCGTCCCCGAAGAGATCGAGGACTGCGGCACGCGCTACGAGTGCACCTACGAGTATCCCGGCGTCCCGAGCGAGACAGAGCTGCTCGTGGTCACCGGCGGCGCGATCTGGGCGCCCATCTACGAGTACGGCATCTTCATTCGCAACGCTGAGGTCACGGCCAAAAGCTTCGTGAAGGACGTGCGCGCGCTCGCTCAGGACGACTACCAAGTCATCGCGCAAGTGGCGATGGGCAAGAACATCACGCCCGGCAATGGCGCGCTCGCAGGCGAGGTGCACGACTGCGGCGACGTGCGGCTCGTCAACGCGGTGGTCGACGTCAACACGCCCAAATTCGTATCTACCTATTTCACCAACGACGAAGAAAATCCGCTCCCCGATCTCAGCGCGAAGGGCACGAGCACCCTCGGTCTCTACGCCGCGCTCGACATCGCCCCCGGTCCAATCGCGGTCGCGGCCGCGGGCGTATTCGACGGCAAGCTCGTGAGCACCGGCTACTTCCGCGCGCGCATTTTCCCGGACGCCGTCAGCTCGTTCACGTTCCGCGGTCTGCGCCCATTTCAGGTCCCCTAGCGCCGCCGCGCATCAGCTGCGGCGTTCGGCGCGCTCGGCGAGATCCGGACGGCGCTCGCGCGTGCGGGCCTCGGCCTCTGCTGTACGCCAATCGAGGATGGCGGCGTGGTTGCCGCCGAGCAGCACGTCCGGCACGCGCGCGCCACGGAACTCTGGCGGGCGCGTGTATTGCGGATACTCGAGCAGCCCGCCGCAGCCTTGGCTATGCGACTCGCGCTCCAGCGACGCGGCATTGCCGAGCACGCCCGGTTCGAGCCGCGCGATCATGTCGATGACGGCCATTGCCGCGACTTCGCCACCGCTCATCACGAAATCGCCGAGCGACAGCTCCTCGTCGACGTAGCCGTGCACGCGCTCGTCGATCCCCTCGTAGCGTCCGCACACCAGCGCGATCGCCGGCGTCGCGGCGAGCAGTACCGCCCGCTCTTGCGTCACGCGCTTGCCCTGCGGCGTCAGCAAAATGCGGCGCGCCGTGATCGCGGATCCATCCTCGGCGAGCGGTGCTTCGGCGTCGAAGGCCTCGAGCCCCGACACGATGCAGTCGACGCGCATCACCATGCCCGCGCCGCCGCCATATGGACCGTCGTCCACACTGCGGTGCCGCCCGTGGCCAAACTCACGCGGGCTCTTGAAGCGCACCGTGTGGCGCCCCGCCGCGACCGAACGTCCGACCACGCCGACGCGCAAAAAGCCGTCGAACATCTCGGGAAACAAGGTCAATACATCGAAGCGCATAGCAGCGGCTCGCACGATGGCTCGGCGTTAGCGTGCCCGATGCCGCGGGCCTCAGAGTTCCTCGATCGTCACGAGCACCACGAGCCGCGCAGCGACATCGACGCGCGCGACGTAGCCCTTCGTGAGCGGCACCTCGAGCCGGCCGCCCTCCGATTTTGCCACCACCAGACAATCGCAGGTCGGGTAGCCGACGACGCGCTCGACCGTGCCGAAGATCGCGCCATCGAGCTCCACCGCGCAGCCCTCGAGATCGCAAATGTAGAACTCGCCCGGCTCCGTCTCGGACAGCGACGCGCGCGGCACCTCCACGCGAGCACCACGCAAGGCGTCGGCCGACTCTCGCCCGGTCACACCCGGCAGGGTCACGAGCGCACCGCCCAACACGGGACGTAACGATGTGAAGCGGACCTTCTGTCGCTCGCCGCTCGGAAGGATGAGCACCACGTCCTGGGCGCGTGCAAGCACCTCCGAGTCCGGGTTGAACAAGCGCAGCTTCAGCTCCCCGCGCACGCCGTGCGAACGAGCCACATCCGCGATCACCACGCCGCTCATGGTCTTCGGCGAAGTCGTCATCGCCCCAGCCGCCACGCGTCAGTCGAGGATGTCGAGGAACGCCCGGCCGAAGCCAAGCTTCATCGCGGCGGTGTTGACCAAGACGCGCATCGCCTGCGCCGTCCTGCCGTCTTTGCCGATCACCTTGCCGACATCATCCGGCTCGACCGCGAGCTCGACGCGCGGCGTGCGATCGCTTCGCGCCTTCGATACTTTCACCAGCTCGGGATGATCGACGAGCGCCTTCGCGAGCACCTCGACCAGCTCCACGAGCAGCTGAGCATTCTGCGGCGGGGGACCGTTGCGCGACATCGACTCAGCCCCTCACGGCCGGCTTGGCCGAAGCCGCCGCGGACTTGGCCGAAGCCGCCGCGGACTTGGCCGAACGCGCCGCGGGCATCGCACTGCCGGCTCCAGATTTGCCGCGCTTGATGAGGCTCGCCACCGTGGCGGACGGCTGCGCGCCCTTCGACATCCAATCTTCGGCTCGCTCGAGATCGAGCACGAGCGCATCGCGGCGAGGGTCCCAGGTGCCGAGTCGCTCCAGGAATCTTCCGCCGCGGGGTGCGCGGTGGTCGGCGGCGACGATGCGATAAAACGGCACCTTGCTCGTGCCAGCGCGGGAGAGTCGAATATGAACGGCCATCGTGATACCTCGTGCGTCGCGCCTGTCTTGGCGCACCCACCGCCGTCCGCAAGCTGCGCCGCCGGTGGAAAAGCCGCGGGAAACTACGGCAACAGGCGGGTCGCCGTCAAGCGGAAGCGCCCCAACTGTGCAGTTGGCCCCATGGTGCCGCGATCTCGGTGGCGCGTGAGCCCGACCGCGGCGCGCGCCATTGCTACGGCAGCGCGGCCTCAAAGCCCCAGCAGCAACACCGCGGGCAGAAACTCGCCCATCTCATTGCCGTCGTCGCCGCGGTTCACGAGGTCGCCGAGCCCGAGCCGGCCGGAGCCGTTGTAGCCCCAGCACTTCACGGACAGGTCACTCAGGACCGAGCACGTGTGACCATCGCCCGCCGCTACGGCCAACGCGGTCTTGCCGGTGCCGAGCATCACCGCGGGAAGGAGATTGCCCATGTGGTTCGGATTGCTTCCGCGGTTGGTGGTGTCGCCGAGCCCGAGCTTGCCGCCGGCGTTGTAACCCCAGCACTTGACGGTGGCGTCGTTCAACAAAGCGCAGGTGTGGCTGTCGCCGCCGGAGATGGCCTTGGCGGTCTTACCCGTAGCGAGCGAGACCGCGGGGAGGTTGCCCCCCATCTCGTTGGCGTTGTCGCCCCTGGCGAGCGCGTCGCCAAGCCCGAGTTGGCCTTGCACGTTGTAGCCCCAGCATTTCACCGTGTCATCGTTGAGGATCGCGCAGCTGTGCGACGGGCCACAGGCCGCGATGGCCTTGGTGGTCTTGCCCACGCCGAGCGAGATCGCGGGCAGTAGGTCGCCCATTTCGTTCGCGTTGTCGCCGCGACTGAGGGTGTCGCCGAGCCCGAGCTCGCCGTAGTTGTTGCTGCCCCAGCATTTCACCGTGGCGTCGTTGAGGATCGCGCAGGTGTGGTCATCGCCGAGCGCGATCCCCTTGGCAGTCTTGTCCGTGCCGAGCGCGACCGTTGGCAGAAAATTCCCCATGTGGCTGGCTGCGCTGCCGCGCTGCGTGGCGTCGCCGAGTCCGAGCCGCCCGCTGGCGTTGTAGCCCCAGCATTTGACGGTGTCGTCATTCAAGATGGCACAGTTGTAGGCGCCGCCCGCCGCGATCACCTTGGCCGTCTTGCCGGTCCCCAGCAATATCGCGGGAAGCAAATCCCCCATCTCCTTGGCGCCGTCGCCGCGGGCAAGGATGTCGCCGAGTCCGAGTTGGCCATTGGTGTTTCGGCCCCAGCACTTGATGGAGTCATCGTTCAAGAGCGCGCAAGAGTGGTAATCGCCCGCCGCTATTGCCTTTGCCGTCTTGCCGGTACCGAGCGCGATCGCGGGCAAGAGTTCGCCCATTTGATTCGGTCCGCTGCCGCGATCTTGGGTATGCCCATATCCGAGCTGGCCCGAGCTGTTGTCGCCCCAGCACTTGACGGTGCCGTCACTGAAGAGCGTGCAGGTATGGAGATAACCGCTCGCTACCTGCACCACCGTCGGTGCCACGGACTTGCAACTACCGTTGGAGCAGACCTTGCCGCCACCGCAAGAATTGCCGCAAATTCCGCAGTTTTGCGGGTCGAGCGCGGTGTTCGTGCACGCGTTGCCGCATTGGGTGAGCCCCGCGCCACAGGTGAGCCCGCAGGTCCCGGCCGAGCAAACCTCGCCCACGCTGCACGCCTTGCTGCACACCCCGCAATGGGCCGGATCGATCGCGGTATTGAAACAAGCGTTTCCGCACTGGGTCAGGCCAATACCGCAGCCGAGCTTGCACATCCCGCTCGCGCAGATCTCGCCGGTGGCGCATGGCTTGTTGCACGCGCCGCAATGGGCGGCGTCGACGGCCGTATTCGTACACGCGCTGCCGCACTTGATCGTGCCGCCAACACAGCTGAGCCCGCACATTCCGCCCGAGCAGACCGCATGGCGTATTGCAGTTCCCGCAATGGCCAACATCGACTGCGGTGTTGACGCACACGTCCACCATCTTCGCGTCTTGGCATAGGGTCGTGCCTCCGACGCACACCGTCAGGCACCCGCCATCGACACAGGCTTGTCCACCATTGCAGGGCTTGTCGCAGTCGCCGCAATGCGCTGCGTCACTCGCCACGTTGACGCAAACTGCACCCTTCATCCCGTCGCACTCGGTGGTGCCCCCATTGCAGTCATCGGCGCAGGCTCCGTTGCTGCACACCTGATCGGCAGTGCACGCTTTGCCGCACGCGCCGCAATGGTTCGTATCCACTTGAGTGTCGATGCACACGCTGGCGGGCGGGTCGTTCGGCGACGCTTCCGACGCTACCTCGCACTTGGTCGTGCCGCCCGCGCACGCGAGCCCGCAGCTCCCCGCCGAGCACACCTGCCCGTCGGCGCACGCGGTGCCGCACGCCCCGCAATTGGCAGGGTCGAAGCGTGGCTCGACGCAGCCATCCGGACACTCGAGGAGCGCGCCCGGACATGCCGGCGAGGCGCCTCCCGCGGCCCCTCCGCCGGGGTCGCCACCTCCCACATCGACCGGCGCCGCACCGCATGCGACGCCATACAAAGTGACCAGGAACAAAAGCCCAATCCCCCAGGGAACGGTGCATTCGTCATCGCTGGAACCTCTCGAACGGAGTTTACCTACGTCGCCGCGACGAGTGCAAGACTCGGATGCAGACTCTGTTGCCGACTCGGATGCAGATTCTGTTGCCGACTCGGATGCAGATTCTGTTGCCGACTCGGATGCAGACTCTGTTGCCGACTTTGATGCCGACGCTGTTGCCGTCGAGCGATTCTGTCCGCCGTGGGCCTATTGCTGCGGCGCCGAGCGCACGATTGCCAGGACCGCGTCGCCGTAGCGCTCGAGCTTGACTTCACCCACGCCTTTGCAGCCGTGCAGGCTCGCGAGCGTGGCGGGGCGGGCCTTCGCTATCTCGATGAGCGCCGCGTCCGAGAAGATGAGATAAGGGGCAATCGCGTCGGCCCGCGCCAGCTCGCGCCGCCACGCGCGCAAGGCGTCGAACAGGCCTTCATCGTAGTTCACCGCGCCTCTGCCTCGCTTCTCCCGCTTGCCTTTTCTCTTGCCCTTATCGGCCTTGGCTCCTTTATCGACCAAGTCTTCTTTATCGGCGCGGCGCGGAACGCTCAGCTTGACGAGGCGCTCGCCGCGCATCGCGGCCCGGCCGTCGAGCGTGATCCCCAGGGTCTGAAACTCGCCCCTGCGCTCGAGCAGTCCGAGCCCCACGAGCTGGTCGATCCAGTCGAGGACATCGCCCTTCGAGTGTTCGCCGAGCAGGCCATAAGTGGTCAATCGATCATGGCCCAAGCTGAGGAGCTTCTCGACCTTGGAGCCGCGCAGAACATCCGCCACATGGTGGGCTCCGAAGCGCTCTCCGACGCGCGCGACGCAGCTGATGATCTTCTGCGCGATGACCACCGCGTCCGGGAGCACGGCGTGCTCGTCGAGGCAGACATCGCAGGCCTCGCACGATGAAGCCGGGTAAGGCTCGCCGAAGTATTCGACCAAGAATCGGTGGCGACATGCGAGCACGCGCGCGTAGCGGTTCACCTCGCGGAGCTTCTCTTTCGCAAGCTCTGCCGCGGGGCCCTCTTGATCGCTCAAGATGAGTCCCCACGTCACGAGATCTTGGGCCGAATAGATGAGGACGCACTCCGATGGCAAGCGATCGCGGCCCGCCCGGCCGGCCTCTTGTTGATAATGCTCGACCGAGCGCGGGAGACCCGCATGAACGACGAAACGCACGTTCGAGCGGTCGATCCCCATGCCGAACGCGACGGTCGCCACGATCACGTCCACGTCCTCGCGCGCGAAGCCCTCTTGATTCTGCCGGCGCACCTCCGCGTCGAGCCCCGCGTGGTAGGGCAGCGCCCGGACCCCTGCCTTTTGAAGCGCCGCCGCCAGCTCTTCCACGTCACGGCGCTTGATGGCGTACACGATCCCGGCGTCCCCGGCGTGGCGCGCGATCACGGCTTTGATCTGTGCAAGTCCGTCTTGGCGGTA
>SHZB01000163.1 GCA_009692485.1 Myxococcales bacterium
CAATTCACGGCGCGACCGTAACACGGCAAGCAAACGAGCCGCCTCGTCAGGCGACGGTCGAATGCTCGCGCCGCGCCACGACCTCGCGCAGGGCTGCAACGCAGCGGCGGTTCTGAGGCTCGTCGCCAACCGTGATGCGCACCAGTCCGCGACCCGCGCGGTGCGAGCTGAGCGAGCGAATGAAGATCTTCCGCTCGAGCATCCGCTCGACGATCGCGTCCGCGGACAGTCCCGTGCCCGCGGCATCGAACAGCACGAAATTGCCTTCGCTCGGAATCACCTCGAGCCCCGCGACACGCCCGAGCTCGCGCTCGAGGTAGCGGCGACCCGCACGCAGCGCATCGACGCGCCCGGCCTGCTCCGCGACGTCATCCAAGACGGCGATCGCCGCGGCGATCGACACCGATGGCAAATTCCACGGGACCTTGACACGCGCGAGCAGCCCGATGACCTGCGGATGCGCGAGCGCGTAGCCGACACGAACTCCCGCGAGCCCGTAGGCCTTGGAGAAAGTGCGGAGCACGATCGCATTCGGAAATTCCGCGATCACGTGCGACACCGACTCGCCATCGTTCGAGAACTCGAAATACGCCTCGTCGATCACCGTCGGGAGACCGAGCGCGAGCACCCGCCGGAGCCGCACTTCGTCGATGCGATTTCCGGTCGGGTTGTTGGGCGTGCACAAGAAAATGAGCTTGGTGCGCTCGCTGATCGCCGAGATCATCGCCGGCACATCGAAGTCGCCGGCCTCCGTCATCCGCACGAGCACCGGGATCCCACCGACGACGCGCGTGCGAGCCTCGTACATCGAGAAGGTCGGCACGTTCAGCAAGACCTCTTCGCCAGGTGCGACGAAGGTCCGCACGACCAGATCGATCAACTCCGCCGAGCCGGCCCCGAGCAGCACGTGGGCCGCATCGAACCCGTCGCCCTCGCCGAGCTTGGTCTTCAACTCTTCGGTCCGGCTTGGGTAGCGGTTGCCTGCGAGCGCCGCCTCGACGATAGCTGTCATGACCCGCTCACTCGGCTGAAAGGGGCTCTCGTTCGACATCAGACGAGCGATGCCCTTCTTCCGCTCGGCGAGCGCGAAGTGGTCCTCGCCGTAGGGCTTTGCCGCACGCACCCAGGTCGGCGCGAAGAACTCGATCGCCTCCGGCTCGATGCGCCCCGTCTCAGGCTCGTCTCCAAGCGCGTCGCCGAACACCCGCAGCATCGCCTCCGCGCGCTCGGCCGCCGCGGGCGTATCGATATCGATCCAGCGGGCCTCACCGATGCTGTACCCGAAGAACTGGCCCTTTTTCGCGAGCGCCGCGACACCCTCTGACAGGGAACAGTCGCCCTTGGCCTCGTAGACCCGCTCGAGCTCCGTGATCAGGGCGGGCCCAATGCGGAAGACTCCCGTGTCGAGGGCGTCGTACTCTTCTAGATCTTTCGCGATGCCGACGATTCGGTTGTGTTCGAGCCGCACCTTCGTCGCGTCGTCGAGGTCGAAGCAACGCTCGATATCGTGATCGACACCGAGCGCGCACGCTCCCGCGGGTAAATCGTAGGACATGAGCCGCCGTGCGAGCTCAGGCGAGTAGAGGTGGTCCGCCATGGTGAGCAGACACTCGCCGCGGATGAACTCTTTCGCGGCCAAGAGCGAGACGCCGTTCTTCTTGTGAAACTCTCGGTTTTCTACGAAGCGGAGCCGCATCGTCAGCGACGGCTCGCACTCGAGCGCGCGACGGATCTGCTCTCCGCGATCGCCGATCACGATCACCGCCTCGCGTAGACCGACGGTCTCGAGCGAGCGCAGAATCCGCACGAGAAGTGGGACCTGCGCTACCAGCTTGAGGGGCTTGGGCCGCTCACGCTCACCCACGAGTCGCGAGCCAAGTCCGGCAGCAAGCACGATGACGCGTTCAATGGGAAGAGGCATTTTCAAATTTCCGGTAAGCAGCGGCGCGGCCTAGTAACACGACACGCCGGCTTTTGGCCATTTTTTGAGGCATGACGCGGAGTTACGCGCGCCAACCCGTGCCGGCAATTCACACCTGTTGCAAGAAAGTCACGGCCTCGAGGGCGCTCCACCGAGTGGGTCGCAAGCTGGCGCCGAAAAGTTCGGCAACGGGCCTGCCAAGCAAGGGTGATGCCGCGCAGAAGATCTCCCGACGACCGACGACTTGCAGTAAGGGAGCGGCCATGAAGCGTCCCTCTGAAATCGCGCCTTCTGCCGGCAAGATCGCCGTGCTCATGCCCGGGATGGGGGCGGTAGCGACGACCACGATCGCGGGTGTTCTCCTCGCGCGGCGCGGCCTCGGCGAGCCCGTGGGCTCACTCACACAGAACGCGACGATTCGACTCGGAAAGCGCTCGGACGATCGCAGCCCAAGCCTTCGCGAGTTCGTGCCGCTCGCGCAGCTCGACCAGCTCGTGTTCGGCGGATGGGACATCTTCCCCGACAACGCCTACGAGGCGGCGAAACACGCCAAGGTGCTCGAAGATCGCCACCTCGAGCCGATCCGCGCGGAGCTGGAGGCCATCGCCCCGATGAAGGGCGTGTTCTATCCCGAGTACGTCAAGCGACTCAGCGGGACGCACCTCAAGACCGGCCGCAACAAGAGTCATATGGTCGAGCAGCTGCGCGAGGACATTCGCGGTTTCATCGCGCAAAATGGCTGCGACCGGGCCGTCGCCGTTTGGTGCGGCTCGACCGAGATCTACTTCCCCTCATCGGCGGTGCATGCCTCGATCGCCACGTTCGAGCAGGGCTTGCTCGCGGACGATCCGGGGATCTCGAACTCGCAGCTCTACGCGTGGGCGTGCATCCAAGAGGGCGTCCCCTTCGCCAACGGGGCACCAAACCTCACGGTAGATTTTCCGGCGGCGCTCGAGCTCGCGCGATTGCGTGGCGTCCCCGTCGCCGGCAAGGACTTCAAGACGGGTCAGACGCTCATGAAGACCATCATCGCGCCCGGACTCAAGGCGCGCATGCTCGGCATCGCGGGCTGGTTCTCGACCAACATCCTCGGCAATCGCGACGGCGAGGTCCTCGAAGATCCGGACTCCTTCAAGGCGAAAGAGGTCACGAAGCTCGGCGTGCTCGACTACGTCCTTCAGCCCGCCAAGTACCCCAAGCTCTACGGCAACCTCTTTCACTTGGTGCGGATCAACTACTACCCGCCGCGCGGCGACGCCAAAGAGGGCTGGGACAACATCGATCTCTTCGGTTGGCTCGGCTATCCGATGCAGCTCAAGCTCGATTTTCTCTGCCGCGACTCGATCCTCGCCGCACCGCTCGTCCTCGATCTGGCTCTGTTTCTCGATCTCGCTAGCCGCGCGCGGATGAGCGGAATTCAAGAGTGGCTGAGCTTCTATTTCAAAAGCCCGATGACGGCGCCGGGGCTCTATCCCGAGCACGACCTGTTCATTCAGCTCATGAAGCTGAAGAACACCCTGCGGTGGCTGATGGGCGAGGACGTCATCACGCACCTTGGTCACGAGTACTACGACTGAGCCGGAACGCGGCGGTAGCGGCCGTGGCGCTTCGACTGCCGAAGCAGGCCCCGTGGGCGTGCGTGCGCTTGCCGGCGTGGCTTTGCTTGGACGCCCGCCGGGACTCTGCTAAGAAACCCTATCTTTTTCGGGCCGGCGCGGCACTCCCCTGCCGTCTTGCCCCGCGGAGCTTGCTTCGAATGGCGCGACCCAACGCGAAGAACGATCGCACTCAGAACTCCCGGCATCCACCCTCCGGTGGCGCTCGCACAAAACCGGCCCCGGCAAAGCCGACCCCGGCGAAACCAGCCGCTAGAGCGCCCGCTGCCAAGCCCGCTATTGCCAAGTCTGCCGCTCGTAAGTCTGCTGTTGGCAAGCCCACGATTGCCAAGTCTGCCGCTCGTAAGTCTGCTGTTGGCAAGCCCACGATTGCCAAGTCTGCCGCTCGTAAGTCTGCTTCTGCCAAGCCCGCTGTTGCCAAGCCCGCTATTGGCAAGTCTGCCGCTCGTAAGCCCGCTGTTGCCAAGCCCGCTATTGGCAAGTCTGCCGCTCGTAAGCCCGCTGTTGCCAAGCCCGCTATTGGCAAGTCTGCCGCTGCGAAGCAGGTAGCGGTTTCAGGCGAAAAGACGGGCGCTGGTCGCAAAACGGGCGCGACGGCGTCGAAGCGCAAATCCAAGCTCGATGCGCCTGAGGCTGTGCTTCAGGCTCCGGCCGCTGAGGTTTCCGAAGAAGATCGCCGTAATTTCGGGCTTCGCGGTGCCGCGCCGTGGGTCGCGCGCCACGCTGCCAAGCATGCCGATGAGCTGCGACGCCGCAACGCCGAGCCGCCACCTCCGGGCAGCGCTCGCGCGACGCTAAGAACGCCGCAAGAGGCCGAGCAAATCAAGGGCCGAATCGTGCGGCTTTATCAGCTCACCGGGCGGATCAACCTGCTCCGCAAGAAGCTCGAGAAGAACTTCATGGAGATCGGATCGCTGCTCGCCACAGTGCAGCTCGAGGGGCTCTACGAGGCGAAGGGCTTCAGCACCTTCGAGACCTTCGTCGATCGCGAGATCGAGCTGCCGCGCGGGACGGCGCTGAAGCTCATCCGCATCGTGCACACCTTCGACCGCGAGGCTGCGCTCGACTATCCGCTCGACCGACTGCTCGGCGCGCTTGCGGCGCTCGACGGTGAGTTCACGCAAGGTGCAGCCTCGCATGCCCAGGCCTCGAGCCGTAGCTTCGCCGGGCTGGCGATGCCGCCGAAGGCCCCCATTCGTTGGGATTGACGTCGCGGTCCCTCGATCTCGCTCCTCTCTTGTCATGCGCTTCGTCGACGAGGTGATCATTGACGTCGCCGGCGGTGACGGGGGCCGCGGTGCGGTCGCGTTTCGCCGCGAGAAGTACATCCCATTCGGCGGTCCATCGGGGGGCGACGGCGGGCGCGGCGGCGACGTGATCCTGACGGGCGACGAGGGACTGAGCACGCTGCTCGATTTGACCTACAACCGGCGCATCGAAGGCGAGCGCGGCGAGCACGGTCTAGGCAAGGACTGCTACGGCAAGGGCGGCGAGGACCGCGTCATGCGCGTACCGGTGGGAACGCAGATTTTCGACGCCAGCACTTGCGAGTTCATCGGCGACGTCACGACCCACGGCCAAAAGGTCGTGGTTGCACGCGGCGGCCGAGGCGGAATGGGCAACATTCATTTCGCCACGTCGACAGATCGAGCACCGCGCCGCGCGGAGCCGGGACAGCCGGGCGAGCAGCGGGTAATACGGCTCGAGCTCAAGGTGCTTGCAGATGTTGGGCTGCTCGGATTTCCGAACGTCGGCAAGAGCACCTTCGTTGCCACGGTCAGCGCCGCGCGGTGCAAGATTGCGGACTATCCCTTCACGACGCTCACCCCACAGCTCGGTGTCGTCGAGTACGGCGGCGGTCGCAGACACGGCGGCTCGAGCTTCGTCATTGCGGACATTCCGGGCCTCATTCGCGGCGCCTCCGATGGCCACGGGCTCGGCCATCGGTTTCTGCGACACGTGGAACGCACGCGCGCGCTCTTGCACCTCGTCACGCTCGACCACGCGGAGGACCGTGACCCGATCGGCGACTACCGCGCGCTCCGCCACGAGCTAGCGATGTTCGATCCCGAGCTGGCGCAGCGGCCCGAGCTCGTCTTCTTGTCCAAGGCCGACGACCCAAGCGTGCGCGACGCTTACCCCAAGCTGAAAGAAGCCTTCGCGAGCGAGTTCGGCGTAGAGCTCGGACTGGTGAGCTCGGCCACACGCGCGGGCGTGAAAGAGCTGATCGACGCGCTCGCCCTCATCGTCGAGGCGGCGCGCAAAAGCAAAGAGCCGCTCCCAACCTAAGTTGGGCTGCCGGCGCGCGGGGGCGCGATCTTCGGACTGGGGCTCCGGCGTGCGGTGCCGCGCGATCTTCGGACTGGGGCTGCCGGCGCGGGGGCGCGATCTTCGGATCGTTTCGATGGACTCGATCGATTAGACTCGCTGCGTGGCGCTGAAGATCGGCCAAGATCACGCGCGTTTCCGGCACATCGTGCGCGGTCGCATCCGCAAGAACCTGCGCCAATACATCAGCAAGGGCGAGCTGATCGGCAGGAAGGGCAAGGACCTCGTGTCGATCCCCGTGCCGCAGATCGACATCCCGCGCTTCAAATTCAGCGATCAACAAAGCGGCGGCGTCGGTCATGGCGACGGCGAAGTTGGCGAGTCGGTCGGCGACGGTGAGGGCGCGCCCGGCAAGGGCAAGGCCGGCCAAGGCGAGGGCCAACACATCGTCGAGGTCGAGGTCTCGATCGACGAGCTGGCCGAGATCCTCGGAGAAGAGCTCGAGCTGCCCGCCATCAAGCCGAAGGGCGAGAGCCGCCTCAACCAGGACACCGCGCGCTACACGGGCATTCGCCGCGTAGGCCCCGAGTCGCTGCGGCACTTCAAGCGAACGTACCGCGAGGCCATGAAGCGGCAGATCATCAGCGGAACCTTCGACGCGGAGCATCCCGTCGTCATCCCGACGCCGCACGACAAGCGCTATCGCTCTTGGACAGTCACGAACAAGCCCGTCGCGAACGCCGTGATCATCTACATGATGGATGTCTCCGGCTCGATGGGCGACGAGCAAAAAGAGATCGTGCGCATCGAGTCCTTCTGGCTCGATGCGTGGCTTACCCGCCAGTACAAAGGCCTCGAGTCGCGCTTCATCATCCACGACTCGGTCGCGCGCGAGGTCGATCGCGAGACCTTCTTCAAGACGCGCGAGTCGGGCGGCACGATGATCTCGAGCGCCTACAAACTTTGCAAAAGCATGATCGAGGCCGACTACCCGCACAGCGAGTGGAACATCTACCCCTTTCACTTCTCGGACGGCGACAACTGGTCCATGGATGACACGCTCGCGTGCGTCGGGCTGATGAAGAACTACCTCATCCCATGGTCGAACATGTTCGCTTATGGGCAAGTAGAGAGCCCCTACGGCTCTGGCCAGTTCATCAAAGATCTCGGCGAGCACTTCAAGGACGACGACCGCGTCGTGATGTGCGAGATCCCCAACAAGGACGCCATCGTTCAAAGCATCAAGACCTTCCTCGGGAAGGGGCGTTGAAGCCGATGCCCCACCCTGAAAGTGGCAATCGCGAGCGCCCCTCGGGTCCCTTGCCATGACGCAATTCGCCTTGAAAACGGCCCTCCCGGCGTACCTCCGCGTCGAGCAGGCGCGCGCCGAAAAGGCCGCTCGCGAGTTCGGCCTCGACTTCTTCCCGACGGTCTTCGAGATGACCTCGTATGACCAGATGAACGAGCTCGCCTCGTATTCCGGCTTCCCGACTCGGTATTCGCATTGGCGCTTCGGAATGGAGTACGAGCGCCTGAGCAAGAGCCATGAATATGGCCTGTCTCGGATCTACGAGATGGTCATCAACAACAACCCCTCGTACGCCTATTTGCTAGAGGGCAACTCCCTGACCGACCAGCGCCTGGTGATGGCGCATGTGCTCGGGCACGTGGACTTCTTCAAGAACAACTTCGCCTTTCGCGCGACCGACGAAGAGAAGCTCGGGAGGGTCATCGACCCATCGACGCGCCGCGCCGACTACTCGCCGGCTCGCCGCTGGGTAGACCGCTTCGCGAATCACGGCTCGCGGATCTCGCGGCACGTCGCGCGCCACGGAATGGATAAGGTCGAGAGCTTCATCGACCACTGCTTGTCGCTCGAGAATCTCATCGATCCATGGGCGCCCTTCCGTGGCCGCACGGACGCCGCGGCGGTGAGCGGGGACGGAGAAGAACCCGAGCCCGTCGTGGTTCCGAAGCTCGCCGCGAAGGACTACATGGACAAGTTCATCAACCCGGAGGAGTACCTCGAGGCGCAGAAAAAGAAGCTCGAAGAAGTGCGCGACCGTAAGAAGGGAGTCCCCAGTGAGCCGGAGCGCGACGTCCTCTCGTTCTTGCTCGCGCACGCGCCGCTCGACCGCTGGGAGCGCGATGTCGTGTCCATCGTGGCGACCGAGGCGCGCTACTTCGTGCCACAGATGCAGACGAAGATCATGAACGAGGGCTGGGCGAGCTATTGGCACTCGCGCCTGATGACGGAGAAGATCCTCACGGACGGCGAGATCATCGACTACGCCGATCGCAACGCCGGGGTGCTCGCTACGTCGAAGGGACAGCTCAACCCCTACAAGCTCGGAGTCGAGCTCTACCGCCACATCGAAGAGCGTTGGAACAAGGGCCAGTTCGGGCGCGAGTGGGAGACCTGCACGCGGCTCGACGACCACCGCGCTTGGGACATGCAGCTCGGGCTCGGGCGCAAAAAGATCTTCGAAGTGCGCTCGCACTACAACGACGTGACCTTCATCGACGAGTTTCTGACGCCCGATTTCGTCGCCAGACAAAAGCTCTACACCTTCGGATACTCCGGAAAAAGCGGCCAATACGAGATCGAGTCGCGCCAATTCAAAGAGGTGAAAGAGAAGCTGCTCTTTCAGCTCACGAACTCTGGCAATCCGCTCATCTGGGTCATCGACGCGAACTTTCAGAATCGCGGCGAGCTGCTGCTGCGGCACGAGCATCAGGGGGTCGATTTGCAAAAGGACTACGCGAAGGCGACCCTCGAGGCGCTGGTGCGATGCTGGAAGCGACCGTGCGCCGTGGCGACGAAAGCAGACAAGAAGCCGGTGCTCTTGCGCTACGACGGCTCGGAGCACACCGAGCAGCCTTACAAGGTGTGAGCACACGGTCGTGGCGGGAGGCTCGTGAAACCAATGCGCTTCGTGCGATGGTGGTGACACGATGATCGTGACGGACCGATTGCGACTGGCGGGCGGGCGCGTCCGTTGGAGAGACATGGCCGTCGGGGCGTGCGTCACCGCGGTTCTAGCGTGCGGTCATGCGCCGCCCGGCGGAGGAGGCGGTGATGCACACCGGAGTGGCGCGCTCGCTCACTCGGCGGACGGCGCGTCGGGGCGCGGCTCGACGGGGCGCGGCGCAGCGGAGGGTGGCGGCGCAAAGAGCTCGGCGAGGCTCGCGCGCGGGGTCGATACGGCTGTGGATGCCGCGCTCGGCCGCGGAGACACGGCGTTCGCGGACGGCGATTATCGAGGCGCGCGGGTTGCGTATGAGAATGCGCTGGCGCTCGAGCCGCGAGATCCGGCGGCCTCCGTCGGGGTCGTGCGTGCCACGCTCGCCGAGGCCGAGGCGCCCGAGGGCGTGAACGCGGCCCCCGGAGATCCAACCATCCTCGCCATGGTCGCGCGCCTCACCGCCATCACCGAGGCCGCTCCAGCGTATGAGCCGGCCTTCCTGGAGCTCGGGCGCATGTTGCTCGTCGTCGGCGAGATCACGCGCGCACGTGAGCCCATCGAACGGGCCGTGGAGCTCGAGCCACTCGACCCCGAAGCGCAGTCGACCCTCGGCATCGTCTTGCTCTTGACCGGAGAGCGTGAGCTTGCGGTCGAGGCGCTGGCCCGCGCGAGCGCGCTCGAACCCGGTCAGGCGCAGCGCTTCGCGAACCTCGCGACGGCGCAGCTGCAAGCGGGACTGCTCGCCGACGCGATCGCGAGCTACCGAAAGGCAAGCAAGCTCTCGCCGCGCGATGCGGGGATTCGCACGAGCCTCGGCACGGCTTTGTTGCAAGCCGGCGATGTCGTGGAGGCGCTTCCGGAGTTGCAAGAAGCCGTTCGCCTCGAGCCGGGCCGTGCGACGGCGCACAACAATCTTGGATTCGCGCGCCAGCTCGAGGGCCACATCGATGAGGCGATCAGCGAGTACCGCGCCGCGCTCGGCCTCGACCGAACGCTCGCGAGCGCGTGGATCAACCTCGGGACCGCCCTCGCAA
>SHZB01000164.1 GCA_009692485.1 Myxococcales bacterium
ACCTGGCGCGCTGTGCTGGAACGAACTCTTCACGACCGACGTGGGCGCGGCCGGGGCGTTCTACACGGGCACGCTGGGCTGGGAGACTGCGTCATTCGACATGGGCCCGATGGGGATGTACACGCTGTTTTCGCGCGCGGGCGAGGGCAAAGAAGGCCAGGTCGGGGGCATGATGGCGATGCCGCCCGAAATGCAGGGCGCTCCGTCAAACTGGCTAACTTATTTCGCGGTCGTCGATGTCGATGCGAGCGCGGCGACGGTGAGCGCGTTGGGCGGTACTGTGGTGTCTCCGCCGGCGGATATTCCCAATATTGGCCGCTTCGCGATCGTGCAAGATCCGCAAGGCGCTACCTTCGCGCTCTACAAGAACATGCACTGAGGGCGCACGGAGAGTACGTTTGGCGGATGTCGCAATTTCCGTAACTGGTCGATCCCCTCGACCCGCACGCGCCGAAGGATGAAGTTGCCTGGGGCGGGAAGGCGCTGCTAAGCGGGGCGCATGCACGTGCATTTCGTCGCGGTCGCGGGCACGGGGATGGGCTCGCTCGCTGGGCTCTTCAAGGCCGCGGGCCATCGAGTCACGGGCTCGGACGTGGCGTTCTATCCGCCGATGGGGCCGGCGCTCGCGCGCTGGGGGATCGAGGTGCGCGAGGGATTTTCGGCGGCCAATCTCGAGCCGCGACCGGATCTGGTGATCATCGGCAACGTCTGCAAGAAGGACAACGCTGAGGCGCGCGCTGCCGTTGAACTGGGCATTGCGTACACGTCGATGGCGCAGGGGCTCGCGGCGCACGTGCTGCTTGGTACTTCACCCTTGGTGGTCGCGGGCACGCACGGCAAGACCACGACGACCGCATTGGCAGCGTGGCTCTGCGAAGGCGCGGGCCTCGAGCCGGGGTTTCTCGTGGGGGGCCTTCCGAAGAATTTCGGCGCGAGCTTTCAGCTGCCGCAGCGTGGGCACGCGGGCCCGCGCCTACCCTTGGCTGGCACCGCGCGCGGACATGCACAAGCGCAGGCGCCGACGCGCAAGGTGCCCTTCGTGGTCGAGGGCGATGAATACGACACGGCGTTCTTCGAGAAGACGCCGAAGATGTGGCATTACCGGCCGGAGGTCGCGGTCGTGACGTCGATCGAACACGACCACGTGGACATTTATCCCGACGAGGCTTCGTACCTCGCGGCCTTCGCGGGGTTCATCGAGCGCGTGCCGGAGGGCGGGCTCATCGTGGCGTATTGCGGCGATGCACGGGTCGTCGAGCTGGTCGTGCGGCACGCCCGTGCGGAGATCGCGTGGTATGCGCTCGATGGCGACGAGCTCCACGGACAGGCGCCGCATTGGCTCGGCGCGTTGGCCGGCAGCGATGCAAGTGGCCAGTCCTTCGATCTCTTTGCGGGCGGCGTGATGGCGGGTCGCGTCGCCATTCAGCTATCGGGCGCGCACAACGCGAAGAACGCGCTCGCGGCGCTTGCGGCAGTTTGCCAGGGCTTCGGAGTGCCGCTCGCCACCGCCACTCGGACCCTCGCGCGCTTCGAAGGGGTGGCCCGTCGCCAAGAGCTGCGCGGCGAGGTTCGCGGCGTGCGCGTCTACGACGATTTTGCGCATCATCCGACGGCGGTGCGCGAGACGCTCCGCGGGCTGCGGGCGCGTCACCGAGAAGGCGCGCTCTTCGCGGTGTACGAGCCGCGTACCGCTACGGCTTGCCGGGCGCTGCATCAAGCCGCCTACGTCGAGGCCTTCGACTCCGCCACGCGCGTGGTGTTCGCTCCGCTTGGTCGCACCAACATCGCGGCGACCGATGCGCTCGACCTCGACGCGCTCACGGCCGAGCTCAACCTGCGCGGTACGCCGGCAGAGCGGGCGCCTTCGATCGCGGCGATCGTGACCCTCCTCTGTCGCGATGCGCGCGCCGGTGACTCTGTCGCGCTCTTGTCGAATGGCGCGTTCGGCGGGATCCACGAACAGCTGCTGAACGCGCTCGGGGCCCTGCGCTGAGCCCCAATAAAACAGGGCCGAAACAGCTTCTTGCTGCGGCCCTGAAACGTTCCTTACCACCGAGATCGTGGGAGTTTGACGTGAATCCCTAGCAGTCGCTAGGTGGGGCGCTTGGCGCCGTTTTAGGTTACCTGGAGATTGATTGCCAGGCGGCACACCGCGGCGATCGCTCGCGCCCCGGATTCGATCTTACTCGGGACCCATTTGTCAGCTCTTCACGGAATTCAGTAGAGGGAACGGCGTGAGCTTAGTCGTTCGACTCAGTTCCATCGAGGACCAAATGCCACTCCGCTCCATCGAGGACCCGATGCCAATGGGACGCGACATGAATAGAGTGCCCTGACGCATGCCACGCGTCCTGCCCGAAGAACTCACGCTCGAGGTCGGCCTCGACGAACCCGACGACGACGCGGCGTTGCGCGAGCTCGTGGCGCGGAAACTCGGAGTCAGCGCGAGCGAGCTGCCCGATGTCGTCCTGCTCAAGCGCTCGGTGGATGCGCGCAAAGATCGGGTGCGTTTCCATTTGCTGGTGGGGCTCGGCGAGCACACGGACACGGCCGAGATCGGCGGCGAGCGCCCACGGCCGCTGCGCGGGGAGGCGCGCGTGATCATCGTCGGCGACGGGCCCGCCGGGATGTTCTGTGCCTACCAGCTCGCGCGATTGGGGATCGCGTCGGTCGTCGTCGATCGCGGCAAGCAGGTGATGCCGCGCCGGCGCGATCTGCGGGCGCTTCATCAGGCGGGCAGCGTCGATCCGGACAGCAACTACTGCTTCGGCGAGGGCGGGGCCGGCACGTACAGCGACGGCAAGCTCTACACGCGCTCACACAAGCGCGGCAACGTGCGCGACGTGATCGAGATCTTGGCGCTGCACGGCGCGCCGAGCGCGGTGCTCACCGACGCCCGCCCGCATATCGGCTCCAACAGGTTACCGAAAGTGGTCAGCGCCATTCGCGAACGGCTCGAAACGTGCGGCGTCGTGTTTCGCTTCGGCGCGCGCGTGACCGAGCTTTTGACCGAGCGCGTCGCGGGGCAATTGCAGGTTTCGGGCGTGCGACTCGCAGATGGTATTGAGCTTTTGGCGCCGCTCGTCGTGATGGCAACTGGCCATTCCGCGCGTGACGTATTGGCACTCTTGACGCGCGCGGGCGTCGCGCTGGAAGCGAAGGCGTTCGCGCTCGGGGTGCGCATCGAGCATCCCCAGCCGCTCGTGAATCGCATTCAATATGGCGCAGTTTCCGGGCATCCGCGGCTTCCGAGCGCCGCGTATCGGCTCGCGACGAAGGTCGATGAACGGGGCGTGTTCTCGTTTTGCATGTGCCCGGGCGGCTGGGTCGTGCCGGCTTCGACCGAACCCGATGCGCTCGTCGTGAACGGCATGAGCCTGGCGAAGCGCAACTCGCCATTTGCCAATTCGGGACTGGTCGTGGCGATCGAGCTCGCCGATCTGGAGACTGCCGGTTATCGGGGCGCGCTCGGCGGCGTGGAGCTGCAAGAGACGCTCGAGCAGACGGCGTTTCGCGCGGGAGGAGGGAGGCTCCGAGCACCCGCGACGCGTGCGAGCGACTTTCTCGCAGGTCGTGGGTCGAGCACGCTGCCGCGGTCGAGCTACATCCCCGGCCTCGCTGCCAGCGACGTGGGCGAGGTTCTTCGCGCGACGCGGCTGCCTATCGCCGAGCGTTTGCGAGAGGCGCTGCGCCGCTTCGACCGAACGATGCGCGGCTACGCCAGCGAGGAGGCGGTGCTCATCGGTGTGGAGTCGCGGACGAGCTCACCGGTACGCGTGCCGCGGCATCCGGACAGCCTCGAGTCGCGCGACATCGCGGGGCTGTACCCGACGGGCGAGGGTGCGGGCTACGCGGGTGGCATCGTCAGCGCTGCGGTCGACGGGATGCGCGTGGCCGAGGCGATCGCCGCGCGCCTTCTGACACTGGCATTCACCGTCGGTCTCCGGTAATTTCGCGCCCCTTGATGAAAACCGCCGCTCACTCGCACGCTCGCTCACACGCTCAGGCACCTTCGAGGCTCAGGTTGTGGCTCGTGCTCGGCGGGCTCGTGTCCGCAAGCCTCTTGGGTGACGAGACAAGCCACGCGCAGGCGCCCGCCTTCCCGCATCCGCTCGTGAAGGGCCGCATCCAGGGCGGCGAGGCGCTCATCAACCCGGTCTGGGCGGAGGCGCGCGATCCGAAGAATCATCGCTACACCTTTCGCACTCCATCCGCGACCGTGAGCAAGGCGGCCCGCCGCATCACGGCCTATTTGCCGAAGGAGCTGACGATCGCGGTGTTGAAGAAGGACGGCGCAGGGACGGCCTCAGGAAAGCCCGTGCTCGTGACGGTGAGCGGTGGCCGCACGACGCCGGTGACCATCGTCGTGCCCGAGGGACAGAACGTGCAGTTCGTGAACGCGGATCCATTTTCCCATCGGCTCTTCGACGTGGGCCAGATCAAGAATGGCCTGGGCCCGGAAGAGACGATCCGGGGCGGGAGCCGCAAGTGGCAGCCGCCGGGCCCGGGCGTCTACGAGATCAGGGACGAGCTGTCTCCGAGCGTGCGCTCGTGGGTCGTGGTCGAGGCGAGCGTCGCCGCCGTCACCAGCCCGGCACCGGACGGCACCTTCGCCCTGCGCGAGTTGCCGGCCGGAAGCTATCAACTGCAAGGGTTTTTCATGGGCAAGGCTGTCGGAAAAGCGTTGCCGATCGACGTGCACCCGACGCCTGTCGAGCAAGAGTTGCCGAATCCGCTCGTGGTCGGCGAAGCCAAACCGGGCGCACCTGACGAGGTCAAATAGAAAACCGTGATCTTCTCCCGCGTATGGTATCTCGCGCTCAGCATCGCGCTCGCAGGCGCCGCGTTTCTTCTCTTTCTCGCAACCAAGGTCTCGAACTCGAGCGAAGAGAAGAGCGCTGCTCGGCTGTTGACGGCCGCGTCCCACGCCACGTCCTTTTACTTGAAGGACGACGGCCGCGGACGCGAGTCAGCGTTGCTCGCGATCGCGATGAACGCGGACGTGACCGAAGGGCTCAAGAAAGCGAGCCTCGCCAAGACCTACGCCGAGCTCGCGCCCGACACGCGTGAAAAGGCGCAGGCCGCGCTCAAGAGTTTTCGCGAAGAAAAAGACGCGCCGATCAAGTTCGATGCGCTCTTCGCGGTCGACCAACATGGCCGCGTCTTGGCGACCAGCAACTTCGGAAACGCCGAGACCTCGGAGGGCTTCGAGCTCGGCGGGTACGCGCTCGTGGCCGACGCGTTGCACGGCTGGATCCGCGATGACGTGTGGGTGCTTGGCGATTATCTGTGGCGCGTAGTGGCCCGTCCCGTCGAGGTGGAGGCCGGCGCCGCACCCGTGGGGGCCGTCATCGGCGGAAGAATCATCGACGAGAGCTTCGCCCAAGCGATCGCAGAGCAGACCGGAGTGGCGATCGTGTTCTTTGCGAACGGCAAGCGCGTCGCACGCGGAGCACCGCCCTCTTTCAACCGAGCGCTGCTCGAGCTGAAGCCGGAAGATCTAGGGACCGTGACGGCCGATCCGGACTACGCAGAATTTGGCCGCACGAAGCCACGCTTGCTGCGCGCCGACACGGACTACGAGCTGCGCGCGGTGTTCGCAAAGCTCGCGGGCGAGGCTCGCGACGCGGGCGCCGGCTATGCGGTCGTGTCGCAAAACAATGTGGTGCGCGACCCGCTCGAGTTCCGCACGCTCGCGACCGAGGAGGACCGCAAGACCGCGCCCGTGCTGTTCATCGGGCTCGCTGCGCTTGGGGCGATGCTGCTCGGGGTCATGCTCACGATGCTCGAACACTCCCGCCCGCTCGCTCGCTTCACGCGTGCGCTCGCCGAGCTTGCGAACACCTCGCGGGACGTCGACGCGCTCAAGCCGGCGGACTTCGGTGGCGCATACAAAGTGCTCGCCGCGCACGTCAACGACGCGCTCGACAAGGCGGCGAAACAATCGGGCCATGAGCGCGGTCCAGCCGATCTCGCGAGTGTGCTCGGCCCCATGGGTGGCGAGTCGGCGATGAGCGCGTTCGCAGCTCCTGCACCCAGGGAAGAACAGCCCAAGCGCGTGCGTTCCGTCCCCTCCTCAGGAGCTGCGTCCCCGAAACCGCTGATGAAACCGCTTCCATCCAGCGCAGCCGCAGCGCCCCCGGGTCCTGCCGCTACCCAGCCGAGCGGCGCCGCGTCTAGCACCGCCTCGAAGGGTGCCTCGACGGAGCTCGCCGCCGACCACGCACCACCGCCGAGGAATGTGTTCGATAGCGCAAGTGGCGCAAGCGAAGATTCCGCCGCGCGCGAGCTCGCTCATGCAGCGGGGCGAGCCAAGGACGCGAAGGACATCGGCCTCGACACGCGTGATGAGGGCGCCGCGGACGTGCCACGCGCGCCTCGGCACGACGAGGTCGATGCCGCTGCGGTCGACTCCGCTTTGTTCTCCGGCAACGACGCGGTGCCGGCGGCACAGGCTTCGTCACGCACGTTGCGGAACTTGCGCGCTTCACGACAAGGGCCGCCCCAAGCGCAGGCCATCGGAGCCGCGGCGCCAATTGCGGTCATCGACGAAGAGACAGAGTGGCGAACTGTCTACGCCGACTTCATCGCGCTGAAGCGTGTCCTTGGTGAGCCGATCGACAAGCTCACCTACGAGAAATTCCGCGGAACTTTGCAGCGCAACAAGGATGCGCTGGTGGCGCGGCACGGATGCGAGCGCGTGGCGTTCAAGGTCTACGAGAAGGACGCTCGGGCAGCACTGAAGGCATCTCCGGTGAAGTGAGGCTCGAGTGCTTCGTGACTTGGCGACCAGCTCGACGAGTCGCACCGCCGATCAAGAAATACCGCCTGAATTGAGGCTCGAATGAAGCAACGTTTCACTGTCGGTACGACCCTGGTGCTGGCTTCCATTTCGGGGGTGTGCGCCGCGGGCGGCATCGAGACGCCCGAGCTCGGCGTGATGGCGATGGGTCGCGGTGGCGCATGGCTCGCGCGCGCGGACGACGCCCTGAGCGCGCACTTCAATCCGGCTGCGATGTCGCGCAACCCGAGCAGCGCTCACGTCGGCGCGCACCTCATGTTTCGCTCGCACTGCTTCGAGCGACTCGGCCCGGGCGGGCAGGCCGTCTCGCCTGGACAGGGCCTCAACTCCGCGCCGGGCGAGGTGTGCGCGGACGTGCCGCCATTTCCGAATCCGCAGCTCGGCGCGACGTACCACTTCGCGCGGCGATGGGCCGTCGGGCTCGCGGTCGTCGGACCCCACAAACACGGCACGGCGAACTGGCCCGCGGTCGTCAAATACGAGAATGCCTTCGGCGTACAAGAGGCCGACCATCCGGCTGCGTCGCGCTACCTCATGCTCGACGACGAGGGGCTCGCGGTGTTTCCGACGCTGAGCGCAAGCTTCGCCATCTTGCCGAATCTCTCGATCGGAGCGGGCTTCATCTGGGGGGTCGCGAAGTTCGAGTTCTCGAACATGGCCGTAGCCGTCTCGACTCCGCTCGACTCGGCGCAGCTCGACATCAAGTCGACCATCAGCGGCTTCGATGGCTTCATGCCCGGCTTCGTGGCGAGCGCCGCGTGGGCGCCGATCCGGAGGTTGGAGCTTGCCGCGTGGTACCGCTTCATCGACGCGATCAAGAGCGACGTGGACCTGTTCGCGCAGGCCAACTATTTCAACCAGGGACGCGTCGACGAGGAAGCGATCAACGATCCGGCCAACCAGACGCGACTCGAAGACGCGGGCAGTTTCCGCTTCGCGCTGCCGATGGAGGCTCGCCTCGCGCTTCGCTACAAGCACCCGCGCGGCTTTCAAAAATCGCAGGCTTTCGCCGGAAAACACGGGGAATTCGCGCGCGACGCCATGAGCGAAGATCTCTTCGATCTCGAGCTCGACCTGAGCTGGGCGAACAACAGCGCGGTCCAGGCCGTGGAGATCACCATGCAGGAGGGGATCCGCATCAACGGCACACCCGGGTTCGTACCTCCGGACGCGAGCATCGCGCGGAAATGGCGCGACGTCGCCGGCGTACGCGTGGGGGGCGAGTTCGTCGCGATCCCCGATTTGATTGCGGTGCGCGCGGGTGGGTTCTTCGAGAGCAAGGGCGTCGACGACAAGTACCTGAGCGTCGATTTTCATCAAGGCGCGAAGTGGGGCATGGCCGCGGGCGCCACGCTGAGGCTTGCGAATTTCGACATCAGCGCTGGCTACAGCCACACGTTCTTCGGCGCGCTCGACAACGGTGGCGATGGTGCCGTACACGGGCTCAGCGGCGACGGGACCACTGGATTTCGAACGACACAGGTCATCAACGGTGGTCGCGCCAACGCCGGCCTCGACGAGGTGGCGCTCGGAGCCACCGTCCATTATTGATGCGCGCGGAGAGTCGATGCGCCTTGATGCTCCCACTGAGTTGATCCGCCCAGAAAGTTGATGCGCCCAGAGAGGTACCGTTAGGCATGAGCGAAAAGATCCGCAACGTCATCATCATCGGCTCCGGCCCGGCGGGGCTGACGGCCTGCATTTACGCGGCGCGCGCGAACCTCAGCCCGCTGTGCATCGAGGGTTTCAGCGCGGGCGGCCTGATCCCGGGCGGCCAGCTCATGTTCACGACCGAGGTCGAGAACTACCCGGGCTTCGTCGAGCCGATCACGGGCCCGGAGCTCATGGCACGCTTTCGCGGACAAGCCGAGCGGCAGGGCACCGAGCTTGTCACCGCCGACGTCGACAAGGTCGATCTCTCCGCGCGGCCGTTCAAGGTCTGGGCGGACGGACAGCTCTACTTGGCCAAGACGATCATCGTCTCGACCGGAGCGCGCGCGAACTACATCGGCCTTGAAAACGAAGAAAAGCTGAAAAATCGCGGCGTGAGCGCGTGCGCCGTGTGCGACGGTCCGCTCTTCAAGGGTCGCAACGTCGTGGTCGTCGGCGGCGGCGACACCGCGATGGAAGAGGCGACTTATCTTGCCGGCCTGTGCCCGTCGGTGACGCTCGTGCATCGCCGCGACGAGTTCCGCGCCTCGAAGGTCATGGTCGATCGCGCGCGCAACAATCCGCGCATCACGATGAAGCTGAGCCACGCGGTCGTCGACGTGCTGGACGCGAGCCTTGGCAAGGTCACGACCGTGATGCTGAAAGATCTCAAGAGCGGCGAGGTCTATGCACAGGCGTGCGAGGGCCTCTTCGTCGCCATTGGCCACACCCCGCTGACAGAGTTATTTCGTGGTCAGCTGGACGTGCATGAGAACGGCTATCTGAAGGTGAAGCCGGGCACGACGTCGACGAACGTGCCGGGCGTATTTGCCGCGGGGGACGTGAGCGACTGGGTGTATCGGCAGGCGGTCACCGCGGCCGGAACGGGCTGCATGGCGGCGCTCGAAGCAGAGCGCTGGCTCGCGGCGAACGACCCGCACTGACGGGCCCGAGCCCGATTCATGACGGACGACGCGCAGGAGGAGCTGCTCGAGCTTGCACGCTCGACGCGGGCCGCGCTCGCGTGGCTCAAAGACAGCGGCGTGGAGGAAATCACCGCGACCGTCGCACCCGCTTGGACGGCGGTCGAGCCGGCTCGTGCGGCGGTCGCACCGGCTCGTGCGGCGGTCGCACCAACTCGTGCGGCGGTCGCACCAACTCGTGCGGCGGTCGAGCCGGGGCGCATGGCCAAGCCAGTGAGTGTCGCCGCGATCACGGTGAAGCCGGTGGCGTCGATGGCCGAGCGCGTGCACCGACTCGAGATGCTCGCGAGCGAAG
>SHZB01000165.1 GCA_009692485.1 Myxococcales bacterium
GCTCGATGCCAACCTGGACACCGACGCGGAGCTGCGACAAGCCGTCAAGCGCACGCTCGCCCAACCCGCAAGCGTCATGCTCTTCGACGCCATCCGCTCGCTTGCAGGCTCAGTCCCGCGCCGCGACCGGCGTGCCTTCAACTTCGCAGAGGCGCAGCTGCGGGCGGCCGAGCGGGGCGTCTCCGCGCTCTTACCGGTCGCGCCAACGGATGGCCCGCGCCTGCACCGGCTCCGGATCCGCATGAAGCGCCTGCGTTACTTCTGCGAGGCGTTCGCGCCCTTGGCCGAGGACGGTCCCGAGGGTGCGGCGCTCGCGGACCGGCTCGCCCTGCGTGCCAAGGACGCCGCACGATTCCAGAAAGAGCTTGGGCTCGTGCACGATCTCGATGTCGCGCTCGAGCGCGTGGCGGACGGCGGCGGCGCTCTCTTGGGGCCAGCCGTGGTGGCCGCCATTCGCGAGCTGCGCGACTCTCACGCGACGCACGCGGTCGAGCGATTGACCGGCGAGCTGGCCGACTTCGCCTCCACACCGTCGTGATCGGTCGCGTTGTTCACGCCCGCTCGAACAACATCGCGGAGGACGACGTGCGTGAGTCAGCGCTCGAACGTGACGCGTGCGTCGGTCATGTGCCAATAGCCCGCTTGGCAATCGGACGCGCTCTGCCGCTCGAGTGAGAGGCGATCCCCGTCGAGCTGGACGAGCACGATCCCATCGAGGCCGTGGAGGTGCGCGTAACACACGAGATCGCCGGCCAGGACCTGATCGAAACGGCGATAGACGTGGCCTTGCGGCTGGGATCCGAAGTCGAAGACGCCGGGGCCGAGCGTGCCGCCGGAGCTGCCGACGGCCGTAGCAGCGGCAAACCGGCATGTCCCGCTACGTCCAGTTGGTGATGAGGAGCCCACGCACGAGGGAGAAGTGCTTGGTGTTGTTGGAAACGAGGGTCACGTCGAGCGCGATGGCGTGCGCCGCGATAAGTGTGTCGAATGCCCCAATGGGTGTGCCTCGCGCCTCCAGTTGTGCTCTCAGTTTGCCGAACATCGCGCCGGCAACCCCGTCGAACGGAGCAACATCGACGCCCGCAGTGAATCCGTTGATGGCGTTATTGAGGCGGCGCGAGCGACGGCTGTCGGCACCGAACCGCAGCTCCGCGAGGGTGATCGCGCTGATGCACACCTCCGAAGGTTGATGCGCGGTAAGGTTCTTCGCTGCGTTACCGAAACCACGGATGACGTAGCTGGCGGTGTCTGTGTCGAGCATGAAACGCCAGGATGAGCTCATGCAAACGGATCCTTGAGCTCGGACGTGACCTCGTGCTGCGGCCGCGGGATTTCTCCGGGCCAAGCACCAATGCAGGCGAGGAACGCCTTCGGCCAGGCATCCAGGGGTTCGAGAATGACGCGGCGGCCCTCCTTGCGTACGAGGACCTCATGCTGGTTCTCGGGGAAGCGACAGTCTTTGGGGAGGCGAATTGCTTGGCTGCCGCCGTTCTTGAAGACCTTGGCACGGTGTTCCATACGCAATGTCTATACTCTAGTATATACGTCGTCAAGCCCGCCGGAAAGAGGAAGGCACCGCTCTACGATCTCGCAGCACGACCAGCCGCTCGCGAACGACGTCACGACGGACATCGCGGTTCGTAAAGCCAAGGGGGGCGGCAGCGGTCGCCTCCGCTACGGCGTTCCCGCTGTTGTGTAAAGCGTCAGGGGATCGCGGAACTGTGCCGGTCCATAGCTGGTGAACGGATCGTGGGATTCGAGGTGGTCGCCTATGGTGTCTGTTTGAGGGTAAGTTGGGCGACCCGAGGGGAGACCGCCTTGTGGAGCGCGACGGCTGACTTCGTGAGCCAAGCCAGGGCGCTCGGCCACTCCGTGCGGTCCATGACATTGACCGGCCAGGTCGTCTTGATGACCTTGATGCGCTTCTCGGGATGGGGATTCCACTGAAGTTTCAGTCCAACTTCGCGCTCGATGGTTTCGCGCTCCGCCTCTAGGAGTTCGAGAGCCCGAGGATGTCTCCCAGAGTCCAGCGAGACGTTGATGGCAACGTGACGGTCCTGGGTGTTGACCGAGGCTGACAGCCAGATTCCCGACCGCCCCAACGGGATGTCGAACCACCCTTGCGCGCGCGGACTGGCGAGTGAGGGGAACTGCCCCGAGGCGAAGAGAGCCTCTCGCGCGACCGACCAGAACTCCTGCTGAAGCTGCTTCACGTGGGAGGGAGCTTCAGCGGGGCGGTCCTCGCCGTTCGCCGCGTTGTAGGTGACTTCCCACTCGTCGTGGCCAATCCCCGCCAACTGCGCTGCCTGGAGGCAGAATCGATAGACAGCATCCGCCGAGAGATTCGTTTCGACGTACGCCCCGTTGGTGAGTTTCTTCAACCGGCTGGAGCGACGAAAGGCCGTCGCGTCTCGGTTCACGAGTTTCGGAAGCTCTTCAGCAACCCGGTCAAACTCGTCCTCCCCAACTTGCGCGATGCCTTCCATGACGGCCACCGCAACCTCGGCCCACGATTGAACGGTGACCTCGTCCGCGCGGACTCGCACGAGCGTGGGAACGGTGCCGGTGACGCGAGTTCCGTCGTTCCCCCGAAGCTGAGCGTTCACCTGCTCGGGGCCGAAGTAGGGCCAGATGGTCAGCGCAAGGTCGGTGAGCACCTCGGCACGCCTGTCGATCTCTTCGCCCGTCCACGTCTCGAGGTTGTTGAAGTAGCGATTCATCTCGACGTGGCTGTCGGCGAAGAGCTTCTTCTTCTCGGCGAAAGCCTCGTTGCTCAGCTCCGTGTTGTAGTTGGTGAGCGTCAGATTGCCGAGCGTGTGGAGGTACTGCTCGTGGTCCTCGTCCCAACTCTCCCCGAGGGCCGCCCTCCATCCGTCCGTCAACGTCTGAGGCATCACATGTTCGATGGTCAGAGTCGTGGCAGGCACAATCTCCTTGTGCCCCTGGCCAACCTCGAGCCGCTCAAGAATGAGCTTGGTCTTCTTCAGACGGTCGCCGCCTCCGTAGAGTCGTGCGGTACCGAGCCGCTCGCGAAACTCTTCATCGCGTGGGTAGTTCCTGGTGTTCGACGAAAGCGCCTTCTTTAGGCTGTTGAGGAAGTCGTCACCCTTGCGCGCCTGCTCGTAGAGCGGAGCAAAAGTCTTGTTGAGCCCGTAGGTGGGAACTCCGCAGACGAACCGTCGAATGACGAGGTTCTCCACAACATCGAGAATCGCGCAGACGTCGTCTTCTGTTCGCGTACCCGCAGCGAAGTCCGCGTACACCGCCAGAAGAAACGGGTACGTAACGGTTACTTCGAGCCGGTGGATGCGGAGCAAACGCTCCCGAACTCTGGCGTTTGTGGCCTGCTCCGGGTTGAGCAGAATCGCGTAGTACTCCGAAAAGAGAGCAAGCTCCTTCAAGTGTTCCATGGGCGGCCGCGCGGTGTCGCTATCAACGCGGTTCTTCAGGGCCGCATACACGTCCGTCTCTCGGACAACGCTCCCGAATCGCGTGAGGTAGTGACGAACGAAGTCCGTCAGAGCGTCCTCACCGAGCCGTCGCTGCATTGGCCGCCAATAGTCGACGTGGACTCGCTCGTGCTCCTTCTCGTGGAGGCGCATGAAGAAAAAGTTGCGAATGAGGTCGGCTTGCGAAAGAGGTCGGCCTGTACCGTTCAGACTTTCAAAGATCCGGTGAGGATTGTCCTTCTCGTCCAGGATGATGCTGACGAGCGTGAGCTTGGTGCTGATGATGCGCACGAGAGCCTCGAGGTCAGGCGCGTCCGCGCGACGGAATTTCGAGGCAAAAAACTTGTACGCCGCACCAATGCCGCTGGTCGTCTTCGGTTCGTCACCGTTCACGATTCGAATGAACGCTTCGCGGTCGCTATCGGCGGGGTCCTCTGCTTGGGTCGGCAATAGCTTGTAGTGCTCGTGCCCTTCCTCGTGGCGGTTTGTGATGAGGTCTTGAATCCGCTCGGCAACTTTGCCGGCGCCAGTCTCCTTGGCTCGGTCTCGGGCAATCGCCAACAAGACGATGAGCGTCGTGAGCCGTTGCTGCCCGTCGATGAGCAGCCGCTTCTCAACTCCCTCGGGCGTCGACCGCGCGGGAGACGTGACGATGGAACCGAGAAAGTGGGGCTTTGGGTCGTTGTCCTCGAGCAGTTCAATGATGTCTGACCAGAGCGCCTTCCACTGCTGCTCCTTCCAGGAATAAGGCCTCTGGTAATGAGGAACGAGGAACTGCTTGCTGCCCTCAAGCACTCTCTGCACTTTTGCTTCAGCCGCTTCCATCGCTCCTCCGTTCTTCGATACGCGCGCAATCGACCGCACTCGTGCCGGTCGTGGGGTTCGCCCCGGTCTTGAACTCGATCACGACCACAGCGTCGTTCATCTGCCGCTCCGCATCGCGCTCATCGGAGTTGTTCACGCCAGCTCGAACAACATTGCGATCCCCTGGCCAAGGCCGATGCACAACGCGGCCAGCCCGAGCTTCGTGTCGCGTGCCCGCATCGCGTGAGCCAGCGTGACCGCGATGCGCGCACCCGAGCAGCCGATGGGGTGGCCGAGCGCGATGGCACCGCCGTTCACGTTGACGCGCGCAGGATCGAGATCGAGCGACCGCACGCACGCCAGCGCTTGTGCTGCGAAGGCCTCATTCAGCTCCGCCAGCTCGACGTTGGGCGCCCTCAAGCCCGTGCGCTGCAAGAGTTTGCGAACTGCCGGGATCGGACCCTCGCCCATGTAACTTGGATCCACGCCAGCCGTGCTCGCACCGACGATGCGCACGAGCGGCACGAGGCCGGCCTGCTCGCAGAGCTCCCCGGTGGCGAGCAGCAGCGCCGCGGCGCCGTCGTTGAGCGGCGAAGAGTTTCCCGCCGTCACGCTGCCGTCCTTCCGGAAGACCGGCTTGAGCTGCGCGAGTTTGTCGAGGGTCGTGTCCGCGCGCACCGACTCGTCGCGCAAGATCTCGAGCGGCGCGCCCTTTTTCTGCGGCGCCAGCACCGGCACAAGCTCCTGCGCGAAGCTGCCCGCCTCGATGGCAGCGGCGGCGCGGCGATGGGACTCGACCGCGAACGCGTCCTGATCGGCGCGCGTCACACCGTGCCGCTTGGCCACATTTTCCGCCGTCTCGCCCATGCTCATGAGCTCGAAGCGCTCTGCCATCCGCGGGTTCGGAAAGCGCCAGCCCAGCGAAGTGTCGAAGAGCTCGGGCGGCGTGCGCGAGAACGGCTCGGAAGATTTCGCCATCACGTACGGCGCGCGCGTCATGCTCTCGACCCCGCCGGCGATCGCGCACTCGACCTCGCCGACGGCGATCATCCGCGCAGCGTCCGCTACCGCCTCGAGACCCGATCCACACAATCGATTCACCGTCACGGCCGGCACCTCGAATGGCAGCCCGGCGAGCAGCGCGGCCATGCGCGCGACGTTGCGGTTGTCCTCGCCCGCCTGGTTGGTCGCGCCGAACACGACCTGATCGACGTACGGCATGGCCGCCGGCTGACGCTGTCGAAGCGCCTCGATCACCCGCGCAGCGAGGTCGTCGGGTCGCACCAGCGCGAGCGCACCCCCGAATCGGCCGATGGGCGTACGCACGGCATCGACGATGTAGACCGAGCGCAGCGACGAAGAGCTTGGCGTGGGCATCGCGGCGACTCTAACAGCACGGCCGCGCTCGATGCTCGTCTGCTCGCGCACGGCTCACGGCGCACGGCGCACGGCAAAGGCCTCACGCTTCACCTCTCACGATTCACCTCACACGATTCACGCTTCACGCGAGATGCTTCCGCTCATTGCGGCATGCCGTCCGCGATCCACGCCTCGAGCGTCGCTTGCTCGGCGGCGATGAGGCACTTTGGATTTGCCGAGTCCAACGCGGGATTGCCCGTACACCCCGCGCCCGGGGCCATCGAGCCACTCTTGATGCGCACGATCGTGCACGCGCCTTTGGTCTTGCCGGGACACGTATTCGCATTGAGAAACGCGTCGGTGTACACGTCGGAGATCTTGAGGCCTCCGGAGCCGCCCATGCCGCTATGGCAGGGATTGCAATATTTCTTGAAGATGGGCTGCGTGTCGAAGGTGTAGGTCGGACCGGCGCACGAGCCCGCGCCGTCGCAGTGCCCGACACACTCGTTCGCGAGATCTGCGCCATTTCCGACCAAAGAGCAGAGCCCCTCTTTGCCAATTAGATTGCAGGCTTCGCACGCGCCGCCGCAGGTTGCGCCGCAACAGCGCCCGTCCACGCAATTGGCACTTTGGCACTCTTTTGCCATCCCGCAGCTGATGCCATTGACCTTTTTCGCCAGGCATTTCGTGGCGCCGCAGTAATTGCCAGTCGTGCAATCGCCGTCCGCGCCGCAGGCCAATGGGCAAATGGCGGCATTGCCATCACAGAGGTAGGGCGTGCAGCTCGGTTGTCCGGCGCCGCCGTCCGCGACGACCGCGCAAGTGCCATTCATCGTCGCGCCGAGCGCCACCGAGCACGCATTGCAGCTTCCGCCGCACGCCGTGTCGCAGCACACACCGTCATTGCAGAACGCCGTCGCGCATTGACTCTGCGTCGTGCAACCCGTGCCCTTGGCCTTCTTGACGACGCAGGCGGTGCCGTCGCAGTAATGGCTAGAGACGCACTGTGCGTCCGTGGTGCACGCCAGAGGACAAACGGCTCCGGCGCCGTTGCACACGTAGGGCGCGCACGCCGGTGTGCCGAGCGTACCGAGCCCGAGGACGGTGCATACGCCGTCCATCGCGCCTCCTTTTGCAACCGAGCACGCGTCACACGCGCCGTCGCAGGCCTTGTTGCAGCAGACTCCGTCGGCGCATTGCTTGCTGCTGCATTGATTGTTCCCGCTGCACGTTGTCCCGGTATTTCCTTCGGGTTTGCAGCTTCCGTTGGCATCGCAGAAAAACCCGGTGACGCAGTCGCCGTCTTTGCTGCACGCCGCGATGCAGGCCGTCGCCGCGGCGTCGCACACGAAGGGGGCACATGGCGTCGACGTGCTCGCCGGGCAGCTCCCCGCTCCGTCGCAGAGGACCACAGTCGCAGCCACGCCGTCCTTGCACGACGCCGCGAGGCACTCGACCGCCACGCCGTGCTGCGTACATCCGGGCGTCGCCGCGTCGCCGTTGCAGCCCGCGCCGCTGTTGCCGCAGCTCGCGGGATCTTCGACCGCGCACTCGCCGTCCGGATCCGTCGTCGCCGCGACCGGGGCGCAGGTGCCGTCACTCGTGCCGGTCTTGTCCGTGAGGCACGCCGAGCACGCACCGTCGCAAGCGGCGTCGCAGCACACGCCGTCTCCGCTCGGGCAGAAGCCGCTCGCGCACTCGTTCACGCCGCGGCAGGTCTCGCCGGCGCCCTTCTTCGCTCGGCATGCGCCGCCCTCGCAGTAGCTACCTGGCACGCCACCGCAGTCCTCGTCGCCCAAGCACGCAGCGCAAATCGCCGCCGGAGCGCCGCCGCCGTCGTCGCAGAAGCCGCTCTCGCAATCGCTCGCTGCCGCGCAGCCTTTGCCGTTCACACACTGCGAGCAGACCGCGCCGCCGCAGTCGACGTCCGTCTCGACGCCGTCGCGGCTCAGGTCGTCGCAGCTCGCGACACAGCTGCCATTTTTGTCGCAGATCGCAGCCGTGCAGTCGCCGTCATCGAGGCAGCCGCGGCATTCGCCGGCGCCGTCGCACAAGGCTCCCGCGTCGAGGTCACACGCAGTTCGTGGCGCCGCGAAGGTGAGTGCGCACGCACCGGTATCGCAGCTAACGACGAGGCATGGCGAGGCCGGCAGCGCGCAATCAGCCGTCGCCTTGCAAGCGTTGACGGGCTCCGTGCCTCCGTCGCAGCCGATGGCGAGCGTCCACGCGCTCAAGAGTCCGAGGACAGCAGCGAGCGTTCGCGGTTTCATGGCGCCGATGATTCCACGAAAAGCGTCCCGTGCAGCGATGTCCCACCCACTGTTGAAAATGAGCCGCCGAAGTTGCCTTTCCTTGCGCGGCTACCCTCTCCGGCGAGCTGCTCTGCTTCGCGCTCAACCGCAGCTGCGGGCGCATGAGCTTGTTGAGAGCGACGGCTACGGCCTAGCGACGGCTACGGCGTGCAGGCGATGCCGATCTTGGTCACGCACTCCTGGAAGGCATCGCAGCTGGACAGGTCCAGGCAGTTGTCGAGCTGGGTCTCACAGTCGTCACGCTTGGAGTCCCCGAGCTGCTCGAGATCGAGCCCCATGCGGTCCGTGCACTCTTCGGTGCTCGTATACGGCTTGAACGTGACCGGGCTGAAGTAGACCAGGTCACACTCGTCGACCTTTTCGCAGAAACTGGCGGCAACGCCGGAGCAGCCAGTCAGGCCGATGAAGGCCAAGGTCCAAGGTGCTGCGGCGACGGTGAAACGGAATTTCATGAACATCCCCTCGTGAGTGAGTGCCTGGAGCGTGAGGCGCCGCGTATACCGCCGAAGCCGCTCTCGGACAACCCATGGGCGCGTCGTGAGAGCAAGGGATCTGTCCGGTCCAAGCGCCAAGGCAAATGTCCGGCGTTGACTGTTCCGCGAGTCAGTCCGGCGTTGACTGTTCAGCAAGTCTGTCCATCATGGCTCGTTGGGCGACGGGTCATGTCGTCGCGGTCATGACCGCGCTCGCGTTCGAGCCTCACGACCTGTTGATTCGAGCCTCACGACCTGTTGACGCGTCTGGTCCCGCCTCGGCCCGACCCGTGCGTGCTACGCTGTGGCCTCGCTCGCGGTGCCCGCCGGTGCCGTGCGATGGAGCAAGAAACAACCGATGCGCCTTGGTATTTTCAGCGACATTCACGCCAACTACGAGGCGCTCAGCGCCGTGCTCGACGCGCTGAAAGACGAGGCGATCGACGAATATCACTGCCTCGGTGACATCGTCGGCTACGGCGGCTCGCCGAATGCCTGTGCGGACATCGTGCGGGAGGTCGCGGTGCATACCATCCTCGGAAATCACGACGCTGCCGTCGCCGGTCGCATGGACTACTCGTACTATTACGAGGCCGCGCGCCACGCGCTCGACGTTCACTCCGGCATGCTCACTGCGGAGAATACAGAGTGGCTCAAGGGGCTCCCTTACAGCCACAAGCTCGAGCATGCCGACGTCGATCTCTGCCACGGCTCGCCCGTGCGCATCGAGGAGTTCGACTACATCTTTGCGCCGGAGCAGGCCCGTGAGTGCTTGCCGATGTTTCCGTCGATGGCGCACCTCACGCTCATCGGTCACTCGCATCTCTGCAAGGTATTCGCGCTGACCGCCGACACGGTTGAAGAGCTGCCGGCCACGGATTTCGTGCTCGCGGCGGGCAAAAAGTACATCGTCAGCGTCGGCTCCGTCGGTCAACCGCGCGACTACGACAATCGCGCGAGCTTCGTCGTCTATGACAGCGACGCTAAGCGCTTCGAGTTCAAGCGCATCGAGTACGACATCGAGGCTGCCGCAGCCAAGGTGTTGGCCGCGCGCCTCGAGCAGAACTTCGCCAACCGCCTCCGCATCGGAGTCTAAGCGAGGCAGCTCAATTGCTCAGCGCGCAGCGGCTCAGCGCGCAGCGGCTCAGCGCGCAGCGGCTCAGCGGCTCAGCGGCTCAGCGCGCAGCGGCTCAGCGGCTCAGCGGCTCAGCCCTCAGAAGCTCAGCGCGCAGCGGCTCAGAAGCTCAGAAGCTC
>SHZB01000166.1 GCA_009692485.1 Myxococcales bacterium
GTGCGCTCTGCCTCTTTTGCTGTGCGCTCTGCTTCTTCCGCCGTCAGCCACCACTCGGTCAACGCAGCGTCGTCGGCGATGCGGAGCTTGCGACCTTCGTCGGTCGCGACGACATACGCGTCGATCGCCTCCGAGCGAACCGGGCCTTCGCCGGCGTAGACGCGCGCGAAGGTTCCACCGGGCTGCCACCGCCACACCTGAATCCGAAACGGACCGCCGTGGCTGGTGGGCCCCGCGAGCCTCGGATCGAAGACCCACAGCTCGGCCGTGCCGCTCGTCGCGTAACGATGCGGCGCGCTCACGTAGTCCTTGCGTGGGCTGTTCGCGCTCACGACTTCGATCGCAAGCATCGGTGGCGTGTGGCCGTTCTTCCAGAGACACAAGCTCATCAGCTCGTCCCCCTCTGGAGTGCTCGGAGACACGACACACAGGTCCGGATCGATCCCGATGTTCGGGTGCTCACCGTCCCACCGCACCGCCAAGTTTCTGGCCACCTGCGCGTCGCGTCCGGTCCGCGCAACCCACGCGAGCAAGAGCGCCTTCAGCAGATCGAGCACGAGGTCGTGAGGCTGCGATTCAGGCACCATGTCCTCCGTCAGCGTCCAGTCATCGCGCAACGCCGGCACCTCGTAGCGCACCGTCACCGAGGTGATGCCATTCGCCATGCGCTCCACGCTAGCACGCGGCGACTCGGTACTTCGCTGGCGGCTCAACGGTCGCGCAGTCGCGTCACAAGCTCGAGAGGTAGGCCTCGAGCGCGGCGCGTTGTTCTTCGTCGAGGTGGGCGGTGTGGCCCATCTTGCCGTCGGTGCCGGCGAGCAGAGCGCCGAGCGTGGCGTAGCGGCCGTCGTGGAAGTAGGGCGCGCGGCCCGCGACGAAACGCAGCGATGGCGTGTCGAATTCGGCGTCGCGATCAGCCGTGACGCGGCTCGTGATGTCGTGGCGTCGCGTGTCGGTGCGGGCGTTGCCGTCGTGGCATCCGGCGCAGCCCGCCTCGCGGCTGGCGAAGATTTGCGCGCCGCGGGCGAGCTTCGGATCCGTGGATACGGCGGCGATCGGCGGGGCATCGAGGCTCTCGACGTAAGCGATGAGCGCGCGGAGTTCGAGGCTACGAAGACCGCCCTTTCCGGCGAGCCGGCGAAAGGTCTCCACGACGTGCGTGTGGACATCGGGCGCGCTGCCGTCCCACGAAAACGGCGCGGTCCCGCGGAGCATGCCGCCGAGTTGTTTGGTGCGCCTCGGGCCATTCGGCGTCGCCCACACGAGGCCGTCGTCGCGCCCGTCGGGGTGACAGCTCGCGCACGCGCGGCCATCGTTGCTGATGCGGCCATCGCCGCTCGCGTGAAAAAGCGAGCGACCGAGCGCGAGCTCAACTGTGAGCTCCGAACCGCCGCGCATGCCGCCGTCGTGCGTGCCGCCGTCGTTCGTGCCGCGGCCGAGGTCGATGCGCGCCACCGCGGCGTCGTCCTTCCCTTCTTCGGTCTCGAGGCCGCTCGCGTCGAGCGGGATGATCGAAAGCGCGCGATCGAACTGCGACCACACAACGGCGCGCTTGCGCACGGGATCGATCGCCAGGCCGGTCGGTCCTGCCGGCACACGCCATCGTCGCGTCTCGGCGTGCACGGGATCACCGCTCTTGGCGTCGTATGCGATCACGGTGTCGATGCCGAGACAGCTGACGAGGAGCTGCTGCGAGCGCGCGTCGACGACCGCAGCGCGCGGCAAGATGCACGGCTCGGGAAGGTCGGTGACGTGGCCCTGGATGTGAACGTCTTGGCCGAGGCGCAGCGACACCGCGAGCGGCACGCCCGTCGCGTCGTCGAGGACGGCGATGCTCGGGACCTCCGTGTGTTGGAGGCCCGCGCCGTAGCCCGCGGTTCGCTCTTCGCGGTTGCCCGGATCGACGAACACCTGTGGCGCGAAGATGCGGCCGCCCGGAAGCTCGGTGCGGGCGAGCGCGAACCCTTGGCAGCTCGTGCGCGCGCCGAAGCCGCCGCGTGAGCGACCATTCAGGTCCGCGAGCTCGTCCTTTAACAATTCGGCGAGCAAGTCTTTGTTCGGTAACGCCACCGCGCCACCGCCGAGGCGATCGACGACCCGCTCGCGAATGGTCCACAGATCGTGATCGTGCAGGCTCGTGAGCGCGACCCGCTGCACCTTGCGACTTGGCAAATCCACGACCGAGAGACGGCCACCGACGGCGTGCGCCACGAACGCGGTCGTGCCGTCGGCCGAGACGACGACGCTGCGTGGCTCACGCGCAAGCTCGATGGTGTCCTGTCGCTCGAGCGTGCCGGCGTCGAAGCTCGTCAGCGCGTGACCCCATGCCGACGCGACCAGGAGCCGTGCGCTCCTCGGCTCGAGCGCGAGCCCCACGGGATCGGCGGGCGCGGGCACTCCGCAGCGCGCCTCGAGTGCATACGTCGCGTTAGCCGCACGCTCGAAAATGCCCAATTTTCCGGCGTCTCGCAGCGCGACGGCGAGTCGTCCATCCGGCAACAAGAGCACCTGCGCGGGCCGCCCTTCGGTCCGCGTGACCGACAGCGTCTTCTGCGAGTCCACGTCGACGACGACGATCGCGCGCGCATCTTCATCGGCGACGAACGCGACCGTGCGCTCGCCCCAGCGCGCCAGCTCCACCGTCGAGCCGGTCATCGCGCCACCGAGTCGCACCGGTGCCGTCCCTCCCGTGTGAAGCCGCGCGCAGCTCGCGCCCGAGATCACCACCGGCGCATCCGCCCGCACTGTATCCGCGCCCGCGTTCGCGCCCGCGTTCGCGACGCCGCGACCAGCACCGTTGCGATTGGCACCGTTGCAGCCGCTGCCGCCCGCGATGCCACCGGCCGCCGCGACCACGACCGCCGCGAGGCCACCCAACCATGCCGACCTCTGTCTGTCCGCTCTGTCCGCTCTGTCCGCTCTGTCCGCTCTGTCCGCTCTGTCCGCTCTGTCCGCTCTGTCCGCTCTGTCCGCTCTGTCCGCTCTGTCCGCTCGACGCGCCATCGCAAGATCGTGCCACGCTCACCTCGGTCAACTCGCCTCTATTTGAGGGCGACCGCGCCACTCTCTTGCTCCGCTCACCTCCGCAGCACGGCTGCCTCGCGCGACCTGCGGGCTTCGCATCGAGGCTCACGACCTGCTCACGACCTGCTCACGACGTGCTCACGACGTGCGCGCCACGCGTTCTCGCATCGTCGCAAGCACGGCCCAGAAATCGGGGAACGATTTGCTGACGCACGCCGGGTCTTTCACCGTGATCCACGGCATCCGCAGCGAAATCACGCCGAACGCCATCGCCATTCTGTGATCGTCGTCGGGGTCCAGCATGACCGTGGCGCTCGAGTCCCGAATGGGCGGCATTGCGGGCGGCATCGCGACCGGCAGCGCGAGAGGCGTGATGTCGAGGCCGTCCCAGTGCTCCGTGACGATGGCGCCAAGCTTGGCAAGCTCGCGCGCGAGGACGTGGATGCGGTCGCACTCTTTGATGCGTGCGTGATGCGCTCCGCGGAACTCGGTCGGGCGCGCAGCGAAGAGCGCGGCAGCGGCCAAGGGCGCGATGAGATCGGGCGTGCCGGTGAGGTCGAAGCGGTTGACGTCGCTCGTGTCCATCTGCGCCAGCAGCTCGGCGATGACCGCGTCGCCTTGCCGCGAGGCTTGTGCATCAGCGATGACCGCATCGCCTAAAACTGCGGCTGCCGGATCGCGACGACCGCGCGGCTCGAACGTGTGACCGGTGATGCGCGCCGCCGCAAGGATGAAGCCGGCCGCGGACCAGTCGGGCTCGACGGTGGTGCTTCCGCTGCGGTAATTCCCTGGGTGAATACGCATTCTGTTTTCGCCTTCCCACTCCGCGCGCGCTCCGGCACGGCGCATCATCGTGAGCGTCAGCTCGAGGTAGGGGCGACTCACGACGGTCTCGCCAGTGAGCTCCACCACGAGCCCATGCGGAAGGCGCGGGGCGACCATTATCAGCGCGCTCGCGAATTGACTCGAGCTCGACGCATCGACGCGAACCGTTGGCGCTGCGGCAGCCGTCCGGGTAAGCGCGATGGGCGGATAGCCGGCGCCCGCGAGGTAGCGCACCTCGACGCCCAGCGCCGTGAGCGCGTCGCCGAGCGGCCCGATGGGACGCGCCCGCATGCGCTCGTCGCCATCGAGGATGAGCGTGCCCTCGACCACGAGCGACAGCGCCGCCGAGAAGCGAATTGCGGTCCCGGCATTGCCGCAAAAAAGCGCGGACTCCGGTGCGCCGAGCGGCCACGCGGGGGGCGTCATCACCACCGCGTCGCCCGTCCACGCGAGGGTGGCGCCGAGGGCCTCGAGCACGCGCGCGAGGTGACGCGAGTCGTCGCAATCGAGCGCCCCGACGATCGTGGAGGGCCCGTCGGCGAGCATCCCGATGAACAGCGCACGCTGCGTCATGCTCTTGCTCGCGGGGATCGGAACCGTGAGCGCCGCGCTCATATTCGCGGTGGCAGGCACGACGCAAGCCGCGCTCGTGTTCGCGGTGGCGGGCACTACGCAAGCCGCGCTCGTGTTCGCGGTGGCAGGCACGACGCAAGCCGCGCTCGTGTTCGCGGTGGCGGGCACTACGCAAGTCGCGCTCGTGTTCGCGGGGTCTCGAACGCCCGACGTCACGCGAGCAGCTCCGCAAGCTCGTCCGCGGTCACGGGCTCCCTCAAGAACCAGCTCATCTGCGCCGCACCTTGAGCGAGCCACATCGCGAGCGGAGCGATCGCCGTCTTGCCCTCGGACCGTGCACGCGCACCAAGCGCAGACGCATTCGCACCAAGCGCAGTTTCACCCGCGTCCAGCGCAGACGCATTCGCACCAACCGCATGGGCATCCGCACCACGCGCGAATGCACGCGTACCCAGCGCCAGGTCGAACACGATGCGCGCGGGCAGCGGAGCATCGCGTGGCCAGGCGCTCTCGGCCGTCGCGAGCGGCGTCGCGTTGACGAGCACCGTGCGGTCAGCGAGGCCCTCGATCTCCGCGCGCCGGCCGAGCTCGTGTCGCTCATCCCACGCGTGCGCGTCGCCGCCATTCTGCGTCAGCTCGCGCGCGCTCGACACACGGCGGGCGCACACGCTCACCGCGAGCCCAAGCTTCCGACCGGCCATCGCCGCAGCCCGCGCCGCGCCCCCCGCACCGAGGATGAGCATGCGGTCCACGCCGGCCATGCGCGGCTCGTGCGCGAGCGCTTCCGACACGCCGGCCACGTCGGTGTTCGTGCCCTGCCAACGCCCGTCGTCCGTCCGCATCGAGTTGACGGCACCGACTTCGCGCGCGAGCTCGTCCGGCTCCGAGAGGCCCAGCGCTTCGAGCTTCAGCGGCATCGTGACGCTCAGCCCGCGTAGGTCGAGCCGCTCGAGCAAGGGCAGCACCGCGGCGAGCGAGCCGGTCACGACGGGCACGTAGGACGACGCAATTCCGCGCCTGCGAAACAGCGCATTGTAGACGCGCGGCCCGGGTGAATCCGCGAGCTGCGCGCCGCCGACGAGCGCGAAAAGCGGGGCTCCGGCGCTCTCCAAAAGCCCCATCGCGAGGGCCTCGTCGACGGACAGCTGACCTTCGGCCGTCCGCGTCGCGTCGTCCGCGGCGACGTAGGTAAAGGCCGAGCCGAGGCGAGCGTAGTGCGTGCGCGACAAGAGGCCCGCCGCCCCCATCGCGATCGCCACGAACGGTAGCCCAGCGGCTCGAACGGCCTCGACGAGCGGGACGATTTCACACGCGTCGTGGACCATCACAGCCACCTTGAGCGCGCCCGGACGCTTGTCCGCGAGCGCACGAACGCGGGCCGCGAGCTCGACGGGTCCATCCATGCTTGCCCCCGAAAAGTCGTGCCATGACAGCAGCAGCCGCGCGCCCGTGAGCGCCCGAATTGGCGCGAGTTCGGCCTCCCCGACGTCGCCCTCCACATCGAGCCACCGCGGCCCCAGCGACGCCGCGCGCCGCAAGATCGCGAGCCGCTCGCCCTCGCCATCTTGGAAGGCCCCGCCCTGCCGCACCGGCCGGCACGCCACCACCAGGCGAGCCGCATGCGCCGCGATGAACGCGAACACCTCGTCGTCGAGCCGCTCGAGCAGATCGAGCCGCAGCTCGTGCAACACGCCGCCCTTCAGACGCGCCTCCGTATCCGCGAGCCGCTGCTCGATCGCCGCGAGCGACCTCTCGTTGCCGGTGATGCACCACACGCGCTGTCAGCTCCACGCTTGCGCCAGCTGCGCCAAGGACACCGGCCGCGTCCACGCACCCGCGTGCTCCTCGATGCGACCGATCGCGCTCGGCACCGCGCACCGCACGATGCCACCTTGCGTCTTCTTGTCGGCCGCGAAATACGGCGCCGCTAGCTCGAATGCGCACGTCGCCGCAGTCGGCAACCCGAGCCGCGTGGCGAGCCTCCCGATGCGGTCGACTTCGGAGCGTGGCAGCCATCCTTCGGTTGCGCCGAGCCGCGCCTCGACCACCATGCCGATCGCTACCGCGTGCCCATGCGAGAGCGTGTAGTTGGTGGCAGCCTCGAGCGCGTGCGCGACCGTGTGCCCGTAGTTGAGGATGTTGCGCACGCCGTGATCGCGCTCGTCCTCGGCCACGACCTCGGCCTTGATCGCCACCGAGCGCGCGATGACCTCTTCGGGCGGAATGAGCGTCGCGCGTGCCTCGTCGTCGGCCCACGCCTCCATCTCTTCGAACAGCGCGGCGTCCCGCACCACGGCGTGCTTCAGCGTCTCGGCGAGCCCACTCTCGAGCTCGACTCTCGGCAGCGATGCGAGCGCGCCAATGTCGATGAAGACCGCACGCGGATGATGAAACGCGCCCACGAGGTTCTTACCAGAATGCGTATTCACCCCCGTTTTTCCGCCGATTGCGGCATCGACCTGCGCCACCAACGACGTCGCGACGAAAACGTGGGCGATGCCGCGCAAGTACGTCGCCGCCACAAAGCCCGCAAGATCGAGCGCGACTCCGCCGCCTACCGCGACGAGGCAACCGCTCCGCTCGACGCCGGCCGCGAGCATGGCGTCCTCGAGCCGCTCTTTCGTCCTTCGCGTCTTGTGCGCCTCGCCCGCCGGAAACGACAGCGGCACCACCCGGCACCCGCGCGCGCGCATCCACTCGATGAGCGGCGCACCGAAGAGCGGCAACGTGTTCGCATCGCCGAGCACCGCCACCGTCGTCCAGCGCGCGTCCCAAACTTCCGCGAGCGCCGCCGCAGGCTCGGTGCCGACGAGCACGGGGTAGGCCACGCCTCCGCGCGGACGGACGGTGAGCAACTCTCGCATCCGTGCCGAGTCTTGCACACTCGGCAACGCCTCACGCAGCTTCACGCCGCGGAGCTTCCTCACTACGTTGGCGTGATGCCCTCTGACCTCGCGATGCCCTCCGACCTCGCGCGCGCGACGGCGGTCTCGAAGCTCGACAATGCACCGGGCTGGTACGTCGCGGACTTGCCCGCGGACTGGAGCTACCTCACCCCGTCGGGCGGCGTGCTCATGACCGTGGCGATGCGCGCGATGGCGGCGGAGCTCGACGATGACGGGTTCGTCCCGGTGGCCGCGACCACGCTGTTTTGCAGCCCCGTGCCCGCTGGCCCGCTCGCGATCCGCGTCGAGGTGCTGCGTCGCGGGCGCGCGGCGGCTCAAGTTCGCGCGGCGCTCAGCTCCACCAGTCAGCCCGGTCCGGGCCTCGAGGTGAGCGCGACCTTCGCCCGGAGCCGCGCCGGTCACGATGCGCTGGGGATCGCCATGCCAAGCGTGCCAAGTCCCGCTGAGTGCGTGGACGCGGGCGCCGAAGCACGCCGCCTCGCCGAGCGTCGCTCGTACCGTTTCTTCGACAACCTCGACATGCGGCTCGCGCTCGGTCCACCCGCCTGGCAGAAGACTGGCTGGACCGCGTCGGACGCGCGGCTCGCGTGCTGGTACCGATACAAGATCGGGCAACCGGACGCGCACGGGCGGCTCGACCCACTCGCACTCCCGCCGATCGCCGACACCATGCCCGGGGCCCTCGCGGCGCGACTAGGCCCCGACGCCGAGCCGTTCTTCGCGCCAAGCCTCGACCTCACCGTGCACTTCCTCGATCCAAGCGAGGCCGAGTGGTTCCTCGTCGACGTCCGCTGCCAGCGTGCCCGCGCCGGCTGCGCCACGGCCTCCGCCGACATCTGGGACGAGACCGGCAAGCTCGTCGCCCGCGCGACCCAAACCATGATGTTGCGCCGCCGCACTTGATGCCGCAATTGATGCGCCAATGGATGCCGCCCTTGATTCCCGTACGAATGCCCCAACGAATGCCTTGCTACTTTTCCGCGTAGGGCGAAGGCGACGCTGGCGCTCGCGAGAATCGCATGAGGGAAAAAAAGAATAAACCAGAGCCGCGCGTGCTGCTTCCCAAGATCACGATCATCACGCCGTCGTTCAATCAGGCGGAATACCTCGAAGAGTGCATCGTCTCGGTGCTCGCGCAGAAGTATCCAAACCTCGAATACATCGTCATGGATGGCGGCAGCACGGATGGCTCCGCCGACATCATTCGACGCTACGCGCACAAGCTCACTTATTGGCAGAGCCGTGCCGACGGCGGACAGGCAAGTGCCATCAATGCGGGCTTCGCGCGCTCATCGGGCGAACTCATGGGGTGGCTCAACTCCGACGACAAACTGCACCCCCACGCGCTCTGGAAGGTCGCGCTGCAATTTCATCGGCACCCCTCGCTCGAGTGGTTGACGAGCCGGGCGGCCTTGTGGGGAGAAACTGGAGATGTCATCTACATACAGCCGGGGTTGCCACATTTTTCCCGGCGAAAGCACCTCGATCTCCATTTCAACAAACCCTTCATCCCGCAGGACAGCACCTTTTGGCGTCGCGCGCTTTGGGACAAGGCGGGCGGAATGCTCGAACCTGCGCTACGGCTCGCGCTCGACACCGAGCTCTGGGTTCGGTTCTTTCGGCACGCCAACCTTCACGTCTTGAATGCCCTCCTTGGCGGCTATCGACTGACCGGCAAGAACATCGCCGTCCTTGGCGAAGAAGAGCTGCGCTTGCAGGCCATCGCCATCATGAAAGCAGAGCGCCGCCGACTCGCGGGCAGTGACGAGCCATCGGCCATCTCAGCTGCTCCGTGCGGTGATGCGATGGTGTCGCAGTTGCCCAAGGTGCTCGAGTCCACGCGCCGCGAGCTCGACGACTTTATGGTCGCATGCGGAGTCGCGCCGATGGTCAATTGGGCGCCCTGTTGGCATGGCTACTTCAAGGGACTATCCGCGCTCTTGAAGGGCAGCTTCGCCGAGGGCCAATTCGAGGTCGTCGCGTTCATTGCGGGCGAGATTGCCTACTTCGACGGCGTCGACGTCGAACAAATCGGCGTCGTGCGTCAACAATTGCAAAGCATGCTCCATGCGCTCACCGAGATCTTGCAGCTGAACGACGAGGGCTCGCGACTGCTCGCGGCGGGCGACACCCTCGCGGCTTTGCGCAACTTCCATGCGGCGCTATCCCTCTCACCGTCCCACAAGGACCCCATCACGCTGACCAATCTCGGTGCATGTTTCGCGCAGGCCGAAAGCATTGCCGACGCAGAACGCTTCTTT
>SHZB01000167.1 GCA_009692485.1 Myxococcales bacterium
GCGAAGGGCAGCGCGTGGTAGCCGCCGAGGCCGAGCGCATCGATGGCGGCGAGCTTCGACAAATAAGGGATGGCGCCGGCGTCACCGACGAGGACGCGCCGTGCCGGAGGCGTCATGCGCGCGAGCCGGTGGGCAACTTCGGCATGCTGCTCGAGGATGTTCACGCTGGCTCGCGTGAAGTGTGCGACCTGTGGCGGCAGCTCGTGCGCGGGCGCCGCGATGGCGATGGCCGCGAGTGCGACGGCGAGGCCCGTGCGCGCGGAGTTTCGCAAGGGCATTGGAAAAACTCTGGCCGGTGTTTCCGCGAGGACCGTGCGCGCGGAGTTTCCGAGGGACATGCGCCGGCCTTGGGCTCGGAAACTCGCTGGCCGGGGCGCGCCAAACTTCGCCGAAATGCGGCCGGAAATGGCGGAAAAACCGAGAATTGCCGCGCACAGCAGCATGGCCAGCGACGGCGCCGCGTAGCGATAATTCTGATAGCGCGCGGTGGTGTTGAGGCACACGAGCACGAGCGCGCCCAGGCTCCCAACTGCGAGCGAGACGGCGAGGCGGCGGCGAGCTCGGAGCACCATCGCGGCGAGCACGAGCGTGCCGAACGCGGCGACGCCGACCGCTCCTCCGAGTGCGCGCCAGAGAGCCTCGCTCGCGAGCACGAGCAGGTTTTTCGCGACTTCGATGGCGCGCGCCTCGGCCGTGAGGAAGGGCGCTTCGGTCACGAGTTTTCGCACCGCTCCGGCGGATTGCCACTCGCCCGTGACTGCGTGATTTGCCGTAAATTGCAGCGCGAGCGTCAAGATCGCGGGCGCGGCGGCGCGAGCGAGCGAGGCGAGGGTCCAGAGCGAGCGAGCTCCATGCGCGACGGCGACCGCGAGCGCGGCGGCGAGGACGAGCGCCTCGGGACGCGTGATGACGAGCAGCGCGAACCAGATGCCAGCGCGGAGCTGCGCGCGTCGGCGGACGGATTTGTCACAGTCGACCGCTGCTTGTGTCGCCACGAGCGCGCGCCCGAGAAACAGCGCGAAGAGGCCGGTTTCCATGCCCGAGAACCACGACCAGTTCACGAGCGGCACGCTCACGAGCAGCAACGCCGGCAAGTACGGAGCCGCGCCGCGCCGGCATCCAAGCGACGCGAGCGCGCGTGCGAGCACGACGAGTCCGCTGACTGCCACCAACGCCGCGGCGACACCGAGCGAGCTGCCCCGAAGACCGGCTGCCCAAAACGGCGCGAGCACGAGCGGATACAGGACGGCGGTCGCGCCCGACGAATAGCCGTTACCGGGCAGCCACTCGAAGGGGTGCCCGAGCGCCGCCGAGCGCGCAAAGCCGAAGTAGATGTACACGTCGTCGAGCGGTACCGGCCATCGTCCGCCAGTGGCCGCGAGCGCTGGCAAGTAGAAGCACGCCGCGGCCGCAACCACGACGACGAGCGCGGTGGCAGCGCTGGCCAGCTCGGCGCGCTTGGCGATGCGAGCGACCACGGCGGTGGCTTACACCATCGGTCCCGACTGAGCGCTACTGGTCTCGTGGCGAATCGGAGAACCGGGCACCGTCGCTTGCGGGCGCGCTCGGGATCGCGCATGAGGGGCGGGCGATGAGCCCCGAGCCCACGGACGAGCAGCAATGGCAAGCGGTTGAAGAAGCCACCGAGCTGCTCCTCGAAGGAAATCACGAGGCGGCCCTCCGCGAGCTACACGTCGCGATCGCCGCTGATCCGCGCAATGGATATGCATTTCATTACGTCGGCGTCGCGCTCGACGAGCTGGAGCGCGACATGCCCGCGCGTGATGCATTTCGCGCGGCGGTGCGGCTCTGTCCGAACTACCTCGCGGCCCGCATCGGCCTGTCGCATTCGCTGCGAAAGCTGGGTGAGCTGCGGGACGCGCTCCGTGAGGCGGCCGAGGCGCTGAGGCGATTTCCGGATGACGGCGAGGCGCACCACGCGATGGGTATGGCGCTCGCGGCGCGTGGCGACAAGGGACGGGCGCGCGAACACTTCGAGCGCTACCTCGACCAGAAGCCGGAGATCGACGCGGCGATGGAAGTGCGCGCCATGATCGAGGGCTTCGATCTGGAGGACGCCGAGCGCAAGCAGCCGGGTGAGCGCGATTCGTGAGCCGCGAGAATGTGAGACGCGGACGTGTGCGACGCGGTACGAGCGAAGTGTTCGCGCGCGCGAAACGAAAGTTGACGATGCGATGCCCTCGCGTAGCTTGAGGCGTGGTGCGTGAACAGATGACCCGAGGTCGAGACCGACTCGCGAGGCACGGCAGCTGCCGTCTCGTATGCGAGGTGCTCGCACTCGCGGTCGCACCGGCCGCACCCGAAGCGCGCGCGTTCGCGATCGGTGCGTGCGCGATCAGAGCGTTCGCCGTCGGTGTGCTCGTGCTCGGCGCGACCGGATGCGCCATGCCCAAGGTTCGGCTCGGTGAGGCCGCCGGCTCCTTCGACGCGCAGGCTTGCGTGGAGAACGCGCTTCGCGGCGAGCCCGATCCGCTCACGCTGCCGCTCGCCTTCAAAGAGTTCACGGACCAGTGCGATCGCCGGCTCATGAGCGGGTGCAGCACGCTCGGGGTGATGTACGAGCGCGGGCTCGCGACGCGGCGTGATCCGCTCAAGGCGGCGCAGCTCTACCACGAGGCTTGCATTGTCCAGAACGTGTCCGGCTGCGCGAACCTTGCGCGCGTCTACTCGCGCGGCATCGGCGTGAAGACCGACGCCCAGCGCGCCGTCGGCCTCAACGACTGGAGCTGCCAGCGTGGCGCTCCGGGTGCGTGTCGCGAGCTCGCCACCGCGCATCTCTTCGGCGATGGCGCCGAGAAAGACGTGCCGCGCGCCGCCGAGCTGTATCGAAAATCGTGCAAGATGGGCGACGGCGACGCTTGTTACGCCCTCGGCGCGCTCTACGAGAAGGGTGCGGCGCTGAAGGGCGATGTGTCGCAGGCGCTCTCGCTCTTCGAGCAGGCGTGCGTCAAAGGCCAGCACGATGCCTGCGACGGAATCAGCCGCATCCAGTTCCGCAGCGAAGAGCTGCGACTCGCCCGCTCGGAAGCGCGCCCGCACCCCGCCGAAGCGCCCTGCGCGAAGGGCTCCGCACAAGACTGCGCCACGGCCGGCATCGCATATTACAACGGCGATGGCGTCAACGCGGACATCGACCGCGCCGTGGGCTACTTGCAGCGGGCGTGCAGCGGCGGTTATCAGCCGAGTTGCGCCGTGCTCGGCCCGGTCTTGCATGGCTCCTGCACCAAGGGCCGCGTCGCCAGTTGCAAGGCGCTCGAGAAGCTCGCCGCGCCCTCTGCCGGTGCCGCTGCTGCCGCGAAGTGATCGTCAGAGCGCCGGACTTCGGCCGGGCGGAAGCTCAGCGAGGCTGCGCAGTGATCGTCAGAGCGCCGGAATTCGGCCGGGCGGAAGCTCGGCGAGGCTGCGTAGAAACGTGAGGATCTGCTCGCGCGCGGCAGCGTCGTCGAACACGACGAAGTGGCCATCCTTGCCGGCTTTCGGGGCCCACTGCACGAGCGCGCCGGTCGCTGTGCCGGCCGCGAGGTTGCCAGCGAGTCCGCCCGCGCCGATCGTCACGGTGCCTGGTCCGCCGAGCGCGAACTCGGGCACGTCGCGCTGCGCGGGGAGCACCAGCGGCAAGCCCATCGCGAGCGCGTGTGCCTCGGTGCCGTGCGGCGGCGTGTAGCTGTCACCTATGCCATCGGGGCCGATCCCCTCCGACATGTAAATACTCTTAGCTAAGAAACCTTCTCGTGGAGCGACGACGGCGTACTGCGCGTAGTGGATCGGATCGACCGCATCGACGACGGCCTGCGCGAGCGCGATCGCCGGGTGGTAGAGATCGAGCTCGTCATCGTCCGCTGCGAGTCCCAAAAATATCGTACGCACGAGATCGGCGACCGACGGCTTGGGCTCGGTTTTCTCGAGCAGCGCCAGCGCGATGAGGGCACCGGAACCGCTGAGCACGCCCCCCACGGACGAGTCGTCGGCGGCGAGGTAGAGCGGCCCGTTCAAGCCGCCTTGCGAGTGGCCGAAGAAGAGCACGCGGCTCGCATCGAAATGGATTGGCGTCTTGTCGTGAGACACGCTTGCCGGAATGACGGCTCGCGTTTCGGTGAAGAGGCGCGCGCGCTGCACCTCATCGAGGGCGCTCTGTCGGCCGTTCGTGCGTGCCGCCGTCGGGTTCTCGAAGTTGAAGAACAAGAGCTGGATCTCGGTCACGGTCGCGGGCGTTCCGGGCCGCGTGCCGTGGAAAATCTGATCGACGCCCATCGACGCGATGCAGCGAAGCGCGAGCAGGCGCGCGTAGCCCGACGTGAGGTGCGTGCGAAAGTCACCGCCGGTGCCGTGCGCGTGGAGAAGGATCGGGTAGCCAGCCTTCGGGAGCGGACAGGCCGAAGCCAAGGGCACCGTGAGCGAGAAGCGCGCGTCGAAGCTATCGACGACCTCGGGCACGCCGGCCTTCACGCGAAAGCCGCCGCCGTCGCCGTAGTTTGCGAAGGGCAGGGCGCCGTCCTGGTAATTGGGCGAAGGTCCGTACTGCCCCTGGTACTCGACGAAGCCGCTTTGGGCTGTGACCTTCCATTCAGGCTCTGCGATGAACCTCGGCACGGGGACAGATTCGCGAAGGTGGTCTCGCACGAGAAACAACTCGCGCGTCGGGTCGGTGGTCGTGAAGACCGCGAGGTGCGCGATGCGGTCCGCGGCGACTCCGGCGTTCGCGAGGGCGACGAGCGCGGGGGCGAGTTGGGTGGCGTGCGCGGAGACCGGGCCGCTTGCCGGGCCGAGGCCGAGCGCGGCATGCAGCGCTGCGCTGGCGGTGACCGCGCCGCCGTCGGCCGTCAAAACCGCGTCGGTGACGACGAGGGCGTAGGTCGTGTTCGGTCGCAGCGGAAATCCGAGCGTTGGGATCCACCGCAGCGTGTTGGAAACGACGTAAATTCCGGGCTCCGCGCGAAAACTGAGGCTCACGAGCTTGCGCTGCCCGAGCTCTGGCGAGTCGGCGTCGACGTCGATGAGCTGAACGCTGCTCGCCGGTGAGAGCGCGTCGGTGGGTGAGCCTGGGAGGGTGGCCGGATCGATCGCGCCCGAGAAGCGGAGATATCCGGCGGCCGCGGGCGAAAACCCGTCGAAGAGCCCGACGGTGGACTCGACGTACGCATCGAGAATGGGGACGTTGCGCCCGTTGTGAAATCCGCGGTAGCGCACCGTGCCGTCGTCGTCGCGGCGCAGATCGCTCGGAAACGGGTGGTCGAGAAAGGTCTCGCCGTCGAGCTCGGACAGCGCGTTTGGCACGACGTACAGACTCTCGGCCGGCGTCCGCGGCGCCTCGCTGCAGCCGATGACTGCCCATGAAAACACTAGCGGCAAGAACAGCGGCGCGAGCAGCGGCGAGCATCGCGTGAGCAGCGGCGCGAGCAGCGGCGAGCATCGCGGTAGCAGTCGCGATAGCGTCAGCTGTTGCTCCTTCACGCGGACCAGCGACGTTTGTCCTGTGAGCTCACGGGTCGCATGAATGGACGGGACGCGCATGGTATAGGGCCGTGCCATGGAGCCTCGGGTCACGCAATCCCTCGCTGGGCGCACTGCGCTCGTGACCGGTGCGAGCCGTGGGATCGGGCGCTCGACGGCGGAGCGGCTGGCGCGGGACGGAGCGCGCGTCGTGGTCTCCGCCCGCAGCGAAGCGGCGCTCATCGAGCTGTGCGCGAGCTTGCCCGCCGTGCCGAGCGGCGCGCATGTAGCCGTGCCGATGGACGTGAGCGACGCGGAGTCGATCGCCGCGGCGCTGTGCAGCATCGAAGAGCGCGTCGGTCACGTGGATCTGCTCGTGAGCAACGCGGGCATCGCCGAGAGCATGCCCTTCCATCGCACCGAGGACGCGGTCTTCGAGCGACTCCTGAATGTCAACATGCTCGCGACCGTCCGGCTCGCGCGGAAGCTCGTGCCGAAGATGATCGCTGCCGGCTTTGGTCGCGTCGTCTTGGTCGCGTCGAACGCGGGGCTCGCGGGCTACGCCTACACAAGCGCGTACTGCGCCAGCAAGCATGCGCTCATCGGTTGGATGCGCGCCGTGGCGCTCGAGCTCGCGACGACGAAGGTGACCCTCAACGCCGTGTGCCCCGGGTGGGTCGACACCGACATGGCGCGCGACGCCGCGAACAGAATCGCCCAAAAAACCGGCTGCAGCGTGGAGCAGGCGCTCGTCACGCTGACGGCGATGTCACCCGAGAATCGCATGAGCACCCCCGAAGAAGTCGCGGACGCCATCGCGGATTTGTGCGTGGACGAGGCCGCGAGCGTGCACGGACAGGCGCTCGTGATCGATGGAGGCAAGCTCGTCCGTTGAAGCGACGCGGCGAGGTCGCGAGCCGGCGTGGGCACGCCATCGCTACGCCATCGCGCATTCACGCCATCGCGCAGCCACGCCATCGCGACGCTACGTTACGCCATCGCGACGCTACGTTACGCCATCGCTACGCCACGCCATCGCGCAGCCAGGGAGGAAATGAACATGCCAATGGAGACGGTGCTTCCCGAGGGTTGGACGCGACCAAGCGGCTATTCGAACGGCGTCGTCGCCAGCGGCAGACTCTTGTTCGTGGCCGGACAGATCGGCTGGAACGAGCGCGCAGAGTTTGGTTCGGACGAGCTCGTGCCGCAGACCCGTCAAGCCCTCGCGAACGTGCTCGCGGTCGTACAAGCCGCCGGCGGGTGCGCGACGGATATCGTGAGACTCACGATCTATGTCACCGATCTGGATGCGTATCGGCGTGAGCTCCGCGCTTTCGGGGCGACCTACCGCCAGCTCATGGGCAAACACTTTCCCGCGATGGCCCTCGTGGGCGTCGCCGGTCTGGTGGAGCCGCGCGCGCTCGTCGAAATCGAGGCCACCGCAGTCTTGGAGCCACGATGACCCTCTCGCCAAAGAGCTTCGAATTGAACATCGAGCGCGGGGTGGCGTCGATCACGCTCGATCGGCCCGATCGCCTCAACGCCCTCACCTTCGAGGTGTACGGCGAGCTTGCAAGCACCTTCGAGATGCTCGCCATCCCCGAGGTACGCGCGGTCGTGCTCACGGGTCGCGGCCGCGGCTTTTGCTCGGGCGGCGACGTCGAGGGGATCATCGCGCAGCTTTTCTCGGAGGGGCCCGAGGGATTGCTCGCGTTCACGCGCGTGACCGGCAGGCTCATCCAGCGGATCTGCGAGCTGCGCCGCCCGGTGATCGCCGCGGTGAACGGCGTGGCGGTCGGTGCCGGCGCGGTGATCGCGGCGGCGTGCGATCTGCGCATCGCTAGCGAAGGCGCGCGCTTCGGATACGTGTTCCCGAAGGTCGGGCTCTCGGGCGCGGACATGGGAGCATCGTGGCTCTTGCCGCGGATCGTGGGGCGTGGACACGCGGCCGAGTTGCTCTATTTCGGTGACCTCATCGATGCGCGCACGGCGCTCGGGATGGGCCTCGTGAATCGCGTCGTCCGCGCGGAAGAGGTCGTTCCGCTCGCAAAAGCGTGGGCCAAACGCCTCGCCGAGGGCCCGGCCTTCGCGCACTCGGTCACCAAGCAGATGCTGTTGAGCGAAGATGGGATGAGCCTCGCGGAGGGCATCGAAGCGGAGGCGCAAGCCCAGGCCCTCTGCATGGCGCACGCGGACTTTCGCGAAGCCTACGACGCCAACAAAAATAAGCGGCCCGCGCGCTTTCTCGGGGCACCGGACGCTGCGCCGAAAGCCGAGGGCGAAGAGTGATGGCGGCGCTCACGAGCATCGACCTCGCACCGTTCTTCGCCGCCCATCATCGCGAGCTGGCGGACGCACTCGCGGCGACGGCCAGCACGCTCGAGGCCGAGGCTCACGGCCAACCCGATGGCGGCGGTGCTGGCGCTGAACGAGATCCCGCGCGGCTTGCGCGGAGCTTGGGCGAGCGGCATGGGCTCTACCGCCATCTCGTTCCGCGGGCGGGCGAGGCCCTCGACGTGCGCGCGCTGGTGCTCGTGCGCGAGGCGCTCGGTTACGCCGATCCGCTCGCGGACGCGCTCTTTGCGGTGCAGGGGCTCGGCAGCTATCCCATCGTGATCGCGGGCTCGACCGCTCAAAAAGAAGCCTATTTACCGGACGTCGTGAGCGGCGCACGCATCGCGGCCTTCGCGCTCACCGAGCCCGAGGCCGGCAGCGACGTCTCCGCGATTTCCACCCATGCGCGCGCGGACGGCGGCGATTGGGTCCTCGATGGCGAGAAGATCTTCATCAGCAATGTCCCTATCGCGCACCACTACGTCGTCTTTGCGCGGGCCGAGGGCGCGACCGACCCGAAGAAGAACCTCAGCGCGTTCCTGGTCGAGCAGGACACGCCCGGTCTCGAGCTCGAGAGTCAGCCGCTCAGCATCGATCATCCGATCGGCAAGCTCACCTTCCGCGGCGCACGCGTGCCGGGTTCCGCGTTGCTCGGTCGGGTGGGCGACGGGATGCGGATCGCGCTCGCCACCCTCGAGGCCTTTCGGGTCACGGTAGGAGCGGCCGCGAACGGCATGGCGAACGCCGCGCTCCACGATGCGTTGCGGCACGTCTCGGCGCGCCGCCAGTTCGGCAAACTGCTGTCCGAACAGCAACTGGTGCAGGGCTACCTCGCCGACATGGCGACAGAGCTCGACGCCTCGCGGCTCCTTGTCTTGCGCGCCGCGTGGCTGAAGGACACCTCGGGCGGGCGGACACCCAGCGAGGTGGCGATGGCGAAGATGTACGCGACGGAGGCGGCGCAGCGCACCATCGATCGGGCGGTGCAGCTCCTTGGCGGACGCGGCGTCTTGCGCGGCACGCGGGTAGAGGCCCTCTACCGCGAGGTGCGACCGCTGCGGATCTACGAGGGCACGACCGAGATCCAGAAGCTCATCATCGCGCGCGCGCTCCTCGCCGAGCGAGCGTAACGCGCGAGCGGCAAACAGCGGCATTTCTGCGATTGGCAAATAGCGCCGGCCCAGCGATTGGCAAATAGCGCCGGCCCAGCGATTGGCAAATAGCGCCGGCCCAGCGATTGGCAAATAGCGCCGGCCCTGCGATTGGCAAATAGCGCCGGCCCAGCGATTGGCAAATAGCGCCGGCCCTGCGATTGGCAAATAGCGCCGCTACGTCCGCGAGCGGAGCGGGCCTATTGGCCGAGGCCCTGGCACTCCATCGAGCAGGTCTGGATCACGCAGCTAACCGCGGAGAAGGCCTTGATCGCGGCGTTGAAGTCGCCATTGAAGCAGCCGAGGACGCAGCCAATGTTGGGACCGCCCATGCCGACGCATTTCTGCATTGCGCACGATGCGCCCTGCACGCACTGCGGATCGCTCAGGCAAGCCACGGCATTGGGGCAATTCTGGAACGCGCAGCCGATGCAGTCGATGAGCGTGCCCGTGCCAGAGCTCCCGCCTGACGTCGCCGAGCCGGTGGTCATTCCGCCCGAGCCGGTGGTCATTCCGCCCGAGCCGGTGGTCATTCCGCCCGAGCCGGTGGTCATTCCGCCCGAGCCGGTGGTCATTCCGCCCGAGCCGGTGGTGACTCCGCTCGAGCCGTTGGGGGCGCCGCCGACTCCGC
>SHZB01000006.1 GCA_009692485.1 Myxococcales bacterium
ATGACGACGAGATCTTTGGGGGTCATGCGGAACGATGCGGTCTCGCCAAACAAATTGTAATTGGGAATGAGGTCGGGAAAGGCTTTGGGGGCGGCGGCCTGGGCACCGTCGCCGAACACCGCCATCGGCAAGGCGCCCCAGAACAGCCCGAGGTTTTGAAAGATGAACGAGATGCCGATCGCGCTCACGAGCGGCGCGAGCTTCGGTGCGCCCCGGAGCGGTCGATAGATGACGCGCTCGAGCCCCACATTGACGAGCGCCCCGAAGGCCGAACAAGCGGCGACGACGGCGATGATCTCGACGATGAGGAGGCCGGGCGAGGCGCCGGACGCACCCATCGCCCCGAGGAGCGTGAGGGCGAGGAAGCCCGCGAGCATGAAGAGATCGCCGTGCGCGAAGTTGATGAGCTCGAGCACGCCGTACACCATGCTGTAGCCAAGCGCGATGAGCGCGAAGACCATGCCGTTGGTGATGCCAATGAGCAGTTGCTGAAGGATGAGGTCCAAGGTTGGTTCTCTTGGTGGGCGCGGCGGGTGGGGTGATCGCTATTGCGAAGTGCGCGAATGCCTCATGGCGCTATTGCGAAGTGCGCGAATGCCTCATGGCGCTCATGCCTATTGGGGCGGGGGCGCGCCGCCGCCGAGGAGGCCGACGAACTCGAATTTGCCGCCTTTTACGACGTTTCCGCTCATCGTGAGGAGCGTGGTGTCGCCGTTTTCGTCGAAGGACCAAGTGCCGAGGGCGCCATCGACTTCTTTGGTCTCGGCGACCGCGCGACGCACCAGCGCGCGATCGTGTTTGCCGGCACGCACGATGGCGCCGAGTGCGACGCGGGCGGCGACATAACCGTATACGGCATACCCTTCAGGATCTGCCTTGTAGCGCTCGCGGTAGCGATCCACGAAGCCCTTGCCGCTACCGGTCAGTCGGTCCGGAGGCACGCCGCCGAAGGTCACGTAGGCGCGCCCCTCGAGGACGTGGTGGCCGGCGGCCTCGATGAACGCCTCTTCGAAGCAGCCGTCGGGCACCATCAAGCGCGCGCGCAGGCCGACGCTCACCAGGTCTTTGGCGATCTGCCCGGCGTTGGATTGGGTGGTGCCGCCGAAGTAGACGAAGTCCGGATCGAGCTCGCGGATCTTCGCCATCAGGCTTCGGTATTCTTGTGCCTTCGGATCGATGCCTTCACGACCCAGCATGCGTACGCCGGCGGCCTCGGCGGCGGCGCTGAACACGTCGGCGATGCCTTTTCCATATAGCCCGCGGTCGTCGAGCACGTAGACGGTCTTGCCACCGAGCGCGCGCATCCACTCGGCCCCGACCTTGCCCTGAATGTCATCGGCTGGGACGACGCGAAAGTAATTCACCACGGATGTGGGCCGGTACATGTCGGGCTCGCCCGGTTCGCCGAGGCCCGGTTTGGTGAGGCCGGTATAGGTATTCGCGGGGGAGATCATCGCGAGCGAGGCGCGGTTCAAGATCGGCATCGAGATCTTCGCGGCGCCGGAGTTGTACGTGCCGATGTACACCAGCACATCCGCGTCTTCGGCGGCGCGGTGCGCGTTGGCGGCCTCTACCTCGGGGTCCCAGTCGCCCTTGCGCGCGGAGGCGTCGTCCCAGTCTTCATAAGCGATGGTGAGGGCGCCGGCCTTTCCGTGGAGCTCGTCGATCGCCATGCGGATCCCGTTCACGACGCTCGTGGTCTGGGCGTTGGCGCTGCCGGTGCGTGGCAGGCTGCTCACGATCTTTGCGACCGTGCGGGCGCCGCTGTCCGCCGAATCGCACGAGCTGCCGAGGAGGCACGAGCCCGCAAGAACGAGGCCACAAATGCGCTGAAACAGGGTGCTCTGGGTCACGGTTCGAATCCCCGCGCGATGCGTGGCCTTGCCGCGCGGTGCGGTCAACCCGGAAGACGCCGAAGACACCGAGCGGAGAAGGAGCCGCGCGTGCAGAGGGGGGCCGCCAACGATGGTCGGCAACGATGGCCGGCAACGATGGCCGCCAACGATGGCCGCCAACGATGGCCTAGTGGTCGCGCCAGTTGGAGAGCTTTGCGGCCACGCTTCGGCTCAGTCCCACACACAAGGAACGAGGCCCGATGCACGGATGGCTTCGTCCGCGGTGACGAGCCGTGCGCCGTGCACGCGCGCCGTCGCGACGATGAGTCGATCGGCAAAGTCACCGTGCTTCCACGGGAGCTTGACCGCTTCGACGGCGACGCGAGGAAGGAGCGAGAGAAGCTCTGTGCGCGGATCTTCGGACAGGGCTTCGTCGATCCAGATGTCATAGCTGCGATCGAACTTCAGCTTGCCGGCCTCCGCCTTCATGGCGACTTCCCAAACGCAGATGGCCGGGACGCCAACGCGCGAGGCTTTCTTGACGGCGCGCAGTGCTCTCTTGCCGAGCTTCTCTGGTTGGGTCACCCACCAAACCCAGGCGTGCGTATCGAGCACGATCACGAGCCCGCGTCCCGCTGGGTCTCGATCGCTAGGAGCAGGTCTTCTTCGTACAAGAGGGTTCCGCGAAGCGAGCCGCGCACGCTCGACGGCAGCGGCACCACGCGCGCAACGGGTCGGCCACGCTTGGTGACCACGAACGAACGCTGCTTCGTCTCGACCTCGTCGAAGAACGCGAGGCACTTCGCTTTGAACTCGCCCGCGGGGATCGCCCGGACGACGTTGGTGGTGGTCTTCATGGTCATGACTGTACCATTGGTGACCATGATGTCCGCGGGCGGCGAGTGCAGCGCGGCTTGGCTCGGCACCGTCGCCAGATTAGTGGCGTGACCGCGCGGTCGCGACTAAGGAAGCCGCCAGCCGTCTGGCACTTATCGGAGATCGCCGTGGACACACTCCGCATTTTCATCGACCTGTTCTTGCACCTCGACGTGGCGTTGCGCGACGGATCGAACTTGCTCGGCCCGTGGCTCTACGTGGTGCTGTTCGCGGTCGTGTTCTGCGAGACGGGGCTCGTCGTCATGCCGTTCTTGCCGGGCGACTCGCTGCTCTTCACGTGTGGCGCGATCGCGTCGATGCCGGGCGCGGGGCTCGAGGTGAAGCTGACGATCGGGACCCTGATCGTCGCGGCCATCCTGGGTGACGCCGTCAATTACTCGATCGGTCGGCGCATCGGCGAGCGGCTGATCGCGAAGAAGCCCAAGTGGCTCAACCCGCAGCACCTCGAGCGGACGCAGCGTTTCTATGACAAGCACGGTGGCAAGACGATCGTGTTCGCGCGCTTCGCACCCATCTTTCGAACCTTTGCGCCCTTCGTCGCGGGCGTGGGCCGGATGCAGTATCGCCGCTTCGTGGGCTACAACGTGGGTGGCGCGGTCGTGTGGGTCGTGAGCTTCGTGCTCGCGGGCTACCATTTCGGGAATCTGCCGATCATCAAGCGCAACTTTCAGTTCGTCGTCTTGGCGATCATCATCGTGAGCGTGCTGCCGGCGGTGGTCGAGATCGTGCGCGCGCGTCGCGAGGCCCGGGCTGGTGCTGCGCCAAGCGAGACACCGAGCGGGACGGCGAGCTGAAGGGGGACGGCGAGCTGAAGCGGGGCCGAGCAGAGGCGGGACGGCGAGCTGAGGCCGCGCGGCGAGCTGAGGCGGGGCCGAGCTGAGGCGGCGTATTTCCGGGGTCGCTCCGAAGGGATCGCTCGACTACCGTGAGCCCGATGCCCGAGGCCCCACGCGAGCCGGATGATGCGCCCCGCTTCAACGCGTTTCGATGGTTTGCAGAGGCCGGCGTGCGGCGGCCGTGGCTCATCGTGGCTCTCGGGCTCAGCCTGAGCGCAGCCTCGCTCGCGTACACCTGGAACATCCCGCTCAGCACGTCGCGATACGCGCTGGTGTCGGCCGAGGACAACGTGCAGCAGGCGCGGCTGCTCACGTTTTTCGAGCGCTTCGGGATCCAGGACGCGATGGTGCTGGTGCTGAGCGAAGGGACGCACGAGGAGCGGCGGCGCGTCTCCTTCGAGGTGTGCGCGAAGCTCGAGCGCGAGCCGGAATTTCGTGGGCGCACGCTGTGCCGCATCGGACCGAACGAGCTCGCGGAGGTGGCGCTGTTGTTCGACCCCGCTCGGGTGCAAGAACAGCTTGGTGCGCTCGGACCGCCGGGTTCGCTAGCGGCGCTCGTCGAGGGCGGTCTGCCGGCGTGGCTCGCGGCGATCGAGGGCGGAATGGCGAGCGCGCTCGGCGGCGCGACGGAACACGGCGAGGCTCGCGGGCGCGGCGACTCGAAGACCGCGGACCCTGCGAATCGCGGGCTCGGTGGGCTCGTGCGACTCTTGCGCGCGCTCGACGCCGAGCTTGGCGGGCGGGACGCGGTCTCGGAGCTTGGGCTTGGCGCGGCGCGTGAGGCGCTGCCGGGTGGGATCCGCGTCGATGAGCGTGGATTCCTCGTCGGGCCGAACGACGGCTATCACCTCGTCGCGATGTTTCCGGTGCTGCCGGGCACGGAGGGCTACGACCTCAAGCCGCTCGTCGACAAGGTCCGCGGCATCGTGCGCGCGGTTCAGCACGGCGCAGTTCGCAGCGATCTCACGGGCCTGCCAAGCATCGCGACGGACGAGCTTGACGCGGTCGAGCGCGGGATGAAGGACGCGACTCTCGGGACCTCGGTCGGCATTCTCATTTTGCTGCTCGTGGGATTTCGCTCGTGGCGTTTCTCGCTGTTGGCGTTGGTGCCACTCGCGGTCGGCACCGTCGTGACCACGGCGCTCGCTCGCGGAATGTTCGGCGGCCTCAACGTGATCACCTCGTCGTTCGTGTCCGTATTGATGGGGATCGGGATCGATTTCGCCTGCTTCGCGATGTCGCGTTATTCGGAAGAACTGCGCGCGGGCAAGCGCCAGCTCGAGGCGATGACAGCGGCGTTGATGCAGACCGGCCCGCCGATCCTGATCTCGGCAGGCACGACCGTGCTCGCGTTTCTCACCGTCGCGACCACGGATTTTACGGCCTTCAAACAGCTGGGCTATTTGGTCGGTCTAGGGCTTGCGGCGATGGTGCTGCTCACGTTTTTTCTCTGCCCGGCGCTCGCACCGGTCCTCAATCCGAAGGAGCTCGTCGCGGCGCGGGAGTTCGTCGGTTTGCACCTGCTCGAGCCGGTGGTTCGGCGCGGTCGCCCGGTGATCCTCGGCTTGGCGGTGCTCGTGACGGCGGCTGGGGCGGTGTGCGCGTTCAAGCTTCGCTTCGATGCAAACTACGTAGAGTTTCTGCCGGCGGAGCAGGAGAGCGTGCGCGGCCTCAAGCTCCTCGAGGGCGACAAGGGTTCGAGCCCAGTGCATGCGATCGCGACGGCCGACGGCGTCGAGCGGGCGCGAGAGAAGGCTGCTCGTTTGCGTGCGCTGTCACGCGTGGCCTCGGTCGATACCGCTACGGATCTGCTGCCGCCCTTGACGAGCGAGCGGCTCGACGCGCTGCGTGGTGTCGTCCGTTCCTTCGGAAATGAGCCCAATTTCCGGGCGCTCCGTGATCGCGCACGCACCAAGGCTGAGGTGCTCTCGAAGCTCGACGCGCTCGCCGACGGCCTTGACGAAGTGGGCTTCGCGTTGCGGCAGGCGGCCGGACAGACGAGCGAACTCGAGCTCGCGAGGGCGGCGCTGAAGGAGCTCACCGCGACCGTGAAGGCGCTACCGGGGGACGGCTCCGAGGCGCTCGCGGCGCTCGAGCTCCGCGTCCTAGACTTGTTCGAGCGTGCGTGGACGACTGCCGCAAATGTCGCCAAGCGCGGCCACTACGAGCCCGTGGATCTACCGAGCGTATTTCGCGCGCGCTTCGTCAGCAAAGATCACCAAGGACTCGCGATTTACGTGCAGCCCGCCGGCAACATTTGGGATGTGAAAGAGGCCGCGGCCTTCAATCAGCAGCTCTTCAGCGTGGAGCCGGATGCGTGCGGACCGGCCGTCGAGATCGACTCGTTTCAGAGCTCGATCTTGAAGGGCTTTCGTTTCGCGGGGCTCTGCTCCGGCCTGCTCGCGTTCGGCGCTTGCTGGCTCGGCTTCCGAAGCGTGAAAGACTCTTGGCTCGCGCTCGTCCCGGTGGTGCTTGGATTCGCGGGGATGCTCGGGACCATGGTCGTCCTCGATCTGCGCGTCACGGTCGCGAACATCGTGTCGTTTCCGCTGTTGATGGGCATGGGCGTCGAAGCGGGCGCGCACATCATGGCGCGTTGCCGTCAGAGCGCTTCCGTTCGCGGAGGCGTGGCCGAGCTCGCCGACATCATCGGGGGCACGGGCTCCGCCGTCGTGATCGCCGCGACCACGACCATCGTCGGCTTCGGGGCATTGATGCTCGCCGATTACCGCGCGATGCAGGCGCTCGGGGCGATCATGAGCGTCGGCATGACGTGCAATCTCGTGGCTGCTCTGGTGGTGCTGCCGGCCTTGCTCGTGACCCTCAAGCGTGCGCGGTGAGCTATGAGCACGGTCGTCGTTCTCGCCTTTGTCGCCGCGGCGCTGCTCGCCATCAACATGGGCGCGAGCGGGGTTGCGCCGTCGTTTTCGAGCGTGCTCGGCGCCGGCATGGCGAGCCGCAAGCGCATCCTCCTCGCCTACGGTGCTTGCGTCGTCCTCGGAGCGGTGCTGCTCGGCGGGCGTGTCACGAGCACGCTCGGTAAATCGATAGCGCCCGCGGAGGCGTTCACACCGACGGTCACGGTCGCCGTGCTCGCGTCGATCGGCGTGTCGCTGTTGATGGCGAATCTTCTCAAGGTGCCGCAGTCGACATCGTGGGTCACGGTCCTCTCGGTCGTGGTCGTGGGCGTTCATCACGGCAGCGTGAATCTCCACACGCTCTACGCGCGCCTCTTGCCTGCGTGGGTGCTGCTCCCCCTGGCCGGCTACGCCATCACCTTCGTCGCGCTTCGCACGCTCTATCCGCTGAGGGCCGGAAATATGGCGCTTCACGAACAGCTGGCGCGTAGGAAGCAGCTCGTTCGGGTGCTCGCGATCGGCGGCGGCTGTTACGTCGCTGTCGCGAATGGCTCGAACAACGTCGCCAACGTCGTCGGCCCGCTGTCCGCCTCGGGCTTGGTGAGCGCGAGCCTCGGGCTCTTGTTGGTAGCTCCCATCTTTGGGCTCGGAGCGGCGCTCGTGCGCGGGCCTGCCGACACGATGGGCAAGAGCATCGTGCCGTTCGGGCCGGTGACCGCGGCGCTCACCAGCGTCGTCGTCGGGAGCCTGCTTTTGTTTGCCTCGACGCAAGGCATTCCGCAGTCGCTCGTGCAGCTGCAAGCCGCGTGCGTGCTGGCGGTGTCGCGCGTGAAGGAAGGCAGCGTCGAGCTCATGCCGCGCGCACAGCTCGCGAAGGTGCTGGCGGTGTGGCTCGGTGCGCCGATCGTCGCCGCAGGCTCGACGTGGCTCGCGCTCAAGTTTTTCGTGTGAAGGGCGGGCCCGTGCCGTGCTTGGAGCGACCTGACAATTGCGCCGGGGCCTACGTGGGCCCGTGCCATGCTGCGCGTGTGCAGCGGCAGTTTGATCGTCCATGCGTGAGCGAGCGCGTGCCATGAACAGCGACGAAACGCCGATGATCGCGGACAGCGTGCTCGAGCTCATCGGTCGCACTCCGGTCTTGCGCCTGAAGCGCATGCCGGCGCTCGGGTCGGCCGAGGTGCTCGTCAAGCTCGAGTCGCAGAGTCCCGGCGGCAGCGTGAAGGACCGCGTCGCATTGCACATGATCTTGGCCGCAGAAGCGGACGGTCGGCTCCGGCCAGGTACGGTCGTCGTCGAGCCCAGCTCCGGCAATACCGGCATTGGCCTTGCGATGGTGTGCGCGGTGCGCGGCTATCGCTGCATCATCGTGATGCCCGACTCGATGAGCCTCGAACGCATCGCGATCCTCGAGCGTTTCGGCGCCGAGGTGGTGCTCACCAAGGCCGCTGATGACATGGCCGGGGCGGTGAAGAAGGGTAAGGAGATCGCTCGCTCGCTGGCCAACGCGTTCATGCCCGCACAGTTCGAAAACCCCGCAAATCCCGCGGCGCACGAGGGCTCGACCGCGCTCGAAATCTTGAGCGCGACAGGCGGCAAGCTCGACGCATTCGTCGCGGCCGTCGGCACGGGCGGCACGATCACGGGGGTCGGCACGGTGCTGAAGGCGAAGCTCCCGAGCGTGCGTTTGATCGCCGTCGAGCCCGAGTCTTCGCCGGTGTTGAGCGGAGGCAAGGCGCGGCCGCACAAGATCCAGGGGATCGGAGCGGGCTTCGTGCCGAGCGTGTTGAGGCGCGAGCTGATTGACGAGATCCGCACCGTGAGCGATCGGAGTGCGTTCGACCGCATGAAGGAGCTCGCGGCGCGCGAAGGGATCCTCGCGGGTCTGTCGGGGGGCGCCAACGTGCACGTCGCGCTCGCGGTCGCGGCCGAGCTTGGCCAAGGCGCGCGCGTGATGACGATGATCTGCGATTCGGGTGAGCGGTACCTCAGCGTTCAACACTACTTCGAGCTGTGAGCGCCCCGTGAGCCCGACCGAGCCCCCGACCGGTGCGCCCCTCGCCGACGCGCCGAACACTCCGACCATCGCGCTCCGTTACCCGGCGTTTCGCAGGTATCTGACCGCGCGCATGCTCGGGATGATGGGCTTGCAGGTGCAGAGCGTCGCGGTGGGCTGGCAGGTCTACGAGATCACGGGCGACCCGCTTCAGCTCGGCTACGTCGGACTCGCGCAGTTTCTTCCGCAGGCCTTGCTCTCGCTCTACGCGGGCGACGTCGCCGATCGCTTCGATCGCAAGCGGATCTTCGCGATTTGCTACGTCGTCCTCACCGCGTGCACGCTCGCCTTGGCGTTCATCGCATCGAGCTCGAGCATCCAAGTGGGACTGATTTATGCCGCCCTCGCGGTGGTCGGTGGCGTGCGGGCGTTCGCGGGGCCCGCGGGTCAAGCGCTCACGCCGTCCTTGGTTGCGCCAAAACATTTTGCGAACGCGGTCGCGTGGAGCTCGACCGTGTGGCACATCGCGATCGTCCTGGGCCCGGCGCTGGGCGGCGTCATCTATGCACTTGCGAGCGTGCAGACTGTGTATTTCACGGCCGCGGCGCTCGAGATCATCACGGCGATCGCGATCGCGACGTTGCCGTCGGTGCGGACAGCGCGCGTCGAAGGCGGAGCGTCGTGGCAGCGCGTCTCGGCGGGAATGCGCTTCGTGTGGCGGCACCGCATCGTGCTGGGGGCGCTGTCTTTGGACATGTTCGCGGTGCTGCTCGGTGGCGCGGTCGCGCTCTTGCCGGTGTACGCGCGCGATATTCTGTGCGTGGGGCCTACGGGCCTCGGGTTGTTGCGAAGCGCCCCCGCGTTCGGTGCGACGCTGATGGCGCTCGTCCTCGCTGTGCGACCCATCGTGCGTCGCGCGGGGCCCGTGATGCTCGGCTGCGTCGCGGTCTTCGGGGCTGCGACGGTGGTGTTCGGAATTTCGCGGAGCTTCGCGCTCTCGTTCGTGGCGTTGACCGTCGCCGGCGCGGCCGACATGGTGAGCGTGTTCGTGCGCCACACCCTCGTGCAGCTCGGAACGCCAGACGCGATGCGTGGCCGCGTGAGTGCGGTGAACCTCACGTTCATCGGCGCGTCGAACGAGCTCGGAGAGTTCGAGTCGGGGATTGCGGCGGCGTGGCTCGGCGCCGTCGGAGCCGTGGTTGCTGGCGGAATCGGAACGATCGCGGTCGTGCTCAGCTGGGCGTGGCTCTTCCCCTCGTTGCGGCGCGTCGATCGCCTCGATGCCGAGGCCCTGGCGCCGCCGCCGTCCGCGCTCGAATGACGGGAGGAGCGACCAACTTAGATGCATGATACAAGATGTGTGTCAATGACTATAGCTCGGCGTGTTGCCGTCGCGGAGTTGCGCGGCGAAAACTCCTACGATGTTGAAATAATAGGATAAATAGCGGAATTGTCAGGCATTTGCCTTTTGTCGTTGCATGTGGGCAGAGGTGCGCTTACATTGCGCGCCACCTCGAAACGCATCCTCGACGCAACGAACTCGGAGTTAGCGGCATGAACATCAAGCTCAACCTAGGTCTCTTCTTCGGTGCGGTGGTCGGCCTCGCGGCGTGCGGCGACGACGTCGGCACGGACACCGCTTACGAAAAGTGGAACTGGGCGAACGACCCGTCGCGCGTCGATCCGAGCTTCGAATACATGGTGGAGCGGCTCCCGATCGAAGGGGTCGCGGCGAACAAGCCGATCCCCGGCGATTACTGGCCGACCTACCAAGACAACCTCAACGTGCGCTGGGATGGGGAAGCATCGCTCTCGGTCGTGGAGAAGTACGAGAAGGCCTTCGGCAAGAAGGGCCTCGTCGACATCGTGTCGAAGAAGTACGGCATCGACGGGTACAAGGGCTCGCGCAAGGCCTGCAAAGAGACGAGCGAGTGCAGCGATCTCGATGACGGCTCGAGCTGTGCGAAGCGCACCGGCCAAGAAGAGGGCGTGTGCATCCCGACCTGGTGGGGGATCTGCCACGGCTGGGCTCCGTACGCGATCAGCGAGCCTGCCCCGGTCAAGCCTGCGGAGTACAACGGTGTGACGTTCTATCCCGGCGACATCGAGGGGCTGATGTCGCTCGTGTATTCGGTGCGCTTGTCGGTAAAATTTCTCAGCGAGCGCTGCGATGAGAAGAAGCCGAACGTCGGCGGTGACGGGCGCATCGCGGCTCAAGAGTGCCGCGACATGAACCCCGGCTCTTTGCACGTCGTGGCGACCAACCTCCTCGGCATCCGCAAGGTCGGCTTCGTCGAAGACCGCACCTACGACGCCGAGGTCTGGAACCAGCCGGTCTACGCCTACCGCGTGACGAACGCGGTCGAGGGCAAGCTCAAAGAGGTCACCAAGGTTGAGGCGGTCAAGCTCCTCGGCCTCGCCGACGGCAGCGAGTACACCTACAACGCCGATGCCGAGCGCTTCTTCCACGTCGAGCTCGACATGGACTGGATCAAGGAGTCCAAGCCAGCGCACAAATCGCACGTCCCCGAGCTCGCGACGTACACGCGCACCGACCACTACGCCTACGTCCTCGAGACCGACAAAGCAGGCAAAATCCAGGGCGGCGAGTACATCGGCTCGAGCCGCGAGTCGCACCCGGACTTCGTGTGGTGGCCCGTCGGTCAACCCTACGGCAAGGTCGCCGACGGCCTGATCACCTACGACGAAGTGAAGAAGCTCAACGACCTCGCGAAGGAGTGAGCCGCGAGGCGGGCTACTGCGGATCGGGCACGACCACGGTGCCGACGTTCGTGCCGGCGTTGGCGAGCCATTGCCAGTTGTCGATCAACGTGGTCGAGTCGAGCGCGCCGTCGCCCGAGTCGTAGGTCCCCCAACGCATGCTGATCTCGCTGCCAGGCTCGACCGGCGCTTGGGTCGCGAGCCAGCTGGTGGCGGCGTGACCTTGGCCGCCCTTGGCGACGTCGAAGCCGGTGCCGATCAGCTCCGCGTTCCCGAGCGAGCAAGGGAACGATTTCCCGCCTGCCATGCACGGTGGTCCGCCTAAGCACGCGCAGACGTCCATGAAGGCGTTGTTCACGCTGACCGGATTGCCGATCTTGTCGAAGGAGATGTTGCCATCGGTCTGGCCCATCGGGATCGGAAAGAGGATGGCCACGAAGAAGTCGTTGTAACTGGAGCAGACGTAGATGGGCCACTCGACCGAGTAGAAGTTGAAGTCGAACTTGAAGCCGTGCGCGTTGGACGGGACACGGATCTTCAGCTCGACTGCGGCACCGTCGAAGGCCCCGCCCGTCACGGCGACGCCGCAGCTGGGTGATTCTTTCGGGAAGCCCATCGGGTGCTGCATCGAGATCCCCTTGTTGAAGCCACTCACCGGCAGGTAGCCCGGATCGCTTGGCTGGCGGGCCGTACCGCTCGAGAGCGCCAGCATCCGCGCGCCGCGCTGAACTTTTACGTTGGCCCCGAAGCCCGTGAGCATGCCGTGACCCAGCGAAAAATTGGGGTTTGGCGGCGGCAGCGAGCCGTCGACGGACACCCAGTTCGCGACGATGACACCCCAGTCTTTGGGGCCGCTCGATACCTTGCAGAGCTCGATCGCGCGCGCCGCGTCCATCGGCTCATTCGTGTCGATCGCGAGCATCGCGTCGCAGTCTTTCGGGAGCTCGTCGATCATGCCGTCGCAGTTCTCGTCCACCGGAATCGAGCCGCCGCCACCGCCCGTGCCATCCGCTCCGACGACGACCTCGATCGCGTTCGGGTTGACGTTGACGTCGCAGTCGTTGCAGTCGCCTTGGTTGATCGAGTAGCCGTCCTTGTCGGTGTCCGCGTCCGGCTCCGAGTCGCAGATCATGCCCGCGCCCGTCGAGCCTCCCGAGCCCGCGAGATCGAAGCCGCCGGCGCCGACAGTGGGGCCCGCGCCTCCGGTGGAAGCGACCGTGGCGGCGTTGGTGCCGCCTGCAGCCGCGGACGTCGTCCCGAAGGTGCTCATACGCGACGCACTGCATGCGCCGATCGCCACGAGCGTCGTTACGCCTAAGAAAATGCCGTATCGCAATTGCATGGTGATGCTCGCTCAATCGATGAGGGTGATGGACTCGAGGGGCGTCGCGTATGCGCCCGTCACCTCAGGGTACGCGAATTCTCCTCGCCGTTAAGCACGCCATTACCAGCATGAGGATCGAGGCGAGCGAGTTCCGGCGCGCTGGCACGATCGCCTCGCCGATAGCGCAGCCGCTCTCGACGACGATCGGGTCGAACGCATCACCCGCGCCCGCACCGCTGTTTGCGTCGCTGCCGCCCGAACCGCCCGCTCCTACCGTGCTCGCGCCGCCCACGCCGACCGTGCTCGTGGCGCTGTCGCCGCCTGCCCCGGTACTTGCGCTGCTCGTCGGCGCCGCCACGTTGCACTCGCTGCTGCAGCTCGCCGAGAGGCAGGTCGTGAACGCCTGCGTGGAGGGGTCCGTGTCGCATTCGCTAGGCGGAAATGCCGACGTGATGCATTTCGTGCAGAGCGAACTCTTGCTGCACGCGCTCGCCTCGGCGCAGCAGTTTGCCTCGTAACAGTCCTGGCAAGCGGTCTTCGAAGACGGGAGTCCGCACGCGGGCGGGTTGCACATCGGCTCGCTGCCGCACTCCGTCACGCAGCCGGTGTCGCACAAGCACGCAAGGATGAGGTTGTACTTCGCAGCCCCGGATGGCTCGGCGTCGGCGCACGCGCTGACACATGCGTTCGTGCCGCACCCCGAGATGCAATCGTAATACGCCTGGCAATCGGAAGCGCCGAAGCAAGCGGCGGACACAGCGCTGCATTTTCCCGCGCCGACGTGGGCCTCGCTGCACTCCCCGCAACTCTCTTTCGTGTAGGGGAGGTTTTTGATGAACGGCGTGATGAACGAGTCGAGCACCGCCGACGCGCGCACGCTGATGCCCTGCGAGGTGCAGCTGCCGGTCACCCCAGAGTGAACCCCGCCGACATACTCCGTGCCGCTCGATGTGAAGATCGCCGGACCGCCGCTGTCTCCGAAGCACACGCCACCGTTCGCCTGGTCGAAGATGAGCCGCAGTTTCGTCGTCGCCGCGGTGGGCAATACTTTGTGGTGCCGCAGACTCGTGTCGCCGCCATTCGGAATGTCTTGAATCTTCCCGAAGCCAACGAGATCGAGGCTGCTGCCCGTCTTCATGACGTCGAGCTTTGGCGTTAAAACGGCCGTGATCGGTGTCTGCGCCGTCGCGCCCGAGAACTTGAGCATCGCAAAGTCATAGAGCGTGGAGTTCGTATATTCGGGGTGCGGAGCGCTCGCTGTCACCGTGTACGTCGCCGAAGGCTTGTTGTGATCGTTACCCTGGTGGAGCTTGCCCAGCGTCGCGCCAAGGCAGTGACCGGCGGTGAGCGCGTAGCCCTCCGAGCCATTGACCGCGATGATGGTCGCGCTGCATTTCCCGTTGTCGTGAAGGTACGCGACGACCGACTGGTGGGTCGTGTCCGGCGCGCCGTTGATGATCGCGTCGCTGGCTTGCCCGAGCGGCTCATCGACGCGCGCGTCGGGGGCACACCCTGGCATGAGCGCAAACACAGACAACGCGACGCCGAAAACACGATGACGCGAACTCTCGAACTCCAGACACATCATCGGGCCAGACTACACGCGCGGGGACCGCCCGAGCCCAGGGAACGCTTCAGTGGAATGTTTCGCGCGGCGCCGTCCTTTCTCGGATCGCCGTCCTTTCTCGGTTCGGTGGTCTTTCTCGGATCGCAGCTCGGATCGCAGCTCGGATCGCAGCTCGGATCGCAGCTCGGATCGCAGCTGTTCGGATAGCGGCTTCTCGGATCGTGCGCGGGCGGGTAGATTCCGCCGTGCGCTTCACGCGCCGTTCGAGTGAGGATCCCCATGCGGCATTCGTGTCTCATTTTCCTGTCAGTCCTGGTCGTCTCAACCTGTGCGGCGCCCGTGGAGGAGAGCTTCTGCGAGCCGGGTACGCGGATTTTCTGTAAGTGCCGCGGCGGCAGTGCCCCTGGAGAGAAGGTGTGCGCCGATGACGGAGACAGCTTCGGCGTTTGCATCGAGCCCGGTGTCGGCGAGTGTCTCGAAGTGGACGACTCGAGCTCCGCGGCAGACGGAACGGCGGGAGCCGCTCCGACGGGTGCGGGAGGCTTCGGCGGCAGCGCTGCCGGCGAGTGCGCGCACGACCTCTGCGAAGCCGGTGTGGCGCTCGCGGTCGGCTGTCATCCTTGCGTCGACGTGATTTGCAAAAATGGCGTGGACCCGTTCTGTTGCAATTTGACCGAGGGTACGAACGGATTTTGGGACGAGACCTGCATCAGCGAAGCGTCCGAGCTCTGCGGCCTCGGGTGTGTCGGCGCTGGCGCGACGGGCGCGGGGGGCGCCTCGAGCACGAGCACGGCGGCGAGCACGACGAACAGCTCCTCGAGCACCGCGAGCGTGTCGAGCTCGGCCACCGCATCGTCGTCGATGGCCAGCAGCTCGAGCGGCGGCATGAGCTGCCTCGGCGTCGGTACGGTGACGGCGGGCTCCCTCGTCATCACCGAGATCATGAACAACCCGGCAGCCGCAACCGACGCGGCTGGAGAGTGGTTCGAGCTCTACAACCCGGGCCCAAATTGCGTCGAGCTGAAAGGCCTCACGTTGACGAGCAAGTCCGACCTGCCGCACACCGTGGGCACGAGCGTCGTCGTTCTAGCAGGGAAATACGCGGTGATCGGGCGCAATGCGGACATGGCGTTGAACGGCAAAATCGCGGTCGACTACAACTAGGCCAGGGTGACTTGCTTAACCGCGGCAACAATCCCGGCGAGATGGGCGAGAATCTCCCGGCGGTCCAGCTCGGCGAGATGGCCGCCGCAGACGTAGGTATTGCCACCGGCGTCGCTGCCGGCGAGTTCCACACGTGCGCGTTCTCGAACTCGCGTTCGGGGCAATTTGTCGGCAGCGTCAAGTGCTGGGGCGCGAACGGCTCTGGCCAACTTGGCCTTGGCGACGCGAACAACCGCGGCGACGATCCCGGCGAGATGAATTTGCTGCCGAATGTCGAACTCGGAGGAGATTTCGTCGCAAAGGCGGTCGTGGCCGGCGACTACCACACCTGTGCGCTCTCGGTCACCGGCAGCGTCAAATGTTGGGGTAGCGGCGCCGCGGGCCAGCTCGGCACTGGCGCAAAAAGCGCGAAAGGCAACATGCCTCGCCAGATGGGCGATGCGCTGTGGCCGATCGACCTCCACAAGTCGGTCCCTGCGAGCGCCATCGCCGCGGGCGGTCAGCACACCTGTGCCATTTTGACGGGCGGTAGCGTCAAATGTTGGGGCTCGAACGACAAGGGCCAGCTCGGCCACGGCGACATCAAGTACCGCGGCGACGATGAGAACGAAATGGGGGCTAACCTTCCGGTGACCAATCTCGGCACCGACGCGATGGACGAAGACCAGCCCGCGACCGCGGTCGCCATCGTCGCCGGAACGCAGCACACCTGTGCCCTCTTGAAGGATGGCCGCGTCAAGTGCTGGGGGTTCAACGAAATGGGCCAGCTCGGCCTCGGTGACGTGCTCGCTCGCGGTGATGAAATGGACGAGATGGGCGACGCGCTGCCGGCCGTCGAGCTCGGCACGAAGTAGCCATGCTCTCACGGCATCGGTACTGGCGCGGCGGCGTTGACCCTATCTGGCCGTCAATCTCGGTGCGAAGTAACCATGCTCGCACGGCCACCACGCTGCCACTTCTGCTGTGTCGATGGCACTTCCGCTGTTGCCAAAGCGCGTGGCCTCGGGCATCTTCCGGGCCCGCTTTCGCCTGAGGAAAGCTTGGAGAGGTGGCCGAGCGGCTGAAGGCACACGCTTGCTAAGCGTGCGTAGGGTAACTCCTACCGCGGGTTCGAATCCCGCCCTCTCCGCGAGTGCCCGAGCTGCCCGAGGTCGAGACGGTGCGCCGCGAGCTTGCGCCGTGGCTCACGGGCCGTCGGATCGTGTCCGCGAGCCGCATCGCCGCGCCCGCCGGGCCGAAATATGCCGGCCTCGAGCGCGCCGCGGGCCAGAGCATCGAGAGCGTCCTGCGACGCGGGAAATTCCTCCTCATGGCGCTGTCGGGGGGCGATGAGCTGGTCGTGCATCTCGGCATGTCGGGCGTCCTCTCGGCCGAGCCTCCCCGCGATCACCAGCGCGTGCGCCTCGAGCTTGCAGGCCCGGCGCCGCGGACGCTTTATTTCCGCGATCCGCGTAGATTCGGGCGTTTTCTGCTGGTTCGGCGCGGCGACTACCGCACCTTGCCGACGCTGGCGGCGCTCGGCCCCGAGCCCTTCGACGTGAGCTTCACGCCCGAGTCGCTGTACCAAGCCGTGCGTGTGAGCCGTGCACCGCTGAAGGTGCTGCTCTTGTCGCAGCGGCCGGTGGCGGGCCTCGGCAACATCTATGTCGACGAGGCATTGTGGCGCGCACAGGTGCATCCGCTCACGGCCGGCCGCTCGCTCCGACTCGACGCCGCGACGCGCCTCCATCGCGCGATCATCGAGGTCCTTCGTGCCGCGATCGCCGCGGGCGGGACCACCCTCCGTGACTACCGCACCGTGAGCGGAGCCACCGGCGCGTACCTCACGAAGCTCAGCGTGTACGGGCGGGAGGGCGAGCCGTGCCCGCGGTGCAGCATGGCAATCGTGCGGCTCGTCGTCGGCGCGCGCAGCACCCACGTATGCCCGCGCTGCCAGCACAAGAGCGGGGCCCGACGCGCAAGCATGCAGGCACGATGAAACCCTGGCCGATCGACAAGACCGACGCGGAGTGGCGCGCGGCGCTCTCGCCCGAGACTTAACGCATCACGCGCGAGCACGGCACCGAGCGGTGCCTTCACCGGCGTGCTCTGGGATTGCCGCCGCGTTTCCAAGCTGCAAAGCCGCCGCGCTGAGTGCGGAAAGTGCCGCAAAAACAGGGGCAAACGCGGGTCGCGAAGCCGCGGCTGAAATAAATCTCACGCCGGATCGTCCGGCAGGTGGCGCACGAACTCGCGCCTCAGCGTGGCGATCGCGGCGCGCACGAGCCTTCGGGCATCGGGCGGTCCCTCGGAGTCGAGATCCCGCGCGACCTCTGAAAAATCTCTGCCCTCGAGCCACATGCCGAGGGCGAGGGCCTGCTCGGTGGGGAGGTGCGTGCGCGCGAACTCGAGCAGCTGCCGGGCGGTCTCGGTCGCGGTCACGGGCGGACGGACCCCAACCTCCTCGAGGGCGGGCGAGCGCGCGAACTCGTTCAGCAGCCGCTTGACGCTCGGCTGCTCGTCGTGCGGGCGCGGGCCTAGCTCGCGGCGGACATGATCGCGCGCGGTGTTGGTGACCACGATGCGCAGCCAATCGCCGAAGTCCTTGTCGCCGTTCTGTGTGCGCCACGTCGGATAGAGCCGCACGCCGCCGCCGCGCGGGCGCGAGAGCTTGCCGATCACCGCGGCCGCGACGCTGTGCACATGGTCCTCGGAGAGCCGCATCGCACCGAGCGAACGGCACTGCCGCACGATGCGTAGAAGCGGAGGCCAAAGCAGCTCTACCAGCTCGCGCGTCGCCGATTCTTCGCCACCCGCACACTGGCGAGCGAGCGCGTCGCAGCGCTTCACATCGAGCGGAAGTTTGGCGTTTTGGAGCTTTGTCACCATGAAGCTACCAAGCTCCTCGAAGTGCCGCCCCGCCGGGCGACAGCGCCACCGCGGCCCGTGCGTCTCGGCTCGGCTTCACGAGCAACAGCACGACGCCCGTTCCGAGCGCGGCGGCACCAATTCCGAGCGCGACGAAGGCGGCCGTCTGGGTGCTCGTCGCAGCAGCATGCCGCGTCACTTGCTCCGAGTTCGCGCAACTCAGATCTTCGCTGCACGCGGTCAACTTGGCCACGTTTCCGACCGTGACGATCCCGAGCAAGCCCGCCGCACCGAGGCCGAGCCCACCCAAGGTCGAGAGCGCGACGCCGCCCACGCGCCGCGATGTCCACGGGGCCGGCGGCGATTCGGCGATCACCACGGCGGGGGCGAGTCCCGCGGCACCGACACGAGGCACGGCACCAGGCACATCAGCAAGCGGCGAATCAGGCACCGAACCAAGCGCCGAACCAAGCGCCGAACCAGCGCGATCGGTGGTCGAAACGCCAGCCTTGGGAGCGGCAGCATCGGGAGCGCCCGCGGGACTCGGCAGGAGCTTCACCAACACTTCGCTCGTCTTGCCTTCTTCGGCGTTCAGCCTCACCTCGAGTCGCTGGTAGCCGGGCGCTTCCGCGATGAGCGCGTGCTCTCCGACGTCGATCCAAAGTGGCTCGTCGAGCGATCCAACGAGCTGGCCATCGCATCGTACTTCGAGACCTGGCGGGCGCCCGCTGAGGGCCAGCACAATCTTCGGGATCCGCGGCTCTAACTGCGCGAGCTTCTGGTTGGCGAGATCCTCCAGTTTTTGCCGCCTCTCTTCGCCGACCGTCAGCTCGGGGTTCAGCTTGAGCGCTTGACGGTACGCATACCAAGCTTGGGCGAGCTTGCCGCTGCGCTCGAGACACCGGCCCAGCTGGATCTGCGTGCTGGCGGCAGGGTCGAGCTTCATGCTCGCCGCGAACCGCTCGCACGCTGCGGACCAGTCGCCCGCGGCGCTCAGAACGATGGCGCGGTCGTAGAGAGCTTCCGCCTGAACAGCGTCATTCGGCTTGGAATCGGGCGTGGATTGCGCCGCCGCGACTCCGGCCGCGAGCGTGGCCAGGGCTGCGAGCCCGAGCACGACGACGGCTTTCGGTATGCTCATCTCGCTCATCGAATTTGCAGCACGTCGTCCGTCGTGGGGAGCTTCGCCGCAGCCGACGGAACCGCCTTCGCTGTCGCCGCACCGGCCGCCTTCGCTGTCGCCGCACCGGCCGCCTTCGTTGTCGCCGCACCGGCCGCCTTCGTTGTCGCCGCACCGGCCGCCTTCGCTGTCGGCGAGGACGCTGCCCCGCGGACTCCCTCCGCGGCAGCGAACGTCTGCTGCGTGCCGATCGCGTGCGCGGACGCAGACGTGGCGGATTCGGGCGACGCAGACGTGACGGACTCGGGCGCGCCGACACCGCTCGCTACAAGCACGGCGCTGTCCTGCCAGCCCTTCGCGAACATCAGCAGCGCCACGCCCACCACCGCGACCCCGACCCCGAGGGCGGCCCTTGCGATCGTGCGAGACGTACGCCACTTCGGACGTGTCGGCGCGTGATGGAGCACCGCACCTACCGTGTCGACGGGCGCGTACGCTGCCGCTGCAGCAGGCTCGGCGGGCACGTCGGACCGAGGCAGCTCCGCGGCAGTGACGCCGGAACGCGCCGAGGCTCGGGCAGCAGGCACTCGCTCTCTGGGTGAGCAGCCGCCGCTCGCAGGCAGCATGACCCCCAACGCCGCCGCGAGCTCCTCGACCAGCTCGCCCGCGCTCCCGAAGCGATCGCTCGGCTCAACGGCCGTGCCAAGCTGAAACCACGCATCAAAGGCGGCTGGAAGCTCGACTCCACGAGAAGCCGCCCGGGCGCACGCCGAGCCGCCGACCCGAGGCGCCATGATCTTCAGGAGCAGCGGGTAAACGCCTTTGCCGGCCTCGGCCTCATCGTCATGAAAGGCGCGCCCGGTGAGCAGCGCGTACGCAATGTGAGCGAGCGTGTACAGGTCGGCGGCGGGCCCGATCGTGCCGTCACCCGAGATCTGCTCCGGAGCCATGTAAAGCGGCGTTCCCAGCGCGCGGGTGGTCCTCGCCAAGGTGCTCTCGGCGACGACCTTGGCGATCCCAAAATCGAGAATTTTGAGGCGCGGCGTGCCGTCGTCCGAGTGCGAGACGAACAGATTTTCCGGCTTGAGATCGCGATGAACGATGTTCGCCGCGTGGGTCCGATCGAGCGCGAGCGCCGCCTGGAAAAGCAATGTCGCCACCTCGCTCGCGGGCAGGCGCCCTCGGTCTCGGAGGATCCCTCCGAGGTCGTCGCCCTCGAGCAGCTCCATCACGATGAACGGCGTGCTCGTGCGCTCGTCCACGCCGGCGTCGATCACATCGACGAGGTGGTCACTCCGCACGTCGCCGGTGATCGTCGCCTCCAGCTTGAAGCGCGCGCGCAGCTCGGGATCCGCCACGAGCGACGGCAGCATGGTCTTGAGCGCCCGCCGCCTCCGGGTGTCGAGCTGGATGACCTCGTACACGGCACCCATGCCGCCCGCGCTGATGGGGCGCACGACTTGGTACCTGTCATGGAAGACCGACCCCGCCGCAAGCTTGCCTACGGCTTCCTGACCCGACCCATCCATCCGCCCGCCCTCCTGGCGCAAGTCCGTCGCATGTGCCGCCAGAATCGCCGAACGCCGCTCACTGGTCAACGGCCGGCAGCTTGGCCAATGCACAAACGTGCCACGCTGAAAATTTATTTCCCGCCCCGCGTGACCGATCACCGCTGGCGCTCGTTTGTGTCGGCGCCGAAAGCTCGCCCTGCCGCGACTCTCTCTCTGGCGCGCCCCGAAAAACTATTTTTCGCTGCGCGTGACCAGTCGCCCTGCGCGCTCGTTTCTTGGGGGGAGGGCACGGCTCCGCTGGCCGCACGCTCGTGTCCGCTCACGCCGCGCTGATGCGAGCGTCGGGCTCGTAGTCGAGGGACGAGCGGAGCCAGCGTTCGACCTCGTGCGTGGTGACGTGTTTGCGCGCGGCGTAGTCGGCGACTTGATCTCGGCCGAGTCGACCGACGTTGAAATAGCGCGCTTCGGGGTGGTGGAAGTAGAGGCCGCTGACGCTGGCGGCGGGCGTCATGGCGAAGCTCTCGGTGAGGGCGATGCCGACTCGCTCGGCCTCGAGCAGCTGAAAGAGCGAGCCCTTCTCGCTGTGGTCGGGGCACGCGGGGTATCCGTAGGCGGGACGGATCCCGCGGAAGTTCTCGGCGATCAACTCGGCGTTTCGCACCGGCGCGTCGGACTCGTAGCCCCACTCGCGCCGCACCCGCTCGTGCAGATATTCCGCGAAGGCCTCCGCGAGACGGTCGGCGAGCGCCTTCACCATGATCGAGCGATAGTCGTCGTGCTGCGCCAGGTAGCGCGCGCTGATGGCCTCGGCGCCGATGCCGGCGGTGACCGCGAACGCTCCGAGAGAATCGACGAGCCCCGTCTCGCGCGGTGCCACGAAATCCGCGAGCGAGCGGCACACGCCCCGCTCGTCGCGCGCCTGCTGCTGGCGCAACATCGGGAAGCGCACGCGCTCTTCTTGGCGTGATTCATCGTGATAGACGACCACATCGTCGCCGTCCGAGTTCGCGGGGAACAACCCGTAGACGCCGCGCGCCACGAGCTCGCCACCGCGCACCAGCTCGTCCAACATCTCGTTGCCCTCGTCGAACAGCTCGCGCGCCGCGCCGCCGATCTCGGGATGCTCGAAGATGCTCGGGTACTTGCCGGCGAGCTCCCAGGTCGAGAAGAAGAAGCTCCAGTCGATGTAGGGCCTGAGCGCACGGAGCGGCACCTCGATCTCCCGCCTGCCGGTGAAGCTCGGGCGCGGAACGATGCCGCCGTCGAAGGCGAGCCTGGGCTTTTGCGCGCGCGCGGCCGTGAGAGAAATCACCGGATGCGCCTTTTTCTCGGCAAATAACGCACGCAGGCGCTCTTGCTCGCTGCGATTCTGATCGTCGAGCAGCTGGCGCTTGGCCGGCTCGAGGAGCGCGCTCATCACGTTCACGGCGCGCGAGGCGTCGTGCACATGCTGGACGATCCCGGCGTAGGCAGGCGCGATCCGCACAGCGGTGTGCTGGCGGCTGGTCGTCGCCCCGCCGATGAGCAGCGGCAGCTCGAAGCCGAGTCGCTTCATCTCGCTGGCGACGAGGACCATCTCGTCGAGGCTCGGCGTGATCAGGCCCGACAGTCCGATGACGTCGGCGCGCTCGTCCTTCGCCGTCTGCAAGATCTTCTGCGCCGGCACCATCACGCCGAGATCGATGATCTCGTAGTTGTTGCACGCGAGGACGACGCCCACGATGTTCTTGCCGATGTCGTGCACGTCGCCCTTCACGGTGGCGAGCACGATCCGCCCCCGAAAGCTCGCGCCCCCGGCCTGCTGCTCTGCCTCCATGAAGGGCGTGAGGTAGGCGACGCCGCGCTTCATCACGCGCGCGCTCTTGACGACCTGCGGCAGGAACATCTTGCCGGCGCCGAAGAGATCTCCGACGACCTTCATCGCGCTCATCATCGGTCCTTCGATGACACCGAGCGGTCTGAGGAAGCCGTGGCGCGCCTCTTCGACGTCTTGTTCGATGAACTCCACGATGCCGCGCACGATGGCGTGCTCGATGCGATCGGCGGCGCTCGCCTCACGCCAGGCGACATCGGCCTCGCGCTTCTCGCCCTTGCCATGCACGCGCCCGGCGAGCTCGATGAGGCGCTCGGTGGCGTCGGGACGGCGGTCGAAGAGCACGTCCTCTACCCGCAGCTTCAGCTCGGGCTCGATCCGTTCGTAGAGCGCGAGTTGACCGGCGTTGACGATCCCCATCGTGAGCCCGGCCGCGATCGCGTGAAACAAAAACGCCGCGTGCATCGCCTCGCGGACGATGTCGTTGCCGCGAAAGCTGAAGCTCAAATTGCTGATGCCACCGCTCACGAGCGCGCCCGCGAGCCCGGCCCTGATGCGGCGCGTGGCCTCGATGAACGAGAGCGCGAAGCGGTTGTGCTCTTCGATCCCCGTGGCGATGGCGAGCACGTTTGGATCGAACACGATGTCGCCGGGAAGAAAGCCGACCACCTCGGTCAAGAGGCGGTAGGCGCGCGTGCAAATCTCCAACTTGCGGTCGGCGGTCTCGGCCTGACCGCGCTCGTCGAAGGCCATGACGACGACGCCCGCGCCGTAGCGACGCACCACCCTCGCCTTCGCGAGAAAATCCGCCTCGCCCTCTTTGAGGCTGAGCGAGTTGACGATGCTCTTGCCCTGCACGCACTTGAGACCCGCCTCGAGCACCGACCACTTCGAGCTGTCGATCATGATCGGCACGCGCGCGATGTCGGGCTCGGTGGCGACGAGGAGCAAGAACTTCGTCATGGCCGCCTCGCCGTCGAGCATGCCCTCGTCCATGTTCACGTCGACGATGTTCGCGCCGCCCTGCACTTGCTCGCGCGCGACCGCGAGCGCCTCGCCGTAGTGGCCCTCCTGGATGAGCCGCGCGAATCGCTTCGAGCCCGTCACGTTGGTGCGCTCGCCGACCATGATGAAGTTCGACTCGGGGCCGATCGCGAGCGTCTCGAGGCCGCTGAAGTAGCTGTACGCGCGGCGCGGTTCGCCGGCGGTGGGTGCGCCGTCGGTGGATGCGCCCTCGCCGCGGATGCTGCCGCTCGCATCGCCGCTGTGATCGCCATCGGCGGGTGCGCCCTCGCCGTGGATGCTGCCGCTCGCATCGCTGCTGGGGACGCGGCGCGGCTCGATGTCGCGGACGGCGCGCGCGATCGCCTCGATGTGACCAGGCTCGGTGCCGCAGCATCCGCCGAGGATGTTGGCGAAGCCGCTTGAGGCAAATTCGCCCAAAATCTGGGCTGTTTCTGCGGGGGTCTCGTCGTAGCCACCGAAAGGATTGGGCAGGCCCGCGTTCGGGTAGCAGCTGGTGAAGGCCGGCGCGATGCGCGAGAGCTCCGCGAAATACGGGCGCATTTGCCGGCCGCCGAGGGCGCAGTTGATGCCGACGCTGAAGGGCCGCGCGTGCGCGACACTGCGCCAGAAGGCGTCGATGGTTTGGCCGCTGAGGGTGCGACCGCTCTGATCGGTGATGGTCACGCTCAGCATCAAGGGCGGGCGTGGACCGCCGCGGCGCTCGAGCTCTTCGTCGATGGCGACGAGCGCGGCCTTGGCGTTGAGCGTGTCGAAGATGGTCTCGACCAGCAGCAGATCGACGCCGCCATCGAGCAGCGCGCGCACTTGCTCGGCGTAGGCGTCGCGCACCTCGTCGAAGCTCACGGCGCGGAACGCGGGATCGTTCACGTCCGGCGAGATCGACAGCGTGCGGTTGGTGGGGCCGATGGAGCCGGCGACGAAGCGCGGCCGCTCGGGATGCCGGTCCGTGTACTCATCGGCGACCTTGCGAGCGATGCGCGCGGCCTCGAGGTTCAGCTCCGTCACGAGGTGCGCGGCGCGAAAGTCCGACTGCGCGATGCCGGTGCTGCTGAAGGTGTTGGTCTCGACGATGTCGGCGCCCGCGTCGAGGTATTGCCGGTGGATCGCCTCGACCACGGCCGGCTGCGTGAGCGTGAGGACATCGATGTTGCCGCGCAGATCGCAGTCATGCTCGGCGAAGCGCGCGCCGCGAAACTCTGCCTCGCCGAAGCGATGGGCCTGCACCATCGTGCCCATGCCGCCATCGAGGATGAGGATCCGCTCGCGGCACAGGCGCGACAAAACGCGGAAGGCTTCAGTGGTCATGGGATGACGCGCGCGTGCAGGTTGCGCTCGGGCCCGGGCCTACGGCGCACCGTCACGCCTGTCAATGCGCGCTCGTGCGACGGTTCGAACGGGGCGTGTGCGGCTACCCGGCGCCGTGATGAATCGCGGCCGTCAGTGCCGGCGGCCGGGCGGCTTGGGCGGCGCGGCCTTGGCGCGCTTGACGGCACGGAGCACGTCTTCGAGAGTCGGGACGCAGGCGGGCAGGTCGCGGCGCACGATGGCCTCGACCGCGCCGTGCGGCTCGAAATCGGCGGCGACGGCCACGATCCTTCTTCGTCTCCTCGACGCTGCGCACCAGGAAGTCGGCGTCGTCGGTCATCCGCGGCCGCAGGTACACGTTGCGCGCGAACGCCCCGCACACGACGAGCCGCACGCCGGCGCGATCGGCGGCACGCAAGATGGCGTGAAACGCCTTGGTGAGCCCCGGCGACCGAACCGCCATCGGGTTGTCATCGCACATCGCCAGGGCGTAATCGAGCGCGCTCAGGCCCATCCACCGAGGATAGCGCCAAGCTGACCGAGGCGCGCTGGCCCTGGGCGCCGAGGCCAGTGCAATTCGCCATAAGGCTTGCGCGCGACGTGGCGGTCGTGATGTTTGTCGCTGCTATGCGAAAGAAGATCGGCACGGCGATGCGGGCGGAGACTTGGCTGGTCCTGGCGATGGCGGCGATTTTTCCCGCGGCGATGGCGGGGGCGTGCGGCTCGACCGAAGACGGCAACGCGAGCGGCACGGCGAGCAGCTTGAACGGGAGCGGCGCGGACAGCAGCACCGGCGGCATCGAGTTCACTACCGGGACGAGCACGGGTGGCAGCACGGGAGGAGGGCCGCCGGCCTGCGCGCAGCAAGAGGTCGAGGCCTCGCTCAAAATAGCGCCGGTCGACATCATCTTCGTCATCGACAACTCGGGCAGCATGACCGAGTCGATCAAGAGCGTGCAGGACAACATCAACGCGAGCTTCGCCCAGATCATCGGCGCGAGCGGCATCGACTACCGCGTCATTTTGGTGGCGCGCCATGGCAAGTTCGACTCCGGCCAATCGGTGTGCATCGAGGCGCCCTTGTCCGGTATTCCGAAGGGCGGTTGCGCCGCGCCGCCGCCAAAGCCGGTGAACACCGCGACGTTCTTCCACTACAGCGTCGAGATCAGCAGCCATAACTCGTGGTGCCAGGTGCTGCGCACCTTCACGCTCGCCGACGAGTTCAACTTGGCGCCGATGGGCTGGCAAGAGTGGGTCCGGCCCGAGGCGGTGAAGCTCTTCGTCGAGATCACCGACGATCAAGTCAACTGCAACCTGCCGGGGCTCGACCTCGACGACAAAGACGACGATCTCGTGGCCGCGGTGGCGGAGGCGGACGAGTTCGACGCGGCGCTCTTGGCGCTGTCGCCCGAGCAGTTCGGCACCGCGATGAAGCGCAATTACCGGTGGCACAGCATCGTCGCGATGGCGAACAAGGACGTGAACAATCCGGCGCTTGCGTGGCTGCCGAGCGATCCGATGACGACGACCATGTGCGGCGCAAATCCCGCGCCGGGCGTCGGGTATCAAGCGCTGAGCATCAAGACCAATGGGCTGCGTTTCCCGCTTTGCGCGACCGACTATTACAAGTCCATTTTCGAGGAGCTGGCCAAGGGTGTCATCTCGGGCCAGGCGCTCGAGTGCAGCTTCACGATCCCCGACCCGCCCGCGGGCCAGGAGATCGATCCCGAGACGATCATCGTGAGCTACACGCCCGGCGATGGCGGCACAGCGATCGAGTTTCAACAAGTGGCGAGCGTGGCCGACTGCGCGCCCGAGAAGTTCTACATCGACAAAGAGCAGATCGTCCTTTGCACGGAGACCTGCGACGTCGTGAGCCTCGATGCGATGGGCAAGATCAAGGTGCTCTTCGGCTGCATCGGCGTCCGATCGTAGCGGCGCGAGGGCACACGCGCGCAGTCGCTAGGGCTTACGCGCGCAGACGCTAGGGCACGCTCGGGCAGCCGCGGAGCCTCGGCGCAAAGCGCTCGGTGCGCGCCTCGGGGTGGTCGGCGTCGTGGTAGCGGAGCTGGGCGGCGAGCTGCCTCTCGAAGGTGCCCGAGAGGCGTCCGGCCACGAGCGGTTCGGCCTCCGCGAGGTCCTCGAGCTCATCCGGATCGCGCTCGAGGTGGAACAAGCGGGTGATGGCGGCGGCGCGCTCGTAAATGATTTTGTAGGGCCAGCACACGAGCGCGTCGGCGAGGCGGATCCCCTGGATAGTGAGGTAAATCGGGCGCGGCGCGGCGTTCACGGGGCGCGGCAGTCGCACGCTCTCGCCCTGCCATGAGGGGTGGACGGGGGCCTGCACGAGCTCGGCGATCGTCGGCAGCACGTCGAGGTGACTCACGGGCTCGAGGCGTCGCTCGGGCGCGATGTGCCGCGGCCACCGAAGGATGAGCGGCACGCGCGCTTCGATCTCGTGGAGCGTCTGACCATGCGTCACGAGCCCGCGTTCGAAGAACTGCTCGCCGTGATCGGCCGTGAGCACGACCAAGGTGTCGTCGAGCACGCCGGAGGTCTCGAGCGCCGTGAGCACGCGTCCGATCTGGCGATCGACGTGTGCGAGCGCGTTGTCGTAGCGGTTGATCGCGAGCGGGCGTGAACTCTCGGGATAACGAAAATAGGTGAACGTCGCCGCGGGCGGATTGTCCGGCTCGAAGGGGCGAGGATTGCCGGGTGCGAGCGCGTACGGGAAATGCGTGCCTTGGAAATTGACGTAGACCGCGAAGGGGCGAGCGCGCTTGGTCGTGAGCCACTCGATGACCTTGCTGGCAGTGTGCTCGTCCGGGACGGTTCGCTCGACGCCGCTATCGAGATGCGCGCCGGTGAAATCGCGCGAGTGCCAGAAAAACGTGGGCGTGCCCGTGTCCTGAAAGCGCCGCATGCCTTGCCAGTCCTCGTCCTGGCTGCTGATGGTGGCGGTGTCGTAACCGAGCGCCGCGAAGAGGTCGTGGAACAGAAACCGCGGATAATCCAGGCGCGTGTACTGATCGAGGCCGTTGCCTCGGCGCGGAAATAAGGACGAGAGCAGCGCCATCTGGGAGTAGTTCGAGTGCGTGGCCGTAGCCCAGGTGCGGCGCAGCTCGAGTCCCTCTTGCGCGAGCCTGTCGATGTTGGGGCTGGTCGGGCGCGGGTAGCCCATGAAGCCGAGATGACTTGGTGCGATCGACTCGAGGAGAAATAGGACGACGTTGGGCCGGGCCGAAGGCTGCTGTTGCGCGAGGTGAGCGTGAAAGCTTGCCTCGAGCGTGCGCGGCGGTCCCTCGGGCGCGGTCCATGCGTGGGGCGTCGCGGGATCGTGCGCGCCGTAGTGTGCACGCGCGGCCGCGTCGCGGTTCGCCATCGAGCTGGCGATCCCGAGCAAGGGACCGCTGGCGAACATGCCGCGAGCGAAGGCGCTGGTCTCACGTCCGAGGAAGACGAAGGTGACGAGCGTGAGCAGCGAGAGCGCGAGCGAGAGCGCAGCGGCCGAGACGACCGGGCGATGCTGGCCGGGGGCTACTTCCGCCGTGGCGATCGGCGCGGCGTCGCGGAAAAAGCAGCGCAACGGTCGCGCAAATCCGAGGGCGAACGCGGCGAGCAGGAGTGGAATCACGGCCGCCGTGACCGCGTACTCGCTCTTGGCGGCGTGCCAGAGATGCTCGCTGCCATTGCTCGCGAAGGCGAAGAATTCGAGGCTCAGATAGGTGCCGGACACGATCCGCTGGACAACGTCGATCGTGTGAAGGACAGCGAGCGCGCTGAAGACGGCGACGCTCACCGAGACCGCGGCACGACGGCCAAAGCGGGTGCCGACGAGCGGCGAGGTCAAGGCGCCGAGCGCGAGTCCGAGGACGAGCCAACACGAGGCAAGGTAGAGGCCCGCTGCGATCTCGTGGCTCGCGGCGGCGCGGAGCTCGGGCCGTCCGACCGCGCGCACGGCGGCGATCCCCGCGACTCCGAGGGCGGCGCCTGCCGTGGCCGCGACGAGCGCATGCCGCCGGACCCACGCGTGCCTCGATGACGCAGTCGCCCAAGCGCGGCGCCGACCAGGGCTCGCGGCGAGTGCGGCCGTCTCCAACATGGCGCAGTTTAGGGCGCAGCGACGTAGCTCTGACAACATTCGCGCACGTGCCCTTCCGCGCTCCGTGCTCGCGTGCCCAGTGTCGCGCATGCCGCGTGTTGCGCATGCCCACGCTGATGCCCACGGGGGAGGGCGCACCGCTTCGTGTTAGCCTCTCAACCGTGAGCGAAGCGCCTCTGCGGCCGACCGTCATCGAGCAGCTGCTGGCTCTGCCGACGTCCAGCACTGAGCCCGACGATGCGTGCCTCATCGCGATCTACGGTGCCGGCATCGGGCGACGCATTGCGCTCGATGCTCGCCAGAAGATGGTGATCGGGCGCGAGCAGGACTGCGCGATTCTGATCGAGGACGATACGGCGAGCCGCCAGCACGCGCAGATCGCCTTCGACGGCCGAACCTACCGCCTGCGCGATCTCGGCTCGACGAACGGGACTTTCGTCAACGACGTGCCGCGCACGGAGCATTTTCTCAGCAACGGAGATCAGGTGCGGGTCGGCCGCTCGATCTTCAAGTTCCTTTACGGCAGCAACGTCGAGACGGGCTACCACGAGGTCATCTACAAGCTGATGATCCACGACGGCCTCACCGGGGCATTCAATCGGCGGTACTTCGAGCAACAGCTCGAGAGCGAGTTGACGCGGGCGGTGCGATACGAGCGCGCGCTCGGATTGGTGCTGTTCGACATCGATCACTTCAAGAAGGTCAACGACAGCTTCGGCCATCTCGCGGGCGATGAAGTCCTGCGGCAGATGTCGGCCATCGTGCATGATGTGGTCCGCAAAGAGGACGTGTTCGCTCGCGTCGGCGGCGAAGAGTTCGCGCTGCTCGTGCCCGAGGGGACGGTCGCGGGGACGGCGTTGCTCGCCGAGCGCCTGCGCGAGCGCATCGCGGCGCACGAGGTTCTGGTCAGCGGCCATTCCTTGCGCGTCACGTGCAGCTTCGGCATCGCGCACCCCAACTCCACCGACGCGACGACCGCGCACAGCATGTACGATGAGGCCGACCGCGCCCTCTATGCGGCGAAGCACGGCGGCAGAAACCGCGTTGTGACCGCACCGTGACGGCTCGCGCATGGCTCGCGCAGTGACGGCTCACGGGTGGTTAGCGGCGTGGCGGGACCTGCGGACGCTCGGTGTCCTCGACCCAGTGCCCGCCGATGAGCCGCTCGTGGGGTAAGAACAAACCCTTGTAGGCCATCTTCGCCGAGGGCCCGATGAAGAGCCCCAGATAGAGGTAGCCGAGCCCGAGAGAGCGACACAGCTCGACCTGCTTGAGGATGGAAAAGACCCCGGGGCTCAGGGACGAGAGCACGGGGTCCCAGTAGAAATAGACGGCGCTGAGTGCGTCGTCCGCGCGATCGACGAGGGCGACCGCGACCAGGGTCGTGCCTCGAAAATACCTGAGCTCGAAGGTCTCGCAGCAGCTCTCGCCGAGGAACGCGCGGTAGGTGTCGAGATCCGTAGCGTGCTCGCCTAGAGCGAGACCGCGGCCGAATTTGTGGAGATTGTAGAGCCGCACGCGATCGGCATCGGCCACCGGCGGGCCGCACTCGACCCGCAGCTCGCGGTCACCTCTGCGGAGGATGCGCCGCTGCGTCTTGTCCGGCTGAAAGCGCGCGACCTCGAGGCGGATCGGTTCGCACGCGCGGCAGCTCGGGCATGCGGTGCGATACAAGAGCCGCCCTTGCCGGCGATCTCCCGTGGCGAGACGCGTGCCGAATTCTTCGCGCGTCAGCTGTCGCACGGGCAGCCGGAGCGGCAGGCGCCAGGTCTCCTCGGGCAGGTACGCGCAGGGGCCGGGCTCGTCGAACACCAACAGCTCGGGCGGTTGATTGGCGACGACCGTGAGCCGTGGCGTCACGCTCATACGCTCACTCGCACGGGGCAGGCGGTGGCAAGGTCGCGACCACGTCGCCGTTGACCTCGACCAGAGCAGGCAGGCAAGCGAGCTGGGTCATCAGATCCGGGCTGAACACGGTGACGTGGACAAAATATGTCCGCGGCGCGAGCTTCGCGTCGGGGCCGCCCACACACGGAGCCGGGGTGGCCTTTTCTTTCAGCGTGCCCGTGAAGCTCGCGGCTTCGATCGTCGCGCAAATCGCGGCGGGCTGGATATCCCCGTCGACCGCCACCGCGACGAGCGTCATGCCCTCGTAGCCGGCGAGCGCATCGCTCGTGATCGTGAGCGTGCCGGGGCCGAGCATCGGGAGCCCGCCGCCCGCCGCGCTCGAGGAGGAACCCGCGCCGCCCGCGCCTCCGCTCGCCGCATCGCCACCGCTTCCGCTGCCCCCGGTGCCCACGGTCGCGACGCTCACCGAAGCAGCGCCGGAGCCGCCTCCGTTCGGGTCACTACAGCCGACAGCAGCGAACAGCAGCAAGCAAACCCACCAGCTCTTCATGGCCGAGAGTCTACGGCGTGCGCCACCGCATGTCACCGATACCCGGCATCGCGGCGAGGCGCGGGAAGTCCTCGTGGAGCCGCGTGAGCTCTGCGCTCGATCGAGGACTAGTCGGCACGCGCGCGTTTGCAGATGGAGGCGTGCGCCGACTTGGTCGTCTCGCGCGAGCTGGCTCCCCTCAGGCTGAAGGCTCGCTCGCGGGCGCCTCGAACGCGCCAGCGCAGATCTCGTCGACGGCGATATCCACACCGGCGCACGCGAGCGGGACGCGCTCGCCCGGGCCGTAAGCACGCCAGATCCAGGTACCGTCCTCGGCGCGCTCGAAGCGCTCGATGCGCGGCTTGTCTTGAGACACGAGCAGGTACTCGCGAAACGGCGCGAGCGTCTGGTACTTGGCGAACTTCTCGCCTCGATCATAGGCCTCGGTCGTGGGCGAAAGGACCTCGACGAGCGCGGCCGGGTTGATGGTCGCCTCCGGATCGGCCGGAGCGCTGGCGAACCGTCCGCATACGATCGCCGCGTCCGGGTAAGTGCCTTCGTCCAGCTTGGGCAGATAGACGCGCAGCTCCGAGCCGTACGGCACGCACGGCCGATCGCGCAGGGCGTTTCCGAGCGCGACGATCGTGCGTGTTTGCAGGTAGGCGTGCCGCCGGGTCGCCCCCGCCATCGCGAACATTTCGCCGCCGACGAACTGGTGTTTGATCGCGCTCTTGGCTTCGGCCGCGACATACGCTGCATAGGACATGCGGCTCCTCGTGGCGGTCTCGGCCATGCGTCGATCGTACACCCGGGAGGGTGTGAGTCACATCGCGCGTCCGAACACGTTGGCGATCGTCGGCTGCAGCGCCATGTTATTCGGCCCTCCTTTCAGGGGGCCCAGCCGGTGGCGACGGTCGGGTCGTCTTCGGTCAACCAGACGCGTTGATCGGCGGCGATGGGACCGGGCCAAACGCTCTCTTTGCCCCCAGGATAGACGACGCGGATTTCTTCGACGCTGGCGGCGCTGCCGAGCCCGAAGTGGAGGTAAAGCGAGTCTTGACCGCCCTTGCCGGTGCCGCCTTGCACGTGACGGATGCGGGTGATGCCGCCGGCCTTCACCTTGACGGTAGCGCCGATGGCGTCGCGGTTGGCCTTCGTGCCGCGCGCGCGAACTTGCAGAAAATGCCCCTTTTTCTGCGGTGAAACAGCGTTCACGAAGAGGCTCGAGGCGAAGATATCCATGTCGCCGTCGTGGTCGTAGTCGGCGGCGGCGACTCCCCAGCCGTTCTCGGTCGTGAGCCCCGCGTGGTAGGCGTCAAGCGTGAAAGTGCCGTCACCCTTGCCCCAATAAAAGTCCGTGGGGCGGCCCGCATAGATGGCCGTGATCACCAGATCGAGCGCGCCGTCTTGGTCGAAGTCGGCGAGCAGCGGCACCGAGTGGGTCTCTTGATAGCGGAGACCGGCGAGGCTCACGGGCTCCTCGAAGGGACCGGTGGTGTCCGTAAAGACACCATTGGGGCCTTGCATGAGCACCTGGGTCTTGTCGGAGAAGTGGAAGAAGCGCGGGTGTGCGAGGTTCGCCGCGACAAGATCGAGATCGGCGTCGTTGTCGAGATCGCCCCAGGCCGCTCCGATCGTGTGGCCGTAGTAAAAGCCACTCTTGGTGCCGGCGAGGCCGAGAGCCTTGCCTTGTTCGCTCACCATCGCGCCGCCGTCGTTCCGATAAAACAGGTTCGCGGCGAGGACGTAGTTGTTGATGAACAGATCGATGTCGCCGTCCCCGTCGGCGTCCGCGGGTGCGACTCCGCGACTGGGAGTCTTGATGGTCTTGAAGCCTTGCGTGCCGGTCTTCGAGGTGAAGGTCCCGTCCTTGTCATTCGTGAAGACGGTGTCGGCGTAATAGGAATAGTCGACCCAGCAATTGAAGTTGGCGACGTACAAATCGAGAAAGCCGTCGCCCTCGAGATCGAACCATGCGGCCGCCGCCGAGGGCGTGTGCGTGTTGGTCAGCTTGGTCGCGTCGCCGCAATAGTTGTAGCTCTGGGTGTCATCGAGCCCGGCCGCGAGCGTGACGTCGGTGAAGGTGCCATCGCACTCGCTGTGCATGAGGTAATCGCGCTGGGAGTAGGACTCTGTGTAGAGGAAGAGGTCGGGGCAGCCGTCGTTGTCGTAGTCGCCGAAGACGCCGCCGGTTGCGCCAATGCCAGCTAGCCCGGCCGCGGCAGTGACGTCGACGAAGGTGCCGTCGCCCTGGTTTTTGTGGAGCGTATTGCCCGCGAGCAGATCGTCGAAGCCGTCCACGTCGTAGTCGCCCCAGCTGACGTGGGCGTTCTCGGGCGAGGCCTTCGCGGGTTGAAAGAGCCGCTCTGCCGGGGTGAGCTCGGTCGTGTACTCGACGTAGAGCCGCACCAAAAAATCACGCTGAAACGGGAAGCTCAATCCGTTGAAGTAGGTGTTCGCCTCGGCGTTCGGAAGGTTGTACGCAGACGGGCACGCATCGAAGGGCTCGCAGCTCTCCGGCTCGCTCGCGTCGAACCACCAGACCGGCTCGCCCGGGTTGGCGTGGTGCGCGACGTAGACGAGGCCGGGGTGCTCGACCTCGATGGGAGCATCGAAGCGGTAGCTGAGCCACCCGCCCTTCGCATCGACGTCGCCGGCGCAGCGCGTGCCCACCCAATTCGGTGCCTTCGCCCAAAAGTCGAAGCCGTTGTAGCCGAAGTCGCCGTAGAGGCCGGCCTCGAGCTCGAGTTCGGGAGGAGCCGCGTCCGGGAGGCCCGCCCACATCACCTCGAAGCCGTGAATTCTCGCGGGGTGCTCGAGCTCGAAGCGCGCCGCCTCGAAGAGCGACTCTTCGTTCAACACATAGGTGTTCGCGCCGGTGCCGATCTGGAAGGTCTGCTCGCGCAGATTCGAGGCCGGAGTGCCATCGCCGTACGCGAGCACCGTGAGTCCGGTGGTGTCGAGTGCGCTCGCCGCGGTGCCGCAGACCGCCGCGCCGCCAGCCCCGGTGCCGCCCGCTCCAGCGCCGCCGCCGCCATCGCTGCTCGTCCCGCCCGCGCCACCCGCGCTCGACGCTGCGGGCGTGGCCGTGTCATCCGAACATGCGCCGAAGAGGACCACGCCCACGACCACCGCAAGTGCCCAGTCACGCCTGATTTGCTTCATCGATTGCGCCTCGTCCTGCGAGCTTTATCCCCTCGGGTGCCGCGCGTGCAATGACAGCTTTGACATGGCAGCTTTGACATCGCTGTATGACGGCAAACAGCGGAGCGCTCGACGGCAAGGGACGCCGCCCCGCACACGTCGCACCGCACACGGCGCACCGCACACGGCGCACACGTCGCACACGGCGCACACGTCGCACCCACGCACGTCGCGCCGCGCCTTGACTGAATGGCGAGCGTGGGCATACCCTCCGCGCTCGCGTTCTCCGGGAATTCGCGGGCGGTGCCACACCGCTGCTCGCCACCGGCAGGGTGCGTCACGGCGTGACGAATTTCGACGAAAAGACGCGGATCACCCAGGTTACTCGGCCTGCGGTGGATGAGAGCGGCGCTCTGCGGACCGACTGTCTCGTCGTGATCTACACGAAAGAGCCGACGCTGCTTGGCAAGCGATTCGTGCTCGAGTCGAGCCCGCTGCGCATCGGGCGCGGGACCGATAACCACATCGTGCTCGACAGCGACTCGGTCTCGCGCCGGCACGCGAGCTTCACGCTTGCGGACGGAGCGTGGAAGGTCGCGGACGAGGGCAGCACGAATGGTACGTACTCCAATGACGTGCAGGTGACGAACGGCGCCATCGTGCGTAACGGCGACCGCATCAAGATCGGCGCGACGATCTTCAAGTTCTTGTCCGGCGCCGACGTCGAGTCGCAATACCACGAAGAGATTTACCGGCTCACGATCGTGGATGGGCTCACGCAGATCCACAACAAGCGCTACCTCCACGAAGCGCTCGAGCGGGAGCTCATCCGCGCGCGTCGGCACGGCCGCTCGCTCGCAGTGATGATGTTCGACCTCGACCATTTCAAGCGCGTCAACGATACGCATGGGCACCTCGCGGGCGACTTCGTGTTGAAAGAGGTCGCCGGTCTCGTGCAGGGGCGGATTCGGCGCGACGAGGTGTTCGCGCGCTATGGCGGCGAAGAGTTTTGCATCGTGCTTCCCGAGTCCTTGCTCGATGGCGCGGCGGAGCTGGGCGAACGGTTGCGCGAAGAGATCGAAGGCCACACCTTCGTGTTCCAGACCGACCGCATCGTGGTCACGGTCAGCGTCGGATGCGCCGTGCTCGCGGACGAAGATCGCAACGCCGCGGAGCTGCTAAAGCGCGCCGACGAGCGGCTGTACCAAGCGAAGAATTCCGGCCGCAACCGCGTCTGCGCATGACCGTGGGCGCGGCGGGGATTGCGCCGAGCGTGCCCGGACGCGTATCGCTCGAGCTCGGCGCGCGTGCGAACGAGGTCGAGTGTCCGGCGTTCGCGCAGCGCCGAAATGTGCGGCCTGGGGCGGATGCGGGCGACACGGCGCCGATCGTGCTCGCGCGCGGCGAGGGCGCGACGGTCGAGGACGTCGACGGCATTCGCTATGTGGATCTTGCGGCGGGATTCGGCGCGGCGCTGCTCGGGCACGCGCATCCGGCGATCGTGCGCGCGATCACCGAGCAGTCCGGCCGGCTCATTCAAGGGCTGGGCGATGTGTACGCGAGCGACGTGAAGGTGGCGCTGCTCGAGCGGCTTGCGCGGCTGCATCCGAGCACGGGCGCGCAGGTGCTGTTGGCGCAGAGCGGCGGGGACGCGATCGCCGCGGCCATGAAGACGGCGACGCTCGCGACGGGGCGGCACGGGTTCGTCGCGTTCGACGGGGCCTATCACGGGCTCGGGTATGCGCCGCTCGCCGCCTGCGGATTTCAGCGCGGGTTTCGCGAACCGTTCGCGCCGCAGCTCAGCCAGCTCGTGAGCTTCGCGCCGTATCCGGGGCTGCGTGGCGCCACGATGGCGGTGTCGCTCGAGCTCGTCGATGACTTGCTGCGCGCCTCGCCGACGGCAGCGATCTTGGTCGAGCCGGTGCTCGGTCGCGGCGGATGCGTCGTGCCCGAGGCTGGGTTTTTGCGGCAGCTGTGTCGGCTCGCTCATGATCGCGGCGCGCTCGTGATCGCCGATGAAATCTGGACGGGCCTCGGCCGCGCGGGCAGCTCGCTCGTGAGTGTGGACGAGGGCGCGAGCCCGGACATCGTGTGCCTCGGCAAGGGACTGGGCGGCGGCGTGTCGATCGCGGCGGTGGTGGCCACGCGCGCGGCCATGCATGGGTGGAGTCGCGGCGAGACGATCCATACCTCGACACATGCAGGCTCTCCGCTCGCGTGTGCCGCAGCCCTCGCGACGCTCGATGTGCTCGACGCCGACGGACTCGTGGCCCGCTCGCGACAGCTGGGGATGGAGGCGGTCGCGAGCTTCCGCGCGAGCCTCGCCGGCAGCTCCGAAGTGCGGGACGTGCGGGGCCGCGGTCTGATGATCGGCATCGAGCTCGACGGTGCGGCGCGCGCGATGACGTGTACGCGCGAGCTGCTGCGGCGCGGTTTCTTGGTGCTCTCGGGGGGTATCGCGGGCGACACGCTGGTGTTGACGCCACCGCTCACGATCGACACGGCGGCGCTGTGCTCGCTTGGCCCGGCGCTCGCGGAGGTGCTCGCGGCGTGTCGCTAGTCGCGGAGAGCGAGGCGCTGCATGGCCGGGTCGTGCGGTTCATCGCGGGCTCGGGTGCGGGCCTTCGGACCGAGGGCTTCGACGAGCTCGCGGTGGCGGTGGCGCAATACCAGGCGCGGCACGCTGCGGCGGTGGCGCGTGCCTTCGCGGCGGCGGGGACGGATGCGGCAGAGATCACAAAAGCCGCGGAAATTCCGGCAATTCCGACGGATGCGTTTCGACTTCGCCGCATCGCCGCGCATCCACCGGAGCTCGACGAACGGGTGTTTCTGAGCAGCGGCACGACCCTCGCCGAGCGTGGCAAGCATGCGCTGCGAACGACGGCGACCTACCGTGTCGCGGCGCTGAGCTGGGCCGAGCGGCTGCTGTTTCCGGGCCGCACGGCGGACACGAGGTTCGCGATCGTGGCGCTGCTCGCCGACGAGACGCACGCGCCCGAGTCGTCCTTGAGCTTCATGGTCGCGCGCTTCGCGGAGGCAGTCGGCACGGCGAGCTGGCACTGGGACGGGGTGGGCCTCGATGTCGAGGGCGTGCGGCGCGCGGTCGCGGCGGCGGCGCGGGCTCAGCGACCGGTGCTGCTCGCGGGGACGGCGTTCGCGTTCGTGCACCTGGTGGATGCGCGGTGCGAGCTAGTGCTTCCGCCGGGCAGCGTCGTGATGAACACCGGCGGTCACAAGGGTCGCTCGCGGCAGCTCGATGCGGCTGAGCTTCGGCGCGCGATCGCGGCCGTCACCGAGATGCCGGAAGTGCGCGTCGTCGGGGAGTACGGCATGACCGAGCTGTCGAGCCAGCTCTACCAGGCGGGGCTCGCGCACGCGCTCGGCTGGCGTGAGGCGCCGAGCTCATCGACGGCGTACTACGCGCCACCGTGGCTGCGCGTGACCGCGGTCGATGCCGTGACCTTCGCGCCGGTCGTGCGCGGCGAAGAGGGGCTCGCGCGCTTCGTCGATCTCGCCAACGTCGACTCGGCCGTCGCGATCCTCACGGCCGATCGCATCGTGGAGCTCGAAGATGGCGGCATCGAGCTGCGCGGTCGCCAAGCGGGAGCGACGCCGCGAGGTTGCTCGCTCGCGCTCGAACCGTGGCTCGACCAAGAGGCGGAGCGGCGTGGAGGCTAACTCGTACGACGAGCGTGGCTCGACGATGAGGCAAAGCGGCGTGGAGGCTAACTCGTACGACGAGCGGGAGCAGCGTGGAGGCTAACTCGTACGAACAGCGCGAGCGGCGTGTGCGGCGCGTGCTCGCCGTGGGTCGTGAGCTTGCTTGCCCGGCGACGCGGCTCGGGCAGCGCGCGCGGGTGGAGCTGTTACGGACGAGCGGACTCTCGCCGGCGGGGCTCGAGCTTGCCCTCGGCGAGCACCTCGAGACGGACGCGTCGGATGCAGAAATGGCCGCATTTATCGGGCGATCCGGCGTCGCAGAGCGGTGTCACGTCGTCCTCGCGGCGAACGTGTGTACGGCGGCGCTGCGGGCGGTCGCGTTCGCGTTTGCGACGGCACCGCGGGTGTTGCTGCGGCCCTCACGACGCGATCCGGCGCTCGCGCGGATCCTGGCCGAGTGCCTGCCCGAGCTTCAGCTGATCGATGACCTCGCGTTTTCGGCAACGCAACTCGTGGCGAGCACTGCAAGCGGTGCAAGCGGCGCAAGCACTGCAAGCACTGCAAGCGTGGCGAGCACGAGTCACGGCGAGGAGGCGCACCTCTATGGCAGCGACGCGGCGCTCGACGCGATCGTCGCTGGGCTGCCTCGCGACCTGCGCGTCCTGCGACACGGCAGCGGCATGGGACTCGCGTTCATCGCCCGGAGCGGGGGCGCGACAGACAGCGGTGGCGACGCCGAGTCGCTCGAGCTTGCGGCAGCTTTGCTTGCCCGCGACTTGATTGTCTTCGACGGACGCGGATGCTTGTCGCCGCGCGTCGCCCTCGTCGACGGAGCGCCCGAACGCGCGCACGCATTTGCTCGCGCCCTGGACGCTGAGCTGACACGTCGCGCCGCCACGGTTCGACGCGGGACGCTCGACGACGACGCGCGGGCCGAGCTCTCTCGCTACCGCGCGACGATGGAATGCGTGGGCACGGTGTTCGCGCGCCCCGACCACCTGCTCGCGCTCGACGACGCGCCCGAAGCCTTTCTGTTGCCGCCGGCGCATCGCACGCTCCTCGTCATGCACGCGTCCGATCGCGCCATCGACGTGCTCGGCCCGTACTTTCCGCTCGTCACGACCGTGGGCGTCTCTACGGCGGCACCGTCGAGAAACCTTCGCGAGCCCTCGTTCGCCAAGTGGTCCGACCACTTCATCGCGCGTTGCCCGCACGCCCGCATCGTCCCGCTCGGCACGATGCAGAAACCACCCTTCGACGGCCCGGTCGATCTCCGCGGCACGCGCGGCGCTAGCGGTGGCGTCGCGTAGGGATACCGTCGACGTTTGTGGGCGAGCTTCTCGGACTCTTCGTGCACGCGGGATGGGAAGTCGCACGCGCGGAGGTGAGCCGCAGCCCTGCTGAGTCTGCGAGGAACCAGCTTCGCGCGCAGGTGTGCCTTCGGGTCGTGGAAGAATGCAACTACAACGGCCGGGCACCTGCGCGCCCTAGCGCATCATCATTTCGACAATTTCCCAGAACATGTCGCCGCCTGGGCCGACGAGCCAACCCACCGCGCTGCCGCCGAGCAACGCGACGACGACGATCACGATGCGAATCGGGGCCGCTGGGGCCTTGCGCTGCCGGAGGCCGACCGGATTTCTGCGCAAGAGGCGCTTGCCAAGATTCAACGCGAGCGGACTGTCGGGTGCCATCCCGAGCAGGCCCGCCACGGCGCGGATCCCCAGCAAGTTGATGTTGGTGTCGTCGCCGCCGTCCTGACTTTCTTTCAGCGCGACGGCGTAGATGAGCGCGAGCCGCGGCGGCAACCCGGCGGCGTCTTCGAAGGAGCCGAGTCGCTCGAGCACCTTGGCCCACTCTGCGCGCACCACGAGCGCCTCGAGATCTTCGAGCCGCGGCAGCCCGGCGCGCGAGGCCGCCGTGCCGGTCGATCCGGCGGATGCCGATGACGCCGATGATGCCGATGATGCAGAGCTGGTGGGCTTGGGCGCACGCGATGGCGAGCCGCCGGCGAGAAGTTCATCGAGGGCCGACGCTTCCTCGGGTGTTCCTTGCTGCATCGGTGTACCTTAACTTGTTTGTGAACTCCGAAAAATCACGGCTTGCTGCCCGGTGGCGGAATGTCCACCATGGCGCGGCTAGAATCTCCTCGCCCTGAGGACGATCGACCGCGGTGAAGAGACCTCGCACAGCGCTGGCTGCATCGTGAAACTGCCAGTAAAAAAGAGCGGGATTTCGAATCGCAGGCTGAGAGCATGACCATGACCAGGACCGACCTTGCCGCGGCCCCGAAAGGATCTCTGATCCTGCCGGCGACGCTCGGTCGTTACCAGCTGTTCATGGAGATCGCGCGCGGTGGGATGGCCACGGTCTATCTCGCGAGAATGCTGGGCAAGGCCGGCTTCGAGCGCTTGGTCGCGGTGAAGGTCCTGCACGAGCACCTCGCGAGCGACGCCGAGTTCGTCAAGATGTTTCTCGATGAGGCGCGGATCGCGGCGCGGATTCAGCATCCGAACGTCGTCGACGTGTTCGACGTCGATGCGCTCAATGGCTCGCTCATCATCGTCATGAGCTACGTGGAGGGGGCTGCGCTCAGCCGCCTGGTGCAGGCGCCGCGCGCGGGCGTCGAACCGCTGGCCATCGGCTTCGTCCTGCGCGTGCTCCATGACGCGCTGCGCGGTCTCCACGCGGCCCATGGGTTACGCGACGGCTCCGGTCAGCTCGTCAACGTGATCCACCGCGACGTCTCGCCGCAGAACATCCTCGTCGGCGCCGACGGCGTGGCGCGCGTGACGGATTTCGGGATCGCCAAGGCCCATGGGCGCCTCTCGGAGACGCGTCACGATGTTTTGAAGGGCAAGCTTCGATACCTCGCGCCCGAGCAACTCACGCGCGCGAAGCTCGATCGGCGGGCCGACGTGTTCGCGGCCGGCGCGGTGCTTTGGGAGGCGCTCGTAGGCCGGGCGCTGCTCGATGGCGGTTCCGACGCGGAGATTGTCGGGGCCCTCTTGGCCGGGAAGTTCGAGCGCCCAAGCAAGTACCGAAGGGACATTCCACCCGCGCTCGACGCGATCGTCATGCGGGCGCTCGAGCGCGACGTGAGCCTTCGATACGCGAGCGCCGCCGAGCTTGCCGACGCCATTGACGACGCGTTCGGAACCGAGATGTACAGCGCGCGCAAGGTCGGCAGCGAAGTGGAGGCGATGGCGAGCAGCACGCTCGCGACGGCGCGCCGACATGCCCGCGACAGCTCGCAGACACCGGCGGCGCGAGCCTCGGGTGGCTGGCCAACGCCGGCGGACGGCAACACCCTCGAGCAGGACTTGGCAGAGATCCGCGAGCACCTCCAGGACAGCGGCGTGCACGTTCGACGCAGCAGCCCGGGCGAGCGGCCCACGATCACGCCCGCCCGCCCGAGCGCGACCGCGAGCGAAACCGCCCGCGCGAACGGATCCGATGATGCGCACGACTCCAAGTTCGAAGCCGGATCCGATGATGCATACGACGCCAACCGCGCGACCGGATCTGATGATGCGTACGGCGCCGATGCCAGCGGGGCTCCTTCAGACGACGACACCGTTGAATCGGCGAACGACGGCGTCTTCGGTGCCGAATCCGACGACCGGGACGACGCGGCGATCGACACCGTCCTCGCAGCCGAGGGCGATGACGCTGACGACGCGGCGAGCAGGGGCGCGCGGCCGGCGGGGGCGAGCTCTCGGTCGCTGTGGCTCGCGGCGGGGGTGGCGGCGATTGCGGTGCTCGCGGGAGCGTTCGTGCTGAGCGGACAAGGCGGGCCGGGCGAAAAGGAGTTCGCAGCGAGCGTCGCGAAGCCGCCGGCTGCACCGGAGACGACCCCGGCGGCAGCGCACCCGGGCGCGACCGCGATAGCACAACGCGACCTCGCGCGGGCAGACGCGACCGCTGGTTCTTCCGCGCAGCCGTCGGGCTCTGCGACGCCGGCGAGCTCCGCGGCGGCCGACCCTGCTCACGCGGAAGAGCCTGCCAGCGGCTCGGCGACGGCGGCGGATTCGGTGGCAACGAAGGCTGCGATGGCTGCGGCGACAACGAAGGCAGCGGCGACGACGACGGCAGCAGCAGTGGCAGTGGCAGTGGCATCAGCGGAGGCACGCAAGACCGCGCCCACCGGCGTCGCGCAACCCAAGGGTTCACGACCTCCCGCGGGTCCGCCGCAGCCGAGCGCTCCGCCACGAAAACAGTTCATTCCGCGGGGCCTTTGATAATGGCCCGTCACGCACGTTTTTGCAGTAAAAGCCGGCCTTTTTCGCGAAACAGGGTGGCAATGGCGCTGCTCGTCGCCCACTCGTCGGCCGCCGCGTTATGGGCTCTGCCGGCCTACGCCGAGGAGTCGCCCTCGACATCGCCGAGCCGCGCGCAATCCCCTGCGCCCGCTGCGCCCGACCGCTCTCGCTCCGCGCCCGACGGGTCTCGCTCCGCGACGGACGGCGCTCGCTCCGCGGCGGACGGCGTTAGGCAGAGTTCTTCCGCCGAAGCCGCGTCGGCCGATGCAAGCGGCCACGGCGTTGACCCGCTCGAGAACGCGACGCGCCTCTTCGGCGAGGGCTCCGAGCTGGCGGCTGCGGGGAGCTTCGAGGCCGCGCTCGTCCTCTTCCAAGAGTCCTACCGGCTCGCGCCGAGCCCCAACTCTCAGTTCATGATCGGCTCGATGCTGGCACAGCTTGGCCGCGACGCGGAGGCGGCGAGAATCCTGTTTTCGGCGGCGGATGCTGCGCGGCTCAAGGCGGTCTCGGAGCCGCGCTACACAGAGACGGCGAACGCGGCCTCGGCCGAGCTTGCGCGCATTCGGCCCTCGCTCGCACACCTGCGCGTACGGGTCTTGGGCCGGACGATGGGCGCCGTGCTGCGCGTTGCCGGCGCGGAAGTACCCATCGACCCGGGCGGCGAGACGCACGTCTTTCGCGCGCCCGGCGAGGTCCAGCTCACGCTCGTTTTCGGCGCGGGCCCGGGGGCGACACAGACCGTGACCGTCGCCGCGGGCCAAGAAGAACTCGTGACCTTCAGCGCCACCGACGGCTCGACCGACGGAGCCGGAACGCGAAGCGAATGGAAGCTCTACGGGGCAGTCGCAGCCGGCGGCGTGGGGGTCGTCGGGCTCGGCCTTTTCGCGGGCTTCGGCGCAAATTCGCGCGGGATTTACGGGGATCTCGAAGCACGCTGCGCACCCCACTGCGGGCCCGCCGACCGCGCCGAGGCCGACCGCGGCGAGGCTCACGCGACCGTGGCAAACGCGATGCTCGGCGTGGGCCTCGTCGGACTTGCGGCGGGCGGCACGCTGTTCGCGCTGCACCTCGAAGACGGCACACGAGAACCCGCCCGCGCGAGCGCCGCTCTCGTCGGCGGACCTGGCTGGCTCGGTGTCGCGGGACGCTTTTGATGACGCGGAACGGCCACGCTCGATGACGCGCGGACTCTCGCTGAAACGCCGCGCGGCATCGTAACCCAGCATTCTGCGCGGGACGCTTGGCGCACGACGAAGCTTGCTAAGATGCGCGGATGATCTTTTTCGGCGCTCGAAGCGGCTGGCGCGGGGGGTTCGTCTCGTCGTCGCTCGTCTTCGCGTTCGGGTGCGACGCAGATTTCGTCGAGCTCTTCGATGGCACGACTTCGGGTGTCGGCGGCGCGACGCAGTCGTCCTCGGGCATGCCGTCGCAGAGCAGCTCCACGGGCATGGGCGGCACGGCGGGGATTGGCCCCGGGGGCGGCACGGACGGTAGCGGGGAAGGCGCGGCGCCGTGCATGGCTGGCGAGGTCACGGCGTCGCCGGCGGGCCACGTCACTTGCGACCAGTGCAACGGCTGCATGCCCGATACGACGGCAATGGGCTGCAAGGCCGCGTGTAGCGTCTGCGATTGCAGCTGCGATGCGATCGCCTGCACAAACAAGAAGACCTGCGACGTGTACTGCGCGGAGCAGACGACGTGCACCGCGGATTGCGCGGTCGAGAACACCGCGGTCTTTGCGTGCGACAAGTGCACGAACGCGGACTTCCGCTGCGCGTCGAAGAACTGCACCATCGGGTGCACCGCAGGCACATGCAGCGCGAAGTGCGCGGCCTCGAACGCCTGCAACATCGACTGCAAGGCCTGCACCGGCAAGTTCGATTGCTCCGCGAGCGGCGCCTGCACGGTCAAGTGCGATGCCGCGAGCAGCTGCGATCTCGAGTGCGGCGCGGTGGCTGGCTGCAGCCTCAGCTGCGCGGCGGGCGCGAGCTGCACGCTTCACTGCAACAATCCGCTTCAGTGCGCGGACCAATTGAAATGCATCGACACCGTCACCAACTGCGGCAACGGCGTCGTCGTCTGCGGGACGGTCTGCCCGAGCTGAGCGAGCCGCACGGCCGCGGCATCGACGATTACGCCAAAGCCATCGACTCGAGCTAGGGCGGGACACTCCTGGAACGGCCTCTCTGGGCGGGGCCATGCCCCTCAGC
>SHZB01000168.1 GCA_009692485.1 Myxococcales bacterium
GTTCTCCGTGCGGCGCTCGGGTGAAAAGATTGAGGTTTACGTGAGCGAAGGGGTGGTCGCCGTGGGGCCCGCCGGCTACCGCGGGGAGACCTCTGGAACGCTGCTGGTAAGTCCCGCGCGTGCGGTATTCGGCACGGCGGACGCCCGCCTGATCGCGAGCCTTCCGAGCGACGGATCACACGCGGCCGTCGCGCTGAGCGGCGACACGAGGACGGCGCCAACGCTCGCCCCGGTAGCTGCACCCGACCTCGCCGGCGACGTCGATGCACACGGCACATCGCAGGGCGTGCAGGGCGTGCAGGGCCTGCATGCCGCGCCCGCGGGGCTCGCCCGCCACGGCCATGAACCAGCGGCAGACGCGGATTCGCACGAACGCGGAGCGCTGCATGCGCCGACGAGCGAGGCCGCACGCGCGAGCGCCAAGACCGCGTCCCGAGCGGCTGGCATCAGTGCTGGCATGAGTGTCAGCGCCGCAAGAGCTGCCATGATCGCGTGCCTTCGCAGCGCCACCGCAAACACGCCCGGCGCACAGCTCTCGGTCACGGTTGCGACCCACATCACCGTCACGCTCGACGGCGACGCGCGCGTCACCACCGTGCAATTCGTTCCGCCGCTGCGGCCGAAAATACAGGGCAAATGTGCGGCCGTTCTCTGGGGGGCCACGGTCGTCGGCGCTGGCGAATCGTTCGTGATTCCGTTCGCGACCCGGTAACGTGTCCGCGCGCGTGGCCCATTCGTCGAAAACAAAAGGCTGGCAGCGCCACTTCGACGGCTGGCAGCCAGGGCTCTTCGTGGTGGTGCTCGCCGCTCTGGTGTTGCTCCTGTCCCTGCCGCGCGCGGCCGAGCCGCTCCGGACTCCCGCGCCGCGCATCGACGACGACGCGCTGACCGCGACGATGCGAGCCGACGAGGCGCTCGCGCGGGGGGCCATAGAGGTCGCGCTCGACGTCGACGTGCGTGCGCTCGGCCGCGAGCTGCGCGCCTACAACGAAGCATCGCTCGGTGACGATGAGGACGCCTTCGCCGCCGCTCGCGTCCGAGCCTCCGACGCCGCCAACCGTGCCGCGGCGCATCCCGACGATTTGAGGGCGTTGCGCGCGTTCCAGATGATGCGCTTCCTGTTCGAGTTCGCGAGCTGGCGTCAGACGGGCGTCGAGAGCGCCGAGCTCGGTGCGCTCAGCGGCGATTTCATCGCGACGATGGCGCGCAACCGATGGTGCGTGGGCTCGACGCGCGAGCTGTTCGTGACCGACGACGAGCTGCGCGTGCTCTTCAAGAAACGGTGGAACGTCGTGGCCGGCTTCGTCGGCGCGGACATGGCGCTCACTGTCGACGAGGACCGTTTGCGGCTCGGATTCTTGTTGGAGCATCCCTTCCACAGCGAGATCACGTCGATGACACAGGACCGTGGACTGACGGCGCGCGTCCTCATGCCGCAGCAGCTACGCACCATCGAGCGGCTCGCGGAGCTCGACGTGGATTATCCGGCTGACCTCGCGCGCGGCGTCGTCCTCTACCGCACGGAGCAGTTCGCGCCCGCGACGAACGCGTTTCGAGACCACCTGGAGCTGCGCCCGGATGGGCCCTACACGCTGCGCGCGCGCAACTACCTCAAGGCCGCGCTCGACCGAACCCAAGAGTCGCTTTGATCATCCGCTCGGGCCCTTGGGACCGAATCCGTAGATGCGAAGCTCGCCCGCCACGGTGGTTGCCTGAGACAAAACGTGCGGCAAACACGCGAGCAATTGCTCCGATGACTCCGAAAAAGTCAACGAAACGCCGTCCGCCGAGGTGCCGTAGACCATCGCGATCGAGGTGCCATCGAGCGCGTACATATGCCAGCCGCCCGCGATCTCTAAGGTCATCGAGTCGCTGATCGAGATATCACCCTTGGTGGATTTCTACCCAAACCCGTGAACGCGTCAAAGCCCGAGGCGGTCCGAGAGCCATTTTGGCCAATGATCCCACGGAATGGCCGTCGCGCCGCCGGGCAAGGCGACCGGTTCGTTCACCCGACAGACGACGAGTCCGGGGTCCGCTTCGTCACCAACCCATTGTCGCAAACGGTTCAACGGCTCGGCGTGGCGGGCCGTGGGGGTGGCGGTGAGTTTCGCCTCCACGGGAATGACCCTGCCTCCAACCTCGATCACGAGGTCGACCTCCAATCCATCGTGTGAACGCCAACACCAACAGCTGGCGGGCTTTCCCGCCGCGGCGAACAGCTTCAGGGCTTCCGTCACCACGAGACCCTCGAACAGAGGCCCACCCAACGGTCCCGCCAAGGCCGCATCAGGCGTTGGTTGACGGGTCAGCGTGCACACGAGCCCTGGGTCCATCAAATAGAGCTTTGGCGCGCGAATCAGGCGCTTGCCAAGATTGCGATGCCACGGTTGAAGCAGCGTCGCGACGTACGACGCCGCCAACACCGATACCCACGCGTGGATGGTAGGCTGGGACACCCCACACGAGCGCGCGAGGGGGGCAGCGTGAAACTCCTGGGAGTGGCGGGCGGCGCACAGTCCCAAGAACCTTTCGAAATTGCCGAGCTCTTGGATGTCGCGTACCTGCCGGACATCCCGTTCGACATAGGTCCGTATATACGACGTCATCCAGAGATCACGGATGTTCGGATTCAGCGCGGGATCCGGATAGCCGCCACGCCACACCATCGCGTCGAGCGACGCACCGGCCAACTCCAGGTGAGACAGCGGAAGAAGCTCCAGGATCGCGACGCGACCCGCGAGCGACTCGGTGATCCCTTGCATCAGAGCGAACTGCTGAGAGCCGGTCAGAAGGTATGCGCCGGCGCGATTTCGATCGCGATCGATGCGCATTTTTAAGTAGGGAAGGAGCTCTGGGACGTACTGGATTTCATCGAGCACAACGGGACGGTCCCTGAATCGGTCGAGCAAACCGTTAGGATCTTCGCGGGCGAACGCGCGCTCCAGCGGGTCGTCAAACGACACGTATCCTTGGCTCTCGCGGGCTTCGTGTTGCAGGAACGTGGTTTTGCCGGACTGGCGTGGCCCTGTAATCAAGACGGCTGGAAACGAGGACCGCGCTCGTTCCAAGGATCCGCGTAGAAGGCGGTCAACGTACATGGGCTGACCAAACTAAAATCAGAATTTATTCTTGTCAATGCTCGGCGACATGCTCGGTGACGAACAGGTCGGTGACGACCACGACCGACCAGCACATTGCGCTGCATGCATTGTGGTTCGACCTCGCCAACGCCATTGCCGTTTGCCCAGCGATGCACGCCTGTTCTGGCCGGCCATGTCGCGCACGATCTTGTCTTTGACCCGCGGCGGGCGCGCACGTCGGATTCCCTCCGCGAAGGCTCGCTCGGCCCGTCGGATCAGCTCGCGGTAGCCGTGGTCGTGGAGCATCTCCTCGTTATCCGCGTACCCAATGACGGCGGCGTTGGCATCGTGGCCAAAGAGGTCGATGCGCGGGCGGGGCGCTCGGGCTAGGCGATGCCATCGGACGGTGCTACCGAGCCCACCGATGCCGCGCCGCGCTGACTTGAAGAGGATCGTGATCGTCGGCTCGGGACCGATCGTCATCGGGCAGGCGTGCGAGTTCGATTACTCCGGGACGCAGGGCGCCAAGGCACTCCGCGCGGACGGCTACGAGGTCATCCTCGTCAACTCGAACCCGGCCACGATCATGACCGATCCGAATCTCGCGGATCGCACGTACATCGAGCCATTGGAGCCTGCCAGCTTGCGCGCCATCCTCGAGCGTGAACGCCCGGACGCGCTCTTGCCAACACTCGGCGGCCAGACCGCGCTCAACCTCGCGCTCGCGCTCCATGAGGACGGGACTCGCGCCGAGCTGGGAGTTGAGCTCATCGGCGCGCGCCCGGAGTCGATCGCAAAAGCCGAGAGCCGTCTCCAGTTCAAGGAGGCTATGGCCAAGATCGGGCTCGAGACTCCGCGCTCGGGATATGCGGCGTCGGTGCTTGAAGCCCGCGCGATCGTGGAGGGTACGGGCGCCGAGGCGGGCACGGGCTATCCGGCGATCGTGCGGGCGTCGTACACGCTCGGTGGCGCCGGGGCCGGGATCGCAGAGCGCCCCGAAGAGCTCGAGTCCGTGGTGTCGTGGGCGCTGTCGCAGTCGCCGCGCGGACGCGTGCTCGTCGAAGAGAGCCTGCTCGGATGGAAAGAATTCGAGCTCGAGGTGATGCGCGACCGGAAGGACAACTTCATCGTCGTGTGCACGATCGAGAACATCGATCCGATGGGCGTGCACACGGGTGACTCGATCACGGTCGCGCCGGCGATGACGCTGACAGACCGGGAATACCAGCGAATGCGCGATGCCGCACGCATGGTGATGAGCGAAATCGGCGTCGAGACGGGCGGCTCCAACGTGCAGTTCGCGCTCGAGCCCGAGACCGGCCGCATGGTCATCATCGAGATGAACCCGCGCGTGTCCCGATCGAGCGCGCTCGCGTCGAAGGCCACGGGCTACCCGATCGCGAAGATCAGCGCCAAGCTCGCCGTCGGCTACACGCTCGACGAGCTGGTCAATGACATCACCGGCACGAGCGCCGCGTTCGAGCCCGTCATCGACTACGTCGTCGTGAAGTGGCCGCGCTTCTCGTTCGAGAAATTCCCTGGAGCCGACGCCCGCCTCGGCACACAGATGAAGAGCGTCGGCGAGGTGATGGCGCTCGGTCGCACCTTCAACGAGGCGCTCGAGAAGGCCGCTCGCTCGCTCGAGACCGGCCACGACGGCATCGGCTCGCTGCTCGGTCGCATCGACTATCGAAAACTCGCAGAGAGTCCGAGCGGCGCGCGCGATCTGCTGATGGATGCGCCCCGCGAGCCGTCCCCGCCTTCGGAGCGCCCCGCCGCGGACGAGGCTGAGCTGCGCGCGATCCTGTTGAAGCTCGTGCATGCGTCGCTACCCGATCGGCCTTTCTATTTGGCGGACGCGCTGCGGCTCGGTTGCTCGGTCGACGAGCTCTACCGAGCGAGTCGCATCGACCCGTGGTTCATTCGCCAGATCGAACGCATCGTGTCGCTCGAACGCGAGCTGACGAGCCTGGGCACCGAGAGTCTCCTCGCCGAGCCGCTGCGGCGCGCGAAACGATCGGGACTTGCAGATACGCGGATCGGGCGCCTCCTCGGGGTGAAGGCCGAGGCCGTGTACGCCGCGCGCATGGCCCACGGAATCCGACCCAGTTTCTACAACGTCGATACCTGCGCCGCCGAGTTCGAGGCGAAGACGCCCTACATGTACTCGACCTTCGACGGCCACGGCGGCGCCGAGATCCCGCCGCGCGATCGACGGAAAGTGATCATCCTTGGCGGCGGACCGAACCGCATCGGACAAGGGATCGAGTTTGATTACTGCTGTGTCCACGCCGCCATCGCGTTGCGCGCGCTCGGCATCGAGACGGTGATGGTCAACTGCAATCCCGAGACCGTGTCGACCGACTACGACACCTCCGATCGCCTGTATTTCGAGCCGCTGCGCTTCGAAGAGGTGTGGGCGATCTGCGAAGAAGAGCGCACGAAGGGGGAGCTTCTCGGCGTGTTGGTGCAGTTCGGTGGGCAGACGCCGCTGAAGCTCGCGGTCGCGCTCGCGCAAGCAGGGGTCCCCTTGCTCGGCACCACGGCAGACGCGATCGATCGCGCCGAAGATCGTGAGCGCTTCGACGCGCTGCTCGGCAAGCTCGCGCTCAAGCGGCCGGATGGCGGGATGGCGTCGAACCCGGACGAGGCGCTGCTCGTGGCAGAGCGCATCGGCTATCCCGTCTTGGTGCGCCCGTCCTACGTCCTCGGCGGGCGCGCGATGATGATCTGCGACGGCCCTCGCGATCTTCGTCATTACGCACAAATCGCGGTCGATGCGGCCAATAACGAGACCGGGCGCGCGCGGCTGCTCGTCGATAAATACGTCGATGATGCCATCGAGGTGGACGTCGACGCGGTCGGCGACGGCAAGCGCGTCGTCATCGGCGGGGTCATGCAACACATCGAAGAGGCGGGCATCCACTCGGGCGATTCGGCCTGCGTGCTTCCGCCGCACTCGCTCTCGCCAGCGCTCATCGCCTCGCTCGAAGAGCAGACGCGGCAGCTCGGGGTCGAGCTCGGAATCGTCGGCCTGATGAACGTGCAGTTCGCGGTGAAGGGCAACGATGTCTACGTGCTCGAAGTGAACCCGCGCGCGGCTCGCACGATTCCGTTCGTGTCAAAAGCGACGGGCCGGCCGCTAGCGCAGATCGCAGCCAAGGCGATGGTCGGCGTCTCGCTCGACGAGCAGGGGATCGAGGACTTCGAGGTGCCCGCGCACGTCGCCGTAAAAGAGTCGGTGTTCCCATTCAACAAGCTGCCGGGCGTCGATACGCAGCTCGGCCCGGAGATGCGCTCGACCGGTGAAGTGATGGGGATCGCGAGGACCTTTGCGCGGGCCTATGGCAAGGCCCTCACGGCCGCGGGCGTGAACTTGCCGCGCGCTGGCTGCGCCTTCATCAGCGTGCAGGACACGGACAAGCCCGCCGCGTGCGTCGTCGCCCGGCGCCTTCGCGCGCTAGGATTCACGCTCGTCGCAACGGCAGGGACGGCAGAGGCGCTCGCGCGGGCGCGCATTCCTACCGCGACGATCCACAAGGTCCACGAGGGCTCGCCGCACGCCGTCGATGCGCTGAAGGACGGCTCGATTCAGCTGGTGGTGAACACGACGCGGGGAGCGAGCGCGGTGCGTGACAGCTACTCGATCCGCCGCCACGCGTTGCAGTGCAGCGTGCCGTACTTCACGACCATGAGCGCAGCGCTCGCCGGGGTCGACTACCTCGAGGCGATCGACGAAGAACCGACCGGGGCCTCGCCGCGGGTCAAGAGCCTGCAAGAGTGGAGCGCCCGCGGCACGGCTCAGCCACGACCATCGCGCGCGAGACGCTCTGCGACGTAGTCGAGTGGAGCGCCCGCGGCACGGCTCAGCCACGACCATCGCGCGCGAGACGCTCTGCGACGTAGTCGATGCGATCTTGGCCCCACGCGGAGAACCCGCCGAGCTTGAAGGACGGCACGCCCCACAATCCGAGCGCGTAGAGCGCGTCGCGATTCTCTTGCACGCGTGCGCACCAGCCATCGTCGGTGAGGTGAGCCTCGGCCCGATGCCACGAGAGGCCCGCGCGCTCCACCATGATTTTGAGTTCGTCCTCGTCGTCGACACTGCGAGCCTCAGACCAGATCCCGCGCATGAAACTCCGCGTGAGGGCGAGCTCACAGCCTTCCCGCTCGGCCCACGCAAACAGCGCCATCGCGTTCGCGACCCCGGGTCCAAGCGGATCGCAGACGTTGCCGAAGGGCACCCCAAGTCGACGGGCTTCGCGTGCGGCGTCGAGCACGATGTAGAGCTTTTTTGCGGGCGAAATGCGGGCACCGCGCATGGCGATGGGCATGACCGGACGTAGGCGCAGGGGTTTGTTGTGGTGGCGCGCAAGCTCGGCCACGCGGTCGAGCGCGAGGTAACTATAGGGGCTGCGAAACGAGAAGAAGAACTCGAGCGTGTCGCCTCGTTCTTCGTCTACCGGCAGCGCTCGCGGCGGCACGCGCGAACGGGCCAGCGCCACCTCGACGCCCTCGCCGTGCAGATGTGCTTGCAAGGCCGGGAGCCGATCGATGCCGACGTACCACTCGCCCTCGCAGTGGAGCGCGCCGCCAAGGTAGTGCCCGAGGGCGCGGCGACGAGCGGCTCCTTCCTCGAGCATTCGTCGCGCTCGCTCGACCGAGCTTCTGCCGGCGCGCATTGCCAACCTATCGATGCCGTCCCCGCCAAAGAGCGCATCGCCCACTTCCCGCGCGAGCGAGAGCGTCTCTTCGAGCGGGCGGCGTTCGGCGAGGATCGTCTCGGCGAGCTCGATAGACGGGCGTGACGGCATGCGCGCGCCGGCCGGAAATTCAAGGTCGTGACGGCGACACAGCTCATGGCTGTCCCGCAGCGAATACGCACGAAGCAAGCTTGGTTCAGGGACCGCTTCGCGATCCGGCCGCGAGACGAGCGTCATGGCGAAGTCGACTCCGGCCGCGCCGAGGAACGGCGCCACGGCTTGCACAACCAGATGGCTGTACGGGTCGGCAACGTCGTGAAAAAACTCTACCGCGATGCGCTCGTTCACGCGCTTCTGACGGAACCAAGCCCGCCGCGCTCGCAGGCCAGTGTCACTCAGCGCGGCGCTGACGACCGTCCCCAAGAGTCGCGCTGCAATACCCACGGCGCGAGAGTGCCACGAACCGGCGGTGTATGCTGCGCCGCCGATGCTGCTGCCATTTCGAGACCATCGGATCGAGCCCGCCGCCTGGGCGAACGCGCTCGGCATCAGCGAGGGCGCAGTCGCGCTGTACCTCGCGAGCGACGTCATCGATCTGCACCTCGACTCGTTCATTTGGCAACGCATCTTTGGCTACGACCTCACGAAGCGCCACGGCACCGGCCTCTTCGGTGCGCGCTTCTACAGCCAGGTCGATCTGCCGCGTGCGCTCGAGGCGGCCATGAGCGGCGCCACGTGGATCATCACCACCAACCCGCTTCGAACGGCGCGCGGGCGGGCCCTCGCCTTCGTCAAGAACCTCGAGCGCTTGCGCGGAATTTTCGCACGCGTGAGTGAGCAATTCGAGGTCGTTCGCAACCTGAGCGAGTATCGCGCGGCGCGGGCGGCCGGAAAGCACGCGGCGTTCATCGGCATTCAGGGCGGCAACGCGCTCGACGAGAGCCTCGACGCGCTGGATTTGATCCCCGACGGGCTGGTGCTGCGCATCACGCTCGTGCATCTCTCTTCCTCGCGGATCGGCACGACCAGCTCGCCGATGAAGACGCGCGACGATGGCTTGTCGGACTTCGGGCGCGACTACGTACAGCGGCTCGACGACAAGCGCATCCTCGTCGATCTCGCGCACATCAGCCGTAAGGGGTTCTTCGACGCGGTCGATGTGCACGACAAGACCCTGCCGCTCATCGTCACGCACACGGGCGTGAGCGGCGTCCATCCGCACTGGCGCAACATCGACGACGAGCAGCTCCGCGCTGTCGCGAACACGGGCGGCACCGTCGGGGTCATGTACCAGTCGAGCTTCTTGGGCGAGCCCTACTGGGGCGGCCGTGCCAGCGCCGTCGTCGAACATCTGCACCACATCGTAAAAACCGTCGGCGAAGATCACGCCTCGCTCGGCAGCGACTGGGACGGCGCGATCACGCCGCCGCGCGATCTGGCCACGTGCCTCGAGCTCCCCCGACTCGTGCAACTCATGCTCGACCGCGGCTTCAGCGAGCGCACGATCCGCAAAATCCTCGGCGAAAACTTTCTGCGCGTCGTCGCAGCCCAGCGCGGCGGCGGCGTCTGAACAGCGCGGCGGCAAATAAACTCAAGCTGCGCGTCAGCGCGGCGGCAAAAACAACCGAGCTGCGCGTCAGCGCGGCGGCAAGACAACGCGAGCTGCGCGTCAGCGCGGCGGCAAGACAACGCGAGCTGCGCGTCAGCGCGGCGGCAAGACAACGCGAGCTGCGCGTCAGCGCGG
>SHZB01000169.1 GCA_009692485.1 Myxococcales bacterium
GGCCCTGCGGCCACACCGAGCGAAGTGGGCTGACCTGTTGAAGAGGGTCTTCGAGATCGACGTCCTCACCTGCCCGTGGTGCGGCGAGAAGCGCAAGCTGATCGCGCTGCTCACCGACGGAGCGGTCGTGCGCAGGATCCTCGAACACCTCGGACTTCCCACCACGGCCCCGACCCTCGCTCCGGCGCGCGCGCCGCCCGAGTTCGAGTTCGCAGGGTAGTCGCCGCTCTCTCCTCTCCCTAACCGGCCAGAATGGCGCCGCCAAGGGACTTCGTCGACCTGGGTTAGGGATCTGGCCTCCACTGCACCACCGGAGGCCAAGAACACCCCTCGAAGACCCCTCCGAGGCTCGAGCCCACTAACCACATGGCCGACGAGGGCCGCCGATCGCCCTGCAGGACGGGCACCGCCCTGAAGGTCATGCGCTTGGACTGCCTATACTCCCGAGAAATCGGCCGCGAAACTGCCGAGTCCTGCGACGAGATAGCGCGCGAAGGCGTGGCCCGTCGTCATCGGCGCGGACGATCCTCGAAACCTGAGTTACCCTGCTGCAGCGGTCATGTAGGTTACCCCCGACGCATGGACCCCTCGACGATGGATTCATCGGACGACGCAGCCGCGAGCCAGGCGTCGCTCTCGCCTTCGCTTTCTGTCGCGGCTCCCTGGGCGTACGAGCAAAAGTTCCTCGTCGCCGCCGACGTCGCGCGCGCGATCGAACGTTGGGCCGGCGCGGCGATGCGGACCGACCCGCACGCCGACCAGGCCGCAAATGGCGCCTACGAGCTGTCGACGCTCTATCTCGACACGCCGGGATTCGACGTCTTCCACGGTGCGCAGCACTTCCGCGGCGCGAAACACCGGATCCGGAGATACGGCCGCGAGGCGCTCGTCTACCTGGAACGGAAGACGCGCCGCGGCGATCGGGTGAAGAAGCGCCGATCGGGACTGCCGCGCGACGAACTCGCGAAGATCCCGGCGCCGCGCGCCACCGGCACGGGCGATCTCACCTGGTTCGTCGATGCGCTGCGGCTGCACGAGCTCCGGCCGGTCTGCGCGATGACCTACCGGCGCACGGCCTTCTTCGGCGAGGGCGACCACGGGCCGTATCGCCTCACCCTCGACCGCGCCGTCCGCGGGCTGCCGGCGCGCGACTTCGCCGTCGAGCCGATCGAACACGGCATCGCCGTCCTCTCCGACGCGGTCGTCTGCGAGCTCAAGTTCGCCGCCGCGCTGCCGCAGCCGTTCAAGCAGCTCGTCGCCGAACTGGCGCTCGCGCCGACGAGCGTGTCGAAGTACCGTCGCCTCTGCGTCGCGGCCGGCCTCGTCGCCGGCCTGGACGCACCAAGTGCCGCGGGTGGCCCGGATGCAGCAGACGCAAGAACCCGAAGCGATGCCTGACTGGCTGCGCGACACGCCGGACATCGCGCTGCGGCTCGTCATCGCCGTCGCGATCGGCTTCGCGATCGCGTGGATCTACCGCCGCGTGGTCCGCCGCCCCGATCCGGAGCTCGCCTCGTTCGCGACGACGATCGTGCTGCTGACAGCGCTCGTGGCGATGACCGTCCTCGTGATCGACAACAGCGTGGCGCGCGCCTTCAGCCTGGTCGGGGCGCTCTCGATCGTCCGCTTCCGGACGGTGGTCGAGGACACGCGCGACACCGCCTTCGTGATCTTCGCCGTGATCGCCGGCATGGCGGCGGGCGTGGGCAACTGGGCGCTGTGCGCGGTCGGCGTGCCGCTGGTCGCGCTCGTCGCGCTCGTCTGCGCGCGAATGACGCCGGGCTTCGCGGGCGCCGCGGCGGGCGGCGCGTCCGCGACGAAGCTCCCGCTGAAGCTGCTGGTCCGGCTCGGCGCCGGCCACTCGGCGCGCGCTCTGCTCGACGCCCCGCTCCAGAAGTTCCTCGCGCGCCAACGGCTGGTGCGGACGACGACGGCGCGCCAGGGCGCGGCGCTCGAGCTCACCTATGAGGTGGAGCTCCGCGGCGGCACCGAACCGGAGGCGCTCGTGCGCGAGCTGAACGGGATCGAGGGCGTGCAGCATGTCGAACTCGGCGACGCATAGACGCCTCGCGGCGCCGCTGCTCTTGTTCGCGCTCATCGGGGCGTCGGCGATCGCGCCGGCCTCCGCTCAGGAGCCGGGCAAGGCGACGAGCGACGATCCGAGCATCGCCTTCTTCAAGAAGGGCGAGATCCCGAAGCTCCGGATCGAGCTCGACCCGAAGTCGCTCGAGAAGCTGCACAGCGATCCGCGCGAGTGGACGCCCTGCCGGATCCGCGAGAACGACAAGACCGTCTACGACGGCGTTTCCATCAAGCTGAAGGGCGCCGCCGGCAGCTTCCGCGAGTTCGACGACAAGCCGGCGCTCACGCTCCGGATGGACAAGATCGCCGAGGAGCAGCGCTTCCACGGCCTCGCCAAGTTCCACCTCAACAATTCCGTCCAGGACGAGAGCTACCTGGACGAGCTGCTCGCCTCCGACCTCTTCCGCGCGGCCGGACAGCTCGCTCCGCGCATCACGCACGCGCACGTCTGGCTCAACGAGCGCGACGTCGGCCTCTACGTCCTGAAGGAGGGCTTCGACAAGGTCCTGCTCCATCGCGGCTTCGAGAAGGCGAGCGGCAACCTCTACGACGGCGGCTTCTGCCAGGACATCGACGCCGAGCTCGAGCGGGACAGCGGCAAGGGGAAGGACGATCGCGCCGACCTGCAGGCGCTGCTCGCCGCGTGCAACGAGCCCGACGTCGTCAAGCGCTGGCCGCTCATCGCGGAACGGCTCGACGTCGACCGCTTCATCACCTTCATGGCGATGGAGGCCATGCTCGGGCACTGGGACGGCTACTGCCAGAACCGGAACAACTACCGCCTCTACTTCGATCCGACCACGGGCAAGGCGTGCTTCCTGCCGCACGGCATGGATCAGCTCTTCCAGGATCCGGACGCCTCCGTCCTCGACCATCCGCCCGCGATCGTCGCGGCCGCCGTGATGAAGAACCCCGAGTGGCGCGCCGCCTATCGCCGCCGGATCGGCGAGCTGCTGCCGCTCTTCGACGCGGGCAAGCTCGCGAAGCGGGTCGACGAAGTGGCGAAGCGGCTCGCGCCGGTGCTGCGCACCATCGAGCACGAACGCGCGCGCAACCACGAAGGACTGGTCGCGGACCTCAAGACGCGGCTCGAAGCCCGCGAGAAGAGCCTAAAGGCGCAGAAGGCGCAGCCCGAGCCCAAGCCGCTCGTCTTCGCGCCCGACACGCCGGTGAAGCTCGACCGCTGGCGCAACATGTCGGAGTGCGAGGACGCCGAACTCTCGGAAGAGAAGGTCGGTGTCGAGCGCGTCTACCGCATCGCGTGCGGCACGAGCAAGGTCTGCGTCGCGTCGTGGCGCAAGTCGGTCCTGCTGCCGCGCGGCCACTACCGCTTCCAGGCGGCGTTCTCGGCGCGCGACGTCACGGTGCTCGCGGAGGACGGGGCGCCGGGCGTCGGCGGCGGCCTGCGCATCATGGGGAGCACGCGCGAGAACAAGGTCGTCGGGAACTCCGGTCCGAAGACGATCGAATTCGACTTCGCGGTCGAGGAGGAGGTCGGCGACGTCGAGCTGATCTTCGAGCTGCGCGCGAGCCGCGGCCAGATCCAGGTTCGCGGCGATTCGCTGAAGCTCACGCGACTGGCAGACTGATGCGATGAAGGTGCTCTTCGTCGCCTCGGAGTGCGCGCCGTTCGCGAAGACGGGCGGGCTCGGGGACGTGGTCGGGGCGCTCCCGAAGTACCTGGTGCGCCGCGGGCTCGACGTGCGGGTCGTCGCGCCGCTCTATCGCGGACTGCCGTGGGACGACTTCGAGCTGCTCGAAGGGCCGCTCGTCGTGCCGATGGGGTTCGGGCCGGCCTTCGCGGGCGTCCGGATGGGCCGGCTGCCGGGCACGCAAGTGAAGCTCTACCTGCTCGAGCACCACCACTACTTCGACCGGCCGCAGCCACCGGCGGCGGAATGGCGTGACTGGATCGTGCCCGGCGGTGGGCCCTCCCGCCGAGAGCCCCGAACACCCTCCCAAACCATGGCCGCCGCGGCCCTGCGGCCACACCGAGCGAAGTGGGCTGACCTGTTGAAGAGGGTCTTCGAGATCGACGTCCTCACCTGCCCCTGGTGTGGCGGCGAGCGCAAGCTGATCGCCCTGCTCACCGACGGAGCGGTCGTGCGCAGGATCCTCGAACACCTCGGCCTTCCCACCACGGCCCCGACCCTCGCTCCGGCGCGCGCGCCGCCCGAGCTCGAGTTCGCAGGGTAGTCGCCGCTCTCTCCTCTCCCGAACCGGCCAGAATGGCGCCGCCAAGGGACTTCGTCGATCTGGGTCAGGGATCTGGCCTCCACTGCACCACCGGAGGCCAAAAACACCCCTCGAAGACCCCTCCGAGGCTCGAGCCCACTAACCACATGGCCGACGAGGGCCGCCGATCGCCCTGCAGGACGGGCACCGCCCTGAAGGTCATGCGCTTGGACTTCCTATACTCGAGCGAGTTGATGTAGGGTGCGGAGGCCGATCCGATGACCTGCGCGTACGCATGGTTCTCCTCGATCACGATTACGACGTGATCGAACTGCGGCACGGGATTGCCGGCGCGGGCGTCCGACGCCACCAGCACCGGGGCGACAGCCACCAGCGCTGCTCTCATTCCTGTCATCCTGCCTCGCTGTCGGCTCGTCGTCATGATTCAACCTCGTGTGAGTTCAACCCACACACAAGTGCGCTAGGAGCGTGTCATGGCTGGCCCCAGAATACATCCAAGTCAAAGTTCAAACGGACGAATTTCTTGAGATTCGGCTCGAGGGCCCGAACGAGGGGGGCAAGGCAGCGGGATCTCTGGAGGCGACTCCATCCGCCTGCCGGCAACAGAAGGTGACTCCGGTCGGAAGGCTGACAAAGAGCGGCACTCTTCTTCGACGGTATGACTTGGCCGCCAGAGCTCGCACGCGCTTTCGCGTTCGCCGGCGGTGAAGCGTGGCAATGCATCGGGTAGGGTGCCGCCCCCCATGAAAGCTCCGAAGGATTTCTCCGAGATGCAGCTCTCCGTCAAGGCCATGGCCACTCCCGAGCCGTTGGTTCGGGCTTTCGCCCGCAGAGTGCAACAGGAAGGAGCGCTCGATCTCACGCAGGGCGACTACAAGAACTCGGATTTCGCGCCGCATCCCGAGGTCGTGCGCGCCGCCCAGCGCATCACCCGCAACAGCGTGCACAGTTACGGTTCCGCCGTGGGCCGCATGGATGTGCGCAGCGAGGTGGCGGAGTTCTTCAATCGCGACGGTCTGATCGACTATCCGTCGAGCGAGGTGCGCTTCCTGCCTGACGAGGTCATCTTCACCCCGGGCACGCGCTCGGGCCTGGTGATGGCGTTGGAGGTGCTGGGCGCGGAAGGCTCTGGCGTTGTCGTCCCCCGACCCTCGTGGGAGTACGACTGGTTCATCGAGCGCGCCGGCAAGAAGGTGGTCGAGCTGCAGACCAGCTCGCCTAGTTTCCTGCCCGACCCGGATGAACTCGAAGCGTTGCTGGCGAGAGGCGGTATCTCGAGCGTCATCATCAACAACCCACACAACCCCACCGGTCGCGTGTATCCGCGCGAATTGGTCGAGGAGCTGGTGAGGGTGTGTATCGAGCACAGAGCCTACGTGCTTTACGACGCTGTTTATCAGCGGCTGGATTACATCGACGCGTTCATCAACCCGGCGTTTGCCAACCCAGAATGGCGTCATTGGGTGGTGACGCTTTCGGGTCTCTCGAAGATGGACATGTTCGGGGCCTCCACCGGGGCGCGGGCGTGCTGGCTGGTGATGAGCGACGAAATCAAGAGCAACGGCGTGAAGGCGCGCGAGATCATCGCCAATCTCTCGGCCTGGCTGGTGGCCACCCCGTCGACGCTGGCGCAGGACTGGGCGCTGGCGGCATTGCAGAGCCCGCTGGCGAGGTTGCGGCGACCCTCACCCTACATGCGTGAGCGTCGCGACTACATGGCGGCGGCTGCCGACGAGCTCAAATCGCTGGGCGTGGAGCGCACCGACTTCGAGGGGACCTTCTATTCGCCGCTGGCTTTTCCTGGCATCGTCGGCGAGAAGTTCGAGCGCCTGCGCAACGGCGTGCGCGAGAGCGCCGTGGTGAGGACCAGCGAAGACGCCTTCGACTTCCTGGTTTCCGCTCGCGTGGGCGGCATTCCCTTCGCGGCCTTCTCTGGCCCGTCGGCAGCGCGCTACGGCACCTGGCAGCGGCTGTCTTACGGATCGAAGGACGTGAAGGAGTTGACGGTCTTCATGGCGCGAATCAAGGAACGCCTCGAGCGCCAGGGCCGCCTCGGGTCGAGCGCGCCGGCAGTGCTCCGCACGTCGCCGGCCGAGTTGGTGTGGCACTCATCGTGTACAGAGACAGGCTACTCAGCCTTCGACACCCTCGACAAGGTGGCCTTCAGTGCGGCCCGCGAAAAATGGCTCCAGGGAGTGACGCGCGAGACGCTGCGGCTCACGGGCACAAAGCACCCCGACTCCACGACGCACCGCGCCGAACAGCTGCGGCTGGCCGAGACAGCGGCGGGTGGAGGTGATGGCCATGCTCGCCGCGCATTGTCGTATCTGGAGTGGAATCCGCTCGTCGAGGCGCGCCAGGAATTCGACGAGACTCTCGCGGACCTGCTGGGCGCATGCAACGAAGTGCTGCTGGACTATGAAGGTCGCAACATCAGCGCCGAGTGGCTGGAGGTGCCCGAGAAGGTCGTGCTGGCACTCTTGCGGCACGGCATCGTGCCCGGCGAGGAACGGCATCTGCTCTTCCGTGTGCCCAACCCGTGGCTCGAGCAGGACGAAGAGAAAATCTCCAAGCTGCTCGCGTCGGTGGCGCGCGCCAATTTTCTATTCCTGCTGGCGGCCGAGAAGCTTGGCTTCGAGCCCTCGCAGAACGCGATCAATGAGCTGTCGGTGCCGCAGATCAACGCCCGGTCCGACATCGGGGCACTGCAAAAAATTGGCACGCTCTATTTGCAGGCCATCGAAGGGCTCTTCGAGGGCGCCAGCGAGCGAGTCGATCGGTTCCTGTCGGCGAGAATTCCGGCCCCGAAGCGCGCGGCGCTGATGGCCAAGGTGGCAAGAGTGCGCCTGGTGCCCCTGATCGAGAACGTAGGGGCGCTCGCGCACTTGTCTGACCTGTTGGAGTCCTTCTACGTGACCTTCGAGCGCAACCGCGGCATCAAGGGGTTGCCCACCACCGACACCTTCGTCACCCGTTTCGACGGCCGTGAAGCCTGGCTGCGAGTGTTCGTCGCCATGTCGGACACCGCCGAGCAGAGCGGCAAGATCGCCACGGATGCCGCCTATACCTTGGCGGTGGCGGGGCGCGACGAGGCGGAGAGGCGGCTGACCGAGCATGCCAGGCGTATTGGCGCTCCGGCGCCAAAGGTCACCTTCCTCATCGGCAGCGGGCGAGCGGGCTTCCGCGGCGGGTTCGATCCCGAACACGAAGGCGTCATCGCGCAATTCAGTCACGCCGACGGAGTTACGCTACAGGGCATTCGTGCCGATTCACCGGACGGCACGCTCGCCCTGGCGCAGAAGTACCGTGCTGCAGTGGCAAGCGCGCGCGGGCCATTCACGGTCAACGCTGCCGACCGCCAGGTGCTGTTCACCCTGCTGGAGAGCGGTGTCGGTGCGCACACCCAGACGTTGATGCGCATCGCGCCCATCATCGCGCCCTTCGGCGGGCTCGTGCCACAGACGCGAGTGCGCATCCGTGCCACCGGCTCGACCAACTACGGCCGCTCGATTCCCGGATACCCCGAAGAGTGGGGCGGGGGCCGGATTCTGCCCGACAACCGCGACCTGCGCGACGCGTGGCCCGAGGGCGTCACCCTGCCGCGCGCCATCGTCTACAACCTGGCCTGCACGACGCTCGGCCTTCCGGCCGTGACCTCGGACCTGGCTGCCCTCGACAAACGTGGCGCAGTGGTGCTCGAGCGCGTGGTGCCCGGGTACTCCGAGATCATGTCCAGCGAGCTGCCATTCTTCGTCAAGGAGTCGGTGTCGCTGGTCTTTGGCCGTCGCTTCGCCGAGGCCACGGAGAAGCACATGCTGCGCTCGGCTGCGTCGCTGTGGGCCGACGTGAAGGCGCGCGAAGAGCTGCTCGCGCCCACCTGCCTCTTCGCGATGATGTACTTGCGCTACGTGGCCGAAGAATCGGACAGCTGGGACGAGACGAAGGACCACGAGAGCCGGGTCACGCGCGAGAGCGAGCTGATTCGCGACACCTCGAGCGGTGCGTTCGCAGCCTTGGCCGTGGAGAAGCCGGGCAAGCGCTGGAGTCTGCTGCAAACGTTGCTTGAAGCGGAGGATGCCAACCGCTTGCTACTGGCCCGCGAGCTGACCATCGAAGAGAAGCGCGAGTTCGTGGACCTCGCCATCGACGGGTGGCTGCGCTCGTTGCCCGTCGCCCTGTCACGGTCACTGCGCAATGAGTGGTCGGCGTTGCGGGAGCTGGACAAGTCAGAGCTGACCCTGCGCGCGATTCGGCAGCTCATCGACAACGAGAGGGTGCGCGGCAGCCGCGGCGCTTGATCGACAAAGGCCTACGCCGTGCTGATCCTCCGCCTTGGCCATACGCTTGGCTTTGGCACAAACATCGCGATGGAGTTGATGCGTGCGCGCGCCGCGAGCACCTCGGCCTCTCCCAGGCATCCGCCTGGCGCTACCTTCCCATCACCTGGCGCAAGATGTAGAAGCTGCTGCGGCACCGGAGCATAGGAAGTCCAAGCGCATGACCTTGCAGGGCGGTGCCCGTCCTGCAGGGCGATCGGCGGCCCTCGTCGGCCATGTGGGTAGTGGGCTCGAGCCTCGGAGGGGTGTGCCCGTCCACCGAGCTTCTGATGGGCGCCAAGGCCGATTTCGACGCGAGCTTGCATCGACATTTAGTCCAATAGACATAGCGGTGCATCAAACTGGGGCGCGAGGCTTCGAGTTGGCGCGGACTTAGGCAGTCCGACGAAGAGTGACGATCGGCAAATGCGCACGGCGCTCCAGTCGACCGACTGTCATCACGAGTCGAGCGCCGACTTTTCCGCTAACAGGCACACTGGGAGCGGCACACCTCGCCTTCTGTGGCCAATCGTCGCGGGGCTCGAACCGGGGCGCCTCGTTAGCGGGTGGTCGCCCCGAGTAGACCTCAAGCGGAGTGCGGCCGTGCAGGCCCTCGTGCGGCCGGTGCTCGTTGAACCATGGCGCGTAGCAGCCGAGTTCACTCCGCATCGCGGGCAGGTGGAACGGCACGATGATCCTCCGGGTGCACTCAGACTTCACCGACCTGATGAAGCGCTCGACGATCGCGATGCTGCCGTGCTCCCCCACCGCGCCGTGCCTTGGGCGGATTCCACGCATCCGGCACCAGCGCCTGAACGCCCCGCCGAACTCGACTCCTTGGTCCGTGATGATCGCGCGCGGCGCAGCCTTCGCCTTCGCGATCGCCTGGTCCAGGAACGACGTGACCTCCG
>SHZB01000170.1 GCA_009692485.1 Myxococcales bacterium
CAAGAGATTGCGGCCGTCGTTGAGAATGACCTTCACGCGCGGGTCCGTGAGCACGCCGCGGTTGGGCTCTGTGAAGTAGCGCGCCGCCGCCTCGACGATCGCGGGCGAGATTTCGGCGGCCTCGATTTTTCGAAACGGATACGCCGCGATCGTGCCGAGCGTCGTCCCCGTGCCGAGCCCGATCACGAGCGCGCGCTCGAAGTCATGCACGAACATCGCCGGAAAATGCGCGAAACTACGCTGCGCTGTGACCTCAGGGCCGTTGTCGCCCTGAAACTTTCCGTTCGTGTAGAGGGTCAGCACATCGCCCCGTCGCGCGACCGTGGTGAGTCCGCCGTGAACGTCCTCGGCGACGAACACGATCTCGTCGGGCGGGCGCGGGGCGTCGAAGTAGATGTTCGCGCCGTTCGTGAGCGCGCGCATATCCCAGCGCGGCAAGAGCCACACACACGCGAGCGCCGCCAGGCTGGCGGTGGCCACGAAGCGCCTCACCGCGATCGTGCGCCACGCGAACGCCAACGCGAAGAGCGCGAACAACGCCGCGACGAGGCGCAGCGTGAGCTCCGAGCCGAGCCACGGCAAGACGGCGTAGCCACACAAGAGCGAACCCGCGATCGAGCCCAGCGTGTTGATCGCGGTCAGCCTCCCAACCGCGCTTCCAACGTCGGAGCGGCGGGCCGCGTGCCGCAACAACAACGGAAACGTGAGCCCCATGCACGTGGTCGGCAGCGCGAGCACCAGCACCGCAGATAGCCCGCGAAAGAGCTCACGGCCCGCCCACGATTCGACGTAGCCACCCGCCAGCAAGAAGATCCGCGGCAACTGTCCGAAGAGCGGTAGCGAACACGACAGAGCGAGCGACGCCGTAACGAGCGCGACCGAAAGCGAACCCTCGCCGAGCCGCCGATCGAGCGCTCCTGCGAGGGCCGCGCCGACGCTCAAGCACGTGAGAAATACCGCGAGCATCAGCCCGAAGGCGTACGCGCTGTTGCCGATCAAGAGCGCGAGCAGGTGCGTGTCGACGACCTCCACCGCGAAGACGAGCAAGCCCGATGCGAACGCGACGAAGGCGAGCGTCGTCTTGCCCGGGCCCGCGCCACCCTCATGGACGAGCGCTCCGGCGTCCGTCTCGGGCAAGGGTTGGTCGCGCCAACCTGCCATCACGGCCACGGCACCGATGGCGATGTTGACGGCGGCCGCAGCGCGCATCGTCCCCGCGAGACCGAGCGCTGGCAAGACCACGTAGGCGCTCGCGAGCGCCCCGATTGCGCCACCGAGGGTGTTGATGGCGTAGAGGATCCCGAGTCGCCTCTGCGAGCTTTCTCGTGCGTCGGAGCCATGCGAAAGCGCGCGGGCCAGCATCGGCAAGGTGAGGCCCATCGCGGTCGTCGGCACGAGCACGACGCCGCCGGTGAGCAGCGCACGCAGCGCCGTGAGCAGGACGAGCGAGTCCGGAACCGACGAGGCAAGGTCGCGGTACACGTTCGCGATCGCGTCGAACATGCTCGGGGTGAGCGCACACACGACGCCGACGAGCACCTCGGCGACGCCGTAGACGACGAGCGGCCGGCGAACGCGATGCGCGAAGCGCCCGCCGACGTGCGAACCCAGCGCGAGCCCGCCCATGAAGGCCGCGAGGACAGCGCTCACCGCATACGCCGTGGCACCGTAAATCGTGGCGAGCTTCTTGCCGAACGCGACCTGGTAGAGCAGCGCCGTGCCACCCGACAGGAGAAACAGTGGCACGATGAGCCGGAATCGAGCTAACAAAGCCGCTGCCCATATGCTGCATCCCGTGGCGCGTCTACCCGACGAATGGCGAGCTCACCTCACGCGCGCGGGCGAGAGCGCCTATCGCGGCGACCAGGTATTTCGCTGGATCCATGGCCATGGCGTGATGAGCCCGAGCGGGATGTCGAACCTCCCCGCAAGGCTCAAGGAGCGCCTGGTCCAGGAGGGCTTCGAGCCGCCCATCGCGATCGAGCGCGTCCATCGCTCGGAGGACGGCACCCGCAAGTTGCTTGCGGTCGTGAGCGGCGGAGAGCGCATCGAGACGGTGCTGCTACCAAGCGCATTGCGAGCCGGATATGCCGATAGCGAGTTCTCCAGCGACATTTATGACTATAGCAATAACGCCGACGAGGACGCGCCCGATCGCGATGGCGATGCCGGTAGCGATGCCGGTGGCGATGCCGGTAGCGATGGCGATGGCGATGGCGATGGCGGTGGCGCCACGGGCAAGGGCGCGATCGCGAGCGCGCGGGTCACGCAGTGCGTGTCGACGCAGGTCGGCTGCGCGATGGGCTGCGTGTTCTGCGCGAGCGGCATCGCCGGGCTCAAGCGCCAGCTCGGCGCCGAAGAGATCGTCGGCCAGCTCTACGCAGCGGCCGCGTTTCTCGAGCCCGGCGAAGTGCTGCGAGGCGTGGTGTTCATGGGGATGGGCGAGCCGCTGCACAACTATGACGCCACCGTGCGCGCGATTCGGCTCATGACGCACGAGCACGGGCTCGGGCTCTCGCCGCGACGGATCACCGTGTCGACATCGGGCCTCGTGCCGGAGATCGATCGCCTCGGCGCCGACTTCGGCGGGAAGGTTCGGCTCGCGATTTCGCTGCATCAAGCGGACGACGCACGCCGAACGGCGCTGATGCCGATCAACCAGAAATATCCGCTCGCGACGCTGATGGCCGCGCTCCGCCGTTATCCGCTCGAGGGCAAGAGTCGCATCACGGTGGAGTACACGCTCGTCCATGGTCACAACGATTCCATCAGCGATGCCCGCAAGCTCGCTCGCCTGCTCGAGGGCCTGCACGCACACGTGAACCTGATCCCGATGAACTCCATCGAGCACTCCGAGCTCGGTCCACCGACGATGGCAGATGTGCTGGCATTTCAGCGCGTCATCGTCGCGACCGGGCTGCGCTGCTTCGTACGCAGGCGACGTGGCGACGACGTAGCGGCAGCGTGCGGGCAGCTCGTCATGCTCGGCGAGAGACCCAACGCGCGCTTCTTGGCGAGGCAGCCGCGCAAGTAGGAGGCTGTTTACGGGCGGCATCGGCGAGGCTATTTCGCTCGCGTGTTCGACAAGCTCCTGATCGCGAATCGTGGCGAAATCGCATGCCGCGTGATCCGCACCTGCCGGCGACTCGGCATCGCGACCGTGGCCGTGTACTCGGAGGCGGACCGGACCGCGCTGCACGTCGGGCTCGCCGATGAGGCGGTGTGCATCGGCCCGCCGCCAGTGCGCGAGAGCTACCTGAACCTCGCTCGCATCGTCGAAGCAGCCCGCGCGACGCGAGCCTCGGCGGTGCACCCTGGCTACGGTCTCTTGAGCGAAAATCCCAGTTTTTGCCGCGCAATTTTGGATGCTGGCATCACCTTCATCGGGCCAACACCGGAGGTGCTCGAGGCCTTCGGCGACAAGCTGAAAGCGCGCGCCGTGGCGGCGAAAGTGGGGGTCCTGCCCCCGCCAGGGACGAATGGCCCGCTCGATCCGGACAACGCCGAACTCGTCCTCGCCGAGGCAGCGCGCATCGGATATCCCGTCTTCGTCAAGGCAGCGGCTGGAGGGGGCGGCATCGGGATGCAGGCCGTCCACAAAGAGCAGCTCCTTGCCCGCGCGGTGGCGAGCTGCGCCGATCGCGGTCGTGCGTCGTTCGGAGACGCCCGCGTGTACCTCGAGCGGCTCATCGAGTCGCCCAAGCACATCGAGGTGCAGGTCTTGTGTGACGCGAGAGGCAACACCATCGCGCTCGGCGACCGCGAGTGCAGCTTGCAGCGGCGACACCAAAAGATCATCGAAGAGGCACCGTCCGCCGCCGCGTTCTTCACGGGCGACGCGGGGCCCACGCGCCGACGAGAGCTGCACGAAGCGGCGATTCGCATCGTGCGCTCGGTCGGCTACCTCGGGGCAGGCACCGTCGAGTTCGTGGCGAGCCCCACGGGAGAGCTGTTCTTCCTGGAGGTCAACGCGCGGCTGCAGGTCGAGCATTGCGTGACCGAGATGTGCACCGGTGTCGATCTCGTCGAAGAGCAGCTGCGCGTCGCCGCCGGCCTCGAGCTGTCGAGCCTTGCCCTCAGCGCCAAGCTTCGAGGCCACGCGATCGAGGCGCGCATCTACGCCGAGGATCCTGCGCGCGGATTCGTGCCGCAGCCGGGCACGATCACCGAGCTTGTCTGGCCGACGGCGAGCGCACATCTGCGTGTCGAGGCCGGCGTCGCCCTGGGGACGGAGGTGACGCCCTACTACGACCCCATGCTCGCGAAGCTCGTGTGTCACGGTGACACGCGCGAGCAAGCGATCGCACGGCTCACGCAGGCCCTCGCCGAGACCTCGCTCCACCTCGAGGGCCCCGTCGGGCGCGCCGCCACGAACATCGAATTTTGCCGAGAGGTGCTCGCCTCCGCAGCCTTCGCTGACGCAAGCTACGACACGCACTTCGCCGCAACGCTCGTGAAAAGAAAGGTCTAGCGTGGAACTCGACGCACTCATTCTGCGCGCCGAAGAATGGCTCCGTCACGACCCCGATGCGGAAGATCGACGAGAGCTCGCCTCGCTCATCGCCGCGCGCTCCGCAGAGTTGGCGGATCGCTTCGCGGGGCCCCTTCACTTTGGCACCGCCGGGCTCCGCGGAGTGCTTGGCGCCGGCGAGAGCCGGATGAACCTCGCCGTCGTCCGACGCACGTCCGCGGGGCTCGCACGCTATCTCGCGGAGAGCGTGCCCGAAGCGAGAGCGCGCGGTGTCGTGGTTGGCTACGACGGGCGGCGCAAGAGTCGCGAGTTCGCGGAAGCGACGGCCTCGGTGCTGGTCGCGGCCGGATTTCGTGTGCAGCTCGCTGAGCGGCTTTGTCCAACTCCGATCGTCGCGTTCGCGGTTCGCGAGCTCGCGTGTGCCGCCGGGGTGATGGTGACGGCGAGCCACAACCCGCCCGAATACAACGGCTACAAAGTCTATGCGGACAACGGCGCGCAGATCGTCCCACCGTGGGACGCCGGGATCGCCGCTGCCATCCTCGCGAGCCCGGCCGCAGATGAAGTCCCCACCGCGCCGTTCGCGGAGGCACTCGCGTCGGGGCGCATCGTCACCTTCGGCAGCGAGCTCGATCGGCGCTATCTCGCAGCCGTCCTTGCGCTCGTCCCACCGCATGGCGAAGGGCGCGCACTGCCGATCGTGTACACGCCGCTGCACGGAGTCGGCCTTCCGCTATTTCGCGCCGCGCTCGAAATCGCTGGGTTTTCATCGATCCGGGTCGTCGATGAGCAAGCCGAACCCGACGGCGATTTTCCCACCGTAGCGTTCCCGAATCCCGAAGAACCGGGGGCCCTCGATCTGGCGCTCACCCTCGCGCGCACGACCGATGCCGCCCTGATCCTCGCGAACGATCCCGACGCCGATCGCCTCGCGGCCGTCGTGCGGGCTCGGGACGGGCGCATGGTGCAGCTCACCGGCAACGAGGTCGGCGTTCTGCTCGGCCACAGCGCGCTCGAGCAAGATCTGCGGCTCGCGAACTCGGTCCCCGCACTCGTCGTCACGACGATCGTTTCGTCCCCGCAGCTGCTCGCGATCGCGGCTGCGCTCGGCGCCGAATCCGCCACGACGCTCACCGGCTTCAAGTGGATCGCGAACCATGCGCTGGCTCGCGAAGCCAGTGGCAATGCGCGCTTCGTGTTCGGCTACGAAGAGGCGCTCGGCTACTGCCTCGGCACGGTCGTCCGCGACAAGGACGGCATCAGCGCCGCGCTCGCGCTCGCGACCTTAGCCGCGGACCTTCATGCCCGCGGCCAGACCCTCCTCGACGAGCTCGAGCGAATTGCGCGACGCTACGGGCTCTACCTCAGCCACCAACGCTCGCTGCAATTTCCGGGTGCGCTCGGCGCCGAGAGGATGGCCCGCCTGATGGGACGACTGCGCGATGCACCGCCGACGCGGCTCGGGCGCTTCGAAGTCACCACCCTCGTCGACTGTGCGCGCAGCACGCGACGTGAGCGCGGAGACTGCGAGCGGAGCATCGCGTACCCGAAGAGCGACGTCCTCATCTTCGAGCTCGCGGAAGGCCATCGCGTGATTTCCCGGCCGAGCGGTACCGAACCGAAGCTGAAAATTTACTACGACGTGCGCGAACCGCTGGCCGCCGAGGAGTCGCTCGCCGACGCCACGACGCGAGCGCACAGCACGATCAGCGAACTAGATCTCGCGATGGTCGCCCTCATCGGCGAGCCTTGATCCAAGGGCACGCACCCAACGGCACGCAGCCACCGGCGCGCATCCACCGGCGCGCATGCAACGGCACGCATCCACCGGTACGCAGCCACCGGCACGCATCAACCAGCGCGCAAATCGAGCTGCTCCACCGTGGGGACCGCCTCGCCGAGAAAGCGTGAGGCGACACTCTCGAAGCTCTTCGGCATGTCCGTCACGAACACCTCGAGCGTGCCGCGTTCTCGCGACGGCGTGCCGAGCCCGCGTTCATCGAGAAACGCCTCCACATCGAGAGCCGTCTGAACCGCGCTATCGACGACCGGGATCCCGCGCCCGCCAAGGTCGTACAGCTCACGCTCGATGAGCCCGCGAAACAGCGGGAAATGTGTGCATCCAAGCACGACGCATCCGACCTTGCTGGCGCGCGGAAGGCCCGGAATTTCTTCCGGTCCGAAGAACGCAGAGAGGTAGCGACGCACGACCAATCGCGGCACCTCGCCCTCGGTCCAGCCTTCTTCGGCGAGCGCGACGAGCAAGGGCGCCGCCTGCCCTAGCACCTCGCTGCGACTGGAGAACGACGCCACCGCGCGCGTGTAGGCGCCCGAGCTGATGGTGCCCAGCGTCCCGAGCACGCCGATGGGTGCGTCGCCCGCAGCGCTCGTTGCCGCACGAGCACCTGGCAAGATCACGCCGCTTACCGGTAGATCGAGCTCCGCACGCAGCACCTCCAGCGCGACCGAACTCACGGTGTTGCAGGCGACGACGAGCCCCTTCACGCCACGCGACTCGAGCTCGCGCGCGCAGCCGAGCGCATAACGAATGACGGTCTCCGGCGACCGCGTCCCATAAGGCACGCGCGCGTTGTCGCCCAAGTAGACGATGCTCTCGTGCGGCAGGCGGTCACGCAGCGCGCGGACCACCGTGAGGCCGCCGAGCCCCGAGTCAAATACGCCGAGCGGCGCGGCTGGGCTCCTCACACGTCCTCGATGCGAAAGAGCCGCGGGGGCGCGCGCATGTAGACTTCGCGCCCGATTGCAGAGAGCGCCGCCTGAACGGACGCTTCACGCGCACGGTGCGTCAACATGACGATCGTGGCACCCCCGCCCTCATGCGCGGGCCGTGCCTCCTGCACCATCTGCTCGATGCTGACGCGCTCCTTGGCAAGCTCGCCGGCGATTGCCGCGACGACGCCCGGCTCGTCGGCGACGACGAAGCGCAGGTAATAGCGCGTGCTCAGCTCCGCCATCGGCACGATCGGACGGCTCGCCAAGACGAGGCCGCGCGTCCCGAATCCCGGCACTTTCGCGACCTTTGCCCGCGCCACATCCATCAAATCGGACACGACGCTCACCGCCGTCGGCATGGCACCGGCGCCTTGTCCGGTCACGAGGCAGGGGCCCAGCGCGCGACCCGTGACGACGACGCCGTTCAACACGCCAGACACGTTGGCAAGCACACTGCGCTCCGGCACCAAGGTCGGGTGAACGCGAAGCTCGAGCGCATCGCCGTGATCGCGGCCGACGACGAGGTGCTTGATGCGATGGCCGAAGCGCGCGCTCATTCGGTGATCGATCGGCTCGATAGCTGCGATCCCCTCGACGTGAACGGAACCCGGCGGCACGAACGCACCGAAGGCCAAGAGTGCGAGGATTTGGAGCTTGTGCGCGGCGTCGTGTCCATCGACGTCCATGCTCGGATCGGCCTCCGCGTATCCGAGCGCCTGCGCCTCGGCCACCGCGGCCTCGAGCGAGAGCCCGGCATCGACCATGCGGGTGAGCACGTAATTCGAGGTGCCGTTCACGATCCCCGTCACGGCGGTGACAGCGTCGCTCGCGAATGCGTCGCGCAAGGTGCGGACGATCGGGATCCCTCCGCCGACGGCGCCCTCGAACGCGAGATCGACGCCGTGGCGATGTGCCGCCGCGAGGAGCGCGCAGCCCTCGCTCGCGATCAGCAACTTGTTCGCCGTCACGACGCTCTTGCCACGCTCGAGCGCGCGCAGGATCAGCTCGTGCGCCGCCTGGCCTCCCATCACCTCGACCACGACGTCGATGCCGGGATCATCGACGACCTCCGCCGCGCGCGTCGTGAGCCGCGACGCATCGCAATACGGCCCGCGAGATGCCTGGCTTTCACGCACGAGAATGCGAGAGATTTCCACCGCGGCACCGACCCGTGCCTCGATGCGCGCTGCATTTTGGGCGATCAGCCGCAAGACGCCGCCGCCCACCGTTCCGCATCCGAGAAGCCCCACGGAGATGCGGCCAGCAGCCATCGCGCGGCAGCATACATCACGCTTTCCGATGCGCTCTTCGGATCCTATGCTGCGCGGCGTGACGGATCAGAAAGAGGATCGGGGCGGCATCATGCTCGGTGGGATCTCGTTCGGCGTCGGCGCGCAAAAGAGCCCGAAAGTCGCGTCGTCGGGCGACCACATCGGCGAAAGCGAGCCGGCATCAGCGCCGTCCGTGTCGGACTCTGGGCCAGTCGAGCTCAGCGATGTGCTGCTGCCCTTGCGCGTGCTGGTGCTCGGGTCGTTCTTGCCGCGCGGCGATCATCACGGCGGCGCGAACGCCCCGGCGGCGCCGCTCCGAGTCGACGGCAATGACGTCGATCCACTGTTCGCTCGGCTCGCTCCGCGGATCGTGATCGAGGTCGCAAGCGTTCTCCTCGAAGGAGGTCGCACCAAGGTCGAACTCACGGCGACGAGCCTCAAGAGTTTTCGCCCGGACGAGCTCGTCGAAGAGTTGCCGCTCCTGCGCTCGCTTCGTGATGGGCGCCGCCTGCTCGAACGGCTCCGCGAAGGTGCACTCAGCGCGGAGGTCACCGCGTCCGAGCTGACGCGCATGTGGAATCACTCTCCGCTCGTCGCCCGCGTACTCGGCAACGTCAGCTCCGTATCCCGCGGAGGGCCAACGCCTGCCGTCCAAGCGGCCCCGTCGCACGACACCGCGGTGGACCGCATCCTCGATCTCATGGGAGGCGGCAGCGACGACGACGATGCAGCCGGCGGCGAGCGGGACACGAGCGCGTTCGACGGTAGAAGCGGTGCCGGCAGCGGTGGCGCCAGTGGTGGCGGTGGCGGCGGCAAGTACGGCGGATTCCTCAGCGCAGTCGCAAACAGCGGGAAATCCGGCACATCCGTGCGCGCCGAAGATGCCATTCGCATCGTGGACGAGGCGCTCTCGGTGCAGCTCGGCGCGATCTTGCAGCACGCAGAG
>SHZB01000171.1 GCA_009692485.1 Myxococcales bacterium
CGCGTCGCTTCCGGCACGCTTGAAGCGCTGCCCTCGCCAACGCCGATGATGCGAGCTCCGACCTCCGCGAGCCCGCGCGTGAAGCCCGCCATCTCGGGCGGGTAATGAGGTGAGATGAAGACGACGTTCATGGGCGGGGCGGTCCCGGGCGCGCGGCGCATCTTCCCATTTCCAGAGCACGCGTCGAAGGGTTCCGACGCACCAAGCGACTGCGGCACCCGCGAGAAGTTGGCCACGCGCGCATGGATCTGCGAACCGCGGGCGATGCGCAAGACGACAGCGAGCGTTCTCACGTGCGTGCTCGCAGCGGGGTGGGCGGTCGCGTGCGGCGATGCGGGGCCGGGCGGCGTAGCGGATGGGGTCGTCGGCAATGCCAAGCTTGCGCCGGTGGATGGCGCGCCGACGCTTCGCCCGCTCGAGTCGAATCAACTCGCGGTGGAGGGCGGTCCGACGCTCGGCATCACGAAGATGACCGCGGTCCTTCGCGAGCGACCCGATCCGCGCAGCCCGCAGCTTGGCTACTTGAAGCTCGGCGCGATCGTGACGCGCGCGGAGAAGCCAGCGGCCTTCGATGCGTGCCAAGGCGGATATTACAACGTCGCTCCACGCGGGTTCGTGTGCCTCGATGAGGGAGCAACGCTCGACATGGAACATCCCATGCTCCGGGCGAAGTTGCGCGGCCCCGATCTCGCCAAGCCACTGCCGTATGCGTATGCGTTCGTACGCGCGATAGCTCCTCGGTATTACCGTCTTCCGAAGAAGTCCGAGCAGTTTCAATACGAGATGAGCCTCGATCGCAACCTGCGCTCGCACGGCCGGCTCAAGGAGAAATGGAACACGATCGACGTCGGCGCCAACGACGTTCCGCTCGACCTACGCGGCGTCGCCACCGGGCCCGCGCCCGAAGAGCCGCCTGCGCTCACCGATATCGAGAAATTCGGCGGCGTTGGAGAGGGGACGGTCCCGTGGTTTTTCGCAGGCGGTCGCAAGCTGCCGAACGTCGCGAGCTTTCAGGTGCCGGACTACGCCGTCATCACCAATCGCATCAAGCGGCACGCCGGAATCGCGATGATCGACGCATTTCCTGGAGAAAATCGAGATTTCGCGCTCACTACGGATCTGCGCCTCGTGCCCACGAGCAAGTTGAAACCCGGTCGCGGCTCGACCTTTCACGGGATCGAGCTCGACCAGACTTGGACGGCTCCCTTCGGGTTCGTGAAGAAGGACGATGCCTATGGCTTCGAGCGCGACAAGCGGCGCTTCAAGAAGCTGAAGCAGCGCATTGCGTTCGGCGCACCGGTCCGATTGACGGGCGAGTCGTCAGGAGACGGAAATAGTCGCTACGTCGAAACCCGTACTGGGGATTGGATGCTCGCCGGCGATCTCGCGATCGTCCCGAAGCGCACGACGATGCCGTCGCATGCGAAGGGCAAGGTCAAGTGGCTGGACATCTCGATCTTGCGGCAGACGCTCATTCTGTTCGAAGGTGAAAAACCCGTTTATGCGACGATGGTCTCGACCGGCAAGGACGGTCTCGGAGATCCGAAGACGACCCACTCGACGCCAACCGGAAGCTTTCGAATTCGCGAGAAGCACGTCACGACTACGATGGACTCGCAGATGCTCGGCAGTGAATTCGAGCTGAACGAGGTGCCTTGGGTGCAGTATTTCCATTCGGGATACGCGATCCACGCGGCCTACTGGCACACCGCCTACGGCCGACCGCGCAGCCACGGATGCGTCAACCTCTCGCCGATCGACGCGCGCCGAATCTTTGGATGGACCGACCCGCCGCTTCCAAAGAGCTGGCACGGCGTGTCCACGAGCGAGGCCACCGGGGATGGGACGCTTGTCTACATCAGTCCGTGAGCTACCGAGTTTGACGCGGGGCTAATGCCTCGATTCGTTAGAATCGAGGGGTCAATGAACAGCAGTCCCCGAATCAATAGCGTCGCAAATCGAGGGCTAACTCGATGCCCTCGCCCAATCGGGGACGTCGAGTTACCCCTCGATTTGATGGATTCTGGTTACTAGGGTCCATCCGATGCAGGTCGCGCGGATGGTGCTCGCGATGTTCCTCGGGATCGCGATGCCGCTCTTGGTGCAGTGGCTCGATGCGCGGCGAATGTCCGCGGAGCGTCGCGCGCGGGCGTGGAACACAGCGAGCTGGGGCGCTGCCCTCTATGCCTTCGGACCTGCATCCATGCTCGGATGGATGTGGGTCACGCGACCGCGAGGCGCGCGAATTGCGTACGGCGCGATCGCGACCGCGGCGCTCGTTCTTGGGATCGAGTTCGCAGATCGCGCCCTGCTTGTGCTCGCCGACCGAGCGCCCGAGGGGGAGGCGCACGAGCTGGTGTTCACGTTCTTCGCCGTCGCGGTCGGTGGCGCGGCGCTGCTGGTGCTGCTCGAGCTCGCCGTGTCCCTTCGGGCGTGGCGCGCGGTCCGTCGGCAAGCGAAGTGAGGCGTGCGGTCGGTCCGCAGGCGAAGTGAGAATGGTATAGAGCGCCGGTGTCGATGGCGGCCGTACGACTGGTTCTTGGTCTCGCGTGGACCGGAGCGGCGGTCCCGAGTGTGCCGCTCATTGGAAGGACGGCGTGGGGCGACGGCCGAGCGGGCGCGATTCGCGGCGTGACCGTCGGACCCATCGAGAGCGCACTGCATGCGGACGTCGGTTACGGGACGGTCGCCGGCCGCGCGGCGATGGCGGAGGCGCGGGCGATGGGGGCGACCTGGGTGGCGGTGACGCCCTTCGGACGGGTGTGGGATCTCCACGGAGGCGGTGTCGATCTCACCTTCGAGAAGCCGCTTGCCGAAAATACCCGCGCCGTTGCCACAGCGATCCGTGACGCGCACGCCGAAGGTCTCCGGGTTCTGGTGGTGCCGCATTTGTGGGTCGAGACCGGTGGATGGCGGGCGCTCATCGATCCGAAGACGAGCGAAGGCTGGGCAGATTGGACGGAGTCGTACCGGCGCTTCGTGCACCACTGGGCGGTCGTGGCGGAGGAGCAAAACGCGGAAATGTTCAGCGTCGGCGTCGAGCTTCGTAGCTGGGTGACGACGGCGCGCGCGCCGAGCTTCGTCGATGTGATTCGCACAGTACGCGAGCGGTTTCGAGGTCTCGTGACCTACTCGGGCAACTGGGATGACGTCGTAAACACGGTGATTCTTGGAGAGCTCGACGTGATCGGCGTGAATGCATTTTTTCCGCTCGCGGAGCGTGAGGGCGCGACGCTCGAGCAGCTCTTGATCGGCGGCGAGCGCGTGGCTCGAGATCTCGGCGAGCTTGCGGCCGAGTGGGACAAACCCGTGATGCTCACCGAGATGGGATACACGAACCGCGCGGACCCAGCGCTGCGTCCGTGGGAATGGCCGGACACGATGACGAACGTTCGCGTGGACGAGCGCGCACAAGCGTTGGCTTATCTCGCGCTGCTCGCGCCGCTCACCGACGAGCCGTGGTGCGCCGGATTTTTCGTGTGGCGCACCTACGCGGATCCCGACGACGTGTCGCAGGAGGCGGAGTGGGGATTTTCTCCGCGCGGCAAGCTCGCCGAGCTCACCTTGCGCGACGCGTTCTCGACGAGCTGGCGCGGCGATGGGGAGCGTCCTTTCGGCCACGCGCTCGCGGCTCACCGTGCGCGAACTCCAGGAGTCCTCGCGTGGGAGGCGAGCCCGCTGCTGTCGCGAATCGATGCTTCGAGTCGGTGAGTCCGCTGCGAAGAGGCGAGCGAGACGCTTCAGGTGTCGGTGAGTCCGCTGCGAAGAGGTGAGCGAGACGCTTCAGTAGTCGGTGTTCGCGAGCGTTGCGCGTGCGGGAAGCCGAAGCTGGACCTGGCTCACGGCCTCGTTGCCGCCGGCGAGGTATTGATAGCGCGCGAGGTTCGATAGGACGTGGGCGACGTAGTGGCGCGTCTCGCGATACGGAATGCGGGCGACCCAAACATCGGCATCGCGATCGCCGCCTGCGAGCCAACTGCTCACGGCGTGCGGGCCAGCATTGTAGCTAGCGACCGCGAGCGGGAGGCTTCCGTCGAAGGTATTTAGAAGCTTTCCTAGGTAATAAGCTCCAATATCAATGTTGACGCCGGGTCTCACGAAATAGTCGTCGTCGGGAACGGAATCGAGAAGCGAGAGCTCTTTCGCGGCTTCTTTGGCTGTGTTCGGCATCAGCTGCATGAGCCCGCGCGCACCAGCCGGCGAGAGCGCGAGTGGCTCGAAGGCGCTCTCTTGGCGCATGACCGAATGGACGAGCCCGCGAGGGAGCCCGCGTTGGTGTTCGGCGCGAAGGACAAGCTCTTGCCACGGACTCGGGTAGGCGCAGCTCGAGGCCCAGCGTCCGGCGTCGTTTGGCGCTCGCGCGAGGAGCTCCGCGTTCATGGCGCCTACCCCAATTTGGTGGCGGCGGCGTGCCCGTGCGAGCTGGCCGTAGAGTTCGCAAAGCGCTTCGCTTTCCCGTCCTGGATGGCGACGCTTCACCTGATCTTCGACCGCGCGCAGGCTCGCCTCGGCTGCCGCGTCGAGTCCGAGCGACGTGAGCAAGGCCGCCGCCTCCGGCATCTCAACGACGAGCGGAGCTGCAGCGTTCACGACCGGAGGTGGGAGGTGCGGCGGCGCCGACGTGGCGCCAAGTTGCGAGAGGCGGGCGTGCGCGCAGAGTGCAGGCCAAGAGAGCGGATGCGTGGCCATCACCTTGCGCCACAGGGTTGCGGCTCCATGGCTATCTCCGGCTCGCGACGCGGCGACTCCCTCGAGCTCTGTCAATGAGGCGACGAAGTTTGGATCACGTGCGTTCTCACGCAAGAGAGCGAGCTCTCTCCGCGCTAGCTTCGCTTGCCCGCCACCAAGAAGCGCTACCGCCCGGCCATAGCGAGCCGCTTTAGCCTGCTCGCCCTTTTTGAGCTTCGAAGCGAGCTTGCCGTACGCAGCCGCGGCTTCGGCGTCGCGACCCAGCTGCAAGAAAAGTTCGGCGCGTCTCAGCTGCGCGCGCTCTGCAAACACGCCGCTGCCTCTCGCGAGCGCATGGAATCTCACGAGCGCTTCGGCGTGCCGCCCCGACGTCGCAAGCGCACGGCCCGCGTAGTAGCGCGCCTCCATCGCGGCTTGGGCGGGCAAGCGTGTAGCTGCGCGATCGAGCTCAACCGCGGCGCGGACATGATCACGCACGCGTCGCAGCGTGTTTGCCCGCGCGTGCAGAACGGCATCCTTGTGAGCGGGATTGGCCACGCCTATCCCGTCGAGGGTCGTCAAGGTCAGCTCGACGTCCGCGCGCGTTGCGCTCGCCTCGAGGACACGGATGCGATCCGCCACGGCGATGTCGGCGCCGAGCCGCTCGAGTTCGGCCAGCGGCGCATCGCCACGAGCGGGGTGTGTCCGCAGCGCCCAGAGGAGATCGGCGCTCGCCGTCTTTCGATCCCCACTCTGTTCCGCGAGCTTCGCGCGGTAGAGGCGCGCCTCGAGCTCGGCGTCGCGGTGTCTTGCTTTTTGCGCCACGCGCACGGCGGAATCGCAGGCGCGAAGGGCCTCCGGCAGCTTGCCCGCATGCGTCAACGCCTTCACTGCCGCGAGCTGGTCTTCAGCATGCTCAGAGGCCAACAACACCTGCGCCGCAGCCTCGTGCGGACCCGAGATCGCAGCCGCACGCGCCCAGTGTTCGCGGATCTCGTTCGTCAGGAGCGGCAGCTCTCGCTCGAGGTCCGTCAGCGTCCGCACCGCAATTTCCGGGTGGTGCGCGAGTCGTGCGGCCACACCGAATGCGAAGCGTATGGCCGGCGGCGCTCGCTCCGCATCGCTCATGCTCGACAGCTCCGCGTAGGCTGTTGTCCAGTCGGATTGCCGAAGCGCTTGTCGCCACCGGGTCGACTCCGCTCCCTCAGGAAGGAAGCCTCCGGCGGTCGCGCTCGCTGCGCCATTGCCCGCCACCGTCCCCGCGTGCGGAGCCTGCCCGCTCAACGGCACCGCGCTCGGATCTGGGCCGCCAACCCCGCTGTTTCTCGCGGAGCAGCCAGCGAGCCACAGCACATTGGGCATCGAGGCACCGAAGCCCGAGCCTCCGATGCACAGCGCCGCTAGTCCGAGCGACCCGAGCACTCCGACCGCCGTGACCTCGAGCAATTTGCGTTGCGGACCTCGCCACACGCCTTGTCTCTTATTGCGCGCGTTGCGGTCGGGCAACTGAACGACGCAGGACTAGCGCAGCGAATCCATCCAATCGAGGGGTAACTCGACGTCCCCGATTTGGCGAGGACATCGAGTTACCCCTCAATTTGCGACGCTATTGATCCGGGCACTGCTGCTCATTGACCTCTCGATTCTAATGAATCGAGGCACTAGTTCTCGGTCGGCGTCGAGCGCGGGCCCCGGCCTCTCCGCACAAGGTACAGCGGCGTCACTCGAGCGGCACCGCCACCAATGTGACCTCTTTGCCCTTCACTTCGATCTTGAAGCGCACCGGCTTGGCATGCTTCTGCGTCATCTCGCGCTCGCTCGCCTTGATGCGCTGCTCGAATTGCGTGAACTTGACGTGCTCGACGGGATCGCCCAGCTCGCGCTTCGCGGCCGTGTACTCGTCGAAGATCCGCTTGTAGTAATCCTCGGCGGCCTCGTCCTTGAGTGCACCTGCGTCCGCCACGTCGTCCGCGGTGAGGGAGATCATGCGCTCATCGACATGGAGCGCCGCGCCGAACGTCGTCGCGCTGGGCGCGTGCGCAGGACGGCCCTCCGCATCGGTGTCGTCCTCGCGTACACCGAGCAGCTGATTGAGTAGCGAATTGAGCCGAAATACCAGGCCGCCAAGCACTTTGTGCTCGAGCTCGAAGCGGATCTCGGTGTCGCCGTTGATGATCGCGAGCAGGCCTTCTTCGACATCGCTGATCGGCTGCGAGAGATAGTTGTCGATCATGTGGGCGCTGACGACCGTGAGGATGAGGCCAACCAGCAGGGCGCCGAGCGCGGCCCAGATCATCGTCGTGAAGCGACCGATGGACTGAAGCTCCGTGACGGCCAACACCGCCGCTTGCTTGCCGTCGCCGTAGCCGAGCAGCGCGAGCCCCGCGCCCTCGTATTGCGGCCCGAGTCCACTGAGGCTCACGGCTTGCGCGCCGCCGAGAGCCTGTTGGCTCGAAGTGACGGCGCCGAGCATGTCATCGAGCACGCCGTTGCTCTTCGCGACGGCTCTCATCGCGTCGCCGCCCGGGACAGTGAGGATGAGCGCACGCGTACTCGTGGCCGCGCTCGCACTCTGCAAGCGCTCGTCATTCAGGTTCGTTCCGATGGCGATGCCACCGATGATCTTTCGGTTCGCGTCGCGGATCGGCGCGAACGACGCGAGCATTTGCTCCGCCGTCGGCTCATTGACCCACACCGATGAGCCTGTGCTGCCAGCTTGGATGGTCGATACGACGACCGGATAGCGGTCGCCGAGCTTGTCTCCTTGCATGCGCTTGGAGCCGTTGCGCCCCACGACCACGCCCTTCGGATCGAAGATGACGACCAACAGCGGTTTGATCCTCGCGAAGGGTTCGGCTCCCTTCGCTGCCTGCTCGATCGCGTTGGCGGCAGCGACGGCCGTGTCGTTCGCGCCTGCCGCCGTCGAGGCCTCGAAGGGCTGCCTGAGCTTGTCGGAGTCGGCTTGGGCGTACAACCAGCGCTCGATGCGCAGGCCCTCTACCTCAAACTGAGCCACGGCCGCGGTCACGGCGCGCTGGGCTTCCCCTTTGTTTGAAATATCCCCGAGCGTCAGCCGCATGAACGCGAACGAGAGAAGCGTCACCAGCAAAACGATGCCGCCAAAAATTCCGATGATCGTGTCGCGCATGGAGGAGCGTGCTCGCCTCTCGAAGCAGATTCGATGGATACCCTCGCGCGGCCAGTCCGCACGGGAGCCGCCGGAGCCCACCCCGAAAAGGGGCTGCGCGGTGGCGGGCGCACGCTACCACCATGACGCGACGACCGACAATAGGTCCACCGACATGGGTCCACCGACAACACCCGGGCATGAAGCTCGCAAAGTGCGGGCTATCGGATAAGGCGGCGGTCCTGGTGAGGAAGTGGCCACAGCGCAGAAGTAGCGCCCTCGCGGCCGCGTGCGACATCGAGTATCGCTCCTTGCTGTGCGAACGTGGGCGATTCGTCTCGCCGTCGCGGTGTTTTTGGCGGCGGGCAGTATGCAGACGCTCGCGCGCGCGACGTTGCACGGGGACTTCGAGGCGGCTCGGAGCCATTTCACCAGCGGGCAGTACGAGGAGGCAGCGCAGCTCTTCGCCCGCATCGTCGCCGAGCCGCTCGATCCGAATGCGCCGGACTTCAGGAAGCGTCGCGAAATCTTGGAGGCGGCGCGACCCGTGTATGCGGCGTGCCTCGTTGGGCTCGGCCGCACCTCCGAGGCGGACGCGATCATCCTCGAGCAACTCAGGGATGACCCATTCTACGAACCGGCAGCCGGGCAGTTTGCCCAGCCCGTGATGTTGCGATTCATCCGCGTCCGCGAGGGTCACCAGGCCGAGCTCGACGACGTGAAGCAGCGCGTTTTGCTCGCGCGCCAAGACTCCGTTCAGAAGGACCAGCGGCAACGTGAGCTCGATAGCGCACGCCTTCAGAGACTCGAAGAGCTCGCCGGCACCGATACGCTTGTTCGGGAGCGGTCGCGGCTCGTCAGTTTCGCACCGCTTGGCGTGGGGCAGTTTCAAAATGGCAACACCGGGCTCGGGATTTTCTTCGCGTCGAGCGAACTCGTGGCGGCCGCGGCGAGCATCGTGTCGGCGATCGTCGCGCACGATTTTGCGACGGTCGATTGCCGGCAGCGCACCGACGTCGACTGTCCCGAACTCGAGCGCCGTTTTCAGGTGGCGCGCGCCGTGAATTGGTCCTCTTTCGCGTTGACGGGGGCGCTCGCGATCACCGGAATCGTGGAGGCCCAAGTTGCGTTCGAGCCAACCACGACGACGACGCGGACACGGCCGCTGCCCCCGCGCGTGACCGTGTCGCCTGCGGTCGTCGTTGGGCAAGATGGCGCGGTCGTCGGCGTTGCGCTGCGGTTTTGAACAACGCTGTGGCCAAAGCCCCACGAGGCGACGCGCGCGCCCTCGCCCTCGGGCTCAGTCCTTCTGCATGGCGGCGATCCAAAAACCACCGAACGCCGCCAGCGGAGAGTCACACCAGCGTCGCTCGGCGGCGCGGAGCCATGCGCCCACGACTGGGACCGCGAGCGCGCCGGCCGTCGGTGTGAAGATCCGCACGCCGCGTCGCGCCACGATGCGAGCGCCGGCCGGCACGAGGCGCTCGACCTCGCGCGGTGAATCGAAGCGCGTGTAGACGGCATCTTCGCGTGTGCTCTTGCTGATCGCACCCGCCGGGCCGAGGTGCTTGGCGAGCGCGCGAAGGCTGTGCGGATTGTAAAACTCGGCC
>SHZB01000172.1 GCA_009692485.1 Myxococcales bacterium
CCGCGTGCGAGCTGGTCCTGCGCCGACACGCCGAAGCCACGACCCTCGCTGCCGCACCACCAGTTCACGCCGAGCCGGCGCATGCCCACGACTCGCTGGTTTTCATGAGCACGCGGGACGGCGACGCGGAGCTGTACCAGGCGAGCTTGCCCCTCGACGCGACCAAGCTCGGGCCCATCACGCGCCTCACGAATTCGCCCGGCTACGACGGCCAACCCGCGCTCTCGCCCGACGGAGCGCGCCTCGCGTGGGTGTCGATGCGCGGCGCCGGCGACGACTCGAACGCGACGCAAATTTTTCTTGGCGGGCCCATGGCTCAACGCGCGACGGCGCTCGCATCGGGCGGCAAGACCAACCTCAGCCCCGCCTTCGTCGGCAGCGGCGCGCGGCTGTTGTTCACCTCTGACCGCGACGCGAATTCCGGCGGCGGGCTCGATCTCTACCTCGTGGCTCTCGACGCCCCCGTGACGGTGACGGGCGCGCCGATCGAGCGCATCACCTTCGGCAACGGCTTCAACGGCGACGCGTCCGTGTCCCCCGACGGGAGCCACATCGCGTTCTCATCGAGTCGCGGCGGCCCGAGCGATCAGACCAACGTCTTCGTCGCGCGCCTCACGCTCGAGTGATCGGGATGAGCGCGGCTCAGGGGTACGCGGGCAGCACGGTCGCGTGACCGTCGGCGAGGCCCGAGCGGAAGAACTCGACGTACTGAGCGACGCCCTCGGGCGCGAAATAGAGCGAGCCATGCTCGGCCACTTTGCCGCCGTCCATGCGGTCGAACTGCGAGAGCACGCCCGTGCTTTGGCTCGCGAGATTTGCGCTCAGCGGACTCTTCGCGGTGGCCATGCCGCTCACGGGGCGGATCGGATCGGCCAAGACCAAGTGCGCCGCGCGGGCGAGCGCCTCGGTGGTCGCGTTCGGGATGATGTTGTCGTCGAGCACCTCTTGAATGAGGACATCGCGCGCGCTCCAGTTGGGGACACCTGCCAGCGCCTCGAGCGTCCCATATCGCGCGAAATTGAGCGGATCGCCCGGGTCCATGATCGTCTGCACGACCGCGAAAAATCGCGCGAGCGCACCGTCGGAGACGCCCGCCGGACGGAGCGAGTTGACCAAGACCGAGAACGTGTTCGAGTCCCGCATCAAGGTGGTCAAGCCCGCGCCGCCGACGTTCCACACGGCGTGTCGGATCTCGGGCGCGAGCGCAAACACGGTGGCGCCCTGCACCGAACCGAAAGAGTGGCCGAGGTAGAGGATGCGCGAGGTGTCGAGATCGGGGATGCCGTCGGGTGCGCCGGGCGGCAACAGATCGAGCGTGGCCTGCGCCTGGATGAAGCGCACGAGCTCGAGCTGATCGCTGGCCATTTGCCGGAAGTTGTCGCGCGCGCGGCCGAGCAAGAACGACTGATTCGCGGCGTTGATCCCGAAGAAACTCAGCACCGCCTCGAGCTTGTGGGTCGGGTCGTCGGAGCGCGACCCGTGGTGAGGCGAGTCGATCGCGAACACCGCGGCGCCGAGAGACGCGAGCCGCTCGGCCGTGCCCCAACAACCGTCTTTGTCGCCACCGAGCCCGTGCGCGAAGATCACCACCGGCCGCGGCGCCTTTTGCGCGGCATCCGAAATGGCCAGGAACACCTCGAGCGCGACGTCGCCCTGCGGCTTGGGCAGGCGCTCGCTATCGAGCTCCCAGCGTTTATCCGCGGCTCGAAATTCTGGCGAGGCGTAGGTCGCGCGATAGCGGATGCGCCCGTCCGTCCCGAGCGGCGTCTCGACGGTCCATGCGTCTTTGGGAGCGGGCGCTGCCGTCGCTCTCGCGCGCGCCGCGACACCTGCCATCGTCTCGACGACGCTCATGGTCGTGAACGAGGTCGCGAGCCGCACACGCTCCCGCACGATGCCGAGCGCGCCCTCGAGTTCGGCGAGCCCGAGCGCTACTTCGCCGGCGTATTGCCCCGTGGCGCGCCCCTCGAGCAGTTCCTCGGACATCGGCGAGCGGTGCACCTCGCCGCCGTCGTTCGCGCGCAAAGAATCGGTGACGACGAAGAGGTAACGCGTGCGCGGCAGGAGCGGCTCGGCCGGCTGCGCGATGAGGGTGAACTCATCCTCGATGTAGTAATCGTCCTTCGGCTGCGCCCAGTACCGCACGATGAGACCGCGCGCCTTGCCACGCTCGGGCGAGAGCGGATCGACGTCGAGGACGATGAGCGGCGACTCCGCGGTGGCGAATGCGCTCGCGTCCCGAAGGGTCGAGGCCTCCGTGTCCAGGCCGGGCACGAGCGCGATGCCCGCGACGTCGAGCGGCCCCGAGAACATCGCGACGACGCCGCCGGTGACCGAGAAGCCATCCAGGGCATTGAGCTCGTCGATGGTATCCGGCAGCCCGAGCACGAGATCGCGCGTGTTGTGACTGCCGATGTCGAGCCGCACTCCGGTCGGCTGAGCCGCGTCCGCAACGGCATAGCGATTCGACGGAAATGGCGTCAGCTGCGTCGCCTCGGGTGCGCCGTAGAGCGCCTCGACACCCGGCGGCTCGAGCCCGTCACTGCAACCCAAGAGCGGGACGGCGAGCGCGAGGGCGAGGCCGAGGCCAAGCATCCAAGCGGTGCGCGCGGGTGTCGGGGTCACACGGACTTCATGGCTTCGGTTGCTGAGATTCATGGAGCGACTCGCACACGCTACCGCGATGTTTTGTTTCCATCGAGGCTCCAGACGAAGCCGAGCCCGAGCACGTCACCGGACGCGGAGTAGCGACCGCCGTTGACGTAGTGCGGAGTCGATACGTTGCCGCGCACGGGCGCGAGGATCGGGAGCCGCGCGTCGGCCGCGTCGATCTCGACCGGCATCGCGAGGACGTGAGCGTAGACGACGTCGAAGCGGGCCTTGCCGACGTGGAGGCTGAGACCCGCGCCGAGCGTCAGCTTCGGCATGTCAATCGTGAGCACGCTGAGCTCTGCGGGTGGCACCGCGCTCGACTCGATGCTCGCGCCGCCGCGCAGGTCGAGGACGGTTTCGCCCGCCGGGATCGCGTATTCGCCGCCGACCCTCACGCTGTACGCGTTCTCGAAATTGCGCTCGATACTCTGATCCGGAAATCGATATGGGTCCGGAAATCCCGCGATATTTCGCAAAGACACGTCGTCGTAGTGAACACTTAGCGCGTCGTGCATCGCCCATCCCTCCATCGTCACGTCGAGCTCGACGGCGAGGCGCTCGACCGGCGTGACTTCGACGCCGACGCGCGCGCTCCACGGCAACTCGAAGCTCACGGTCGCATCGCTACCCTCCTGCACCGCCGCCTCGAATGCGGGCGTCACGGGCAAGCGGGTCGAGAGCTGGGCCGGAGCGCGCACGAAGAATGGCAGCTGCAGCGCCGCCCCAACTCGGAGCTTGTTGGTCGCGAGCCACTTGACGCCGACGTTGCCGCTGGGCGCGAAGATCGGACTCGCCGCGAGCTCGGTCAGCACGTCCCACTCGGGCTGCTCCGGCGCGCAGAAAAACTTCTCTGGCACGCAGCCGCTCGCCATCGCCGTCGTCACGAATTTTCCGACGAGGACCTCGAGCCCGCCGCCGATGCGCCAATCGGGGTGCGGCCGATAGCCCGCCCACGCGCCGACGATGGCCATCGCCGAGCCCTCGAGCGTGATGAGCGAATAGCGCTGAGGTGCGGGCGCGCCGTCGACGGTCTCTGGGTATTTCGCGATCGCCGCGTAGGGCGCCATGACCCCGAAGGCGAGCACGAGATCGGGGTTGTAGAAGAAGCTCGCAGCGAGCGTCGGGATCGGGATGACAGGGCTCACGCCTTCTACCGGATCGAAGGTCTGGAGATAGCGCCCGACGACCTGTCCAGTGTTGGGATCGCGCTGCTCGAGCAAGGCCTGGCGCGTGTACTCGCTCTCGAAGTGGAGCCAGCTCGCGTCGAACAGAATCTCCGAGCCCGCATCGAAGACGCCGGCGGGGTTGTACCAAATCGCCCCGAGATCATCGGCCCCCGCGGTAAACGCTCCGCCCCGGCCGAGCGGTCGCACACCCCGCTCGCTGAAGTAAAGCCCGGCAGCGACGGCCGAGCCCGCGCCGAGCATCGATGCGCCCAGCACCGCACCCGCAAGCGCCAGCCGGAGCATGCGAAGCCGAGCGCAGCGCCGTCGTGGAGCGGAGTCGCTCAAGACTGTGCCGCCATTCATCGACTCAGCGCTGCCGGTTTTTCGCGATCGCATAGAGCTGCTCGAAGCCGCGCGTCTCGCTGGCAAAGAACTCGCGCAAGGTCTGCATCACGAAGCGGTAGTCCTGCTCATCGAGCGGGGTCGTGGCGCCGGCGTCCACGCGATTGAGCTCGGCGACGGCATCGAGAATGATCTCGAGCGGCGTGAGACCGGTCGCGGCGTCGATCGGCGTCACGATCGCGGGCAGGACTCGGTCGAGGATGTGGTAGCGGTCGTACGCTTCGCCGCTCATCGCCGTCAGGAGCTGCACGGTGCGATCGGCGCATCCGGGGCCCGCGGCGTCGGCCTTCGGGCTGGCGGCGACCGACACCGCGTTGAAAATCGGCGCAAGCTCGAGGTCGGCGCGCAAGACCTGCATGAGATCGCCCAGCGACGCGAGCACGCCCTGAAGAGCGTCCGAGGCTCCGACGTCGAGCAGCGCGTAGCTGAGGAAGCGCTCGAGCTCGCGGCGCGCCGGCTCGTCCTCGTTCAGCTCATCGACAAGCCCCGCCACCGACGCGAACACCGGGCGACTGAGGGCGTCCGCAAAATTCTTTCCGAGCTGGTGCCGCGCCCAATCGCATTCGCCCGTCGTCTCGCGCTCGGGGCAGTTCGCGTTGATCTGTTCGCGCAAAATCCGCAAGACCGTCCGCAGCACCATCGGCACCGCCCGATTCTTGAAGCGCGCCGCACCGCCCTCGCCTTCGACCGCGAGGAAGCGATCGACGAGCTGCGAGCGCGCCCGCCGCCATTTCGATTTTCGCTTGGCGCCATCCGGCACGTCGCTGGCTGCGAAGCGCTCGTCCATCGCGTGCAGCGCGTCGGCCACGAGCGAGAAGCCGGTGAGCTGGGCCTGCGGCGTGCCGTCGACCCACTTCGTGCTCTTCTTGCCGGCGAGATCCGTCATCGCGACGCTCGCGGCGTAGTCGCGGCTGAAGAGCACCTTCAAGAGCGACTCGACGATCGCGCTGCCCTTGACCTTCGTGCCCTTCTTGGGCCCGCGCGCGACGGTGATCTCGACCGTCGCCGCCACCTTTGCAAACTCGTGCAAGGCCGGGATGAGATCGCTGAGGAACGCGTCGCCGAGGAGCGGCTCGTAGCGATTGGCGCCTGCGGCGGAGCAGTAACGCGAGTGGCCTTTACTGGCGTTGTGATCGCAGACCTCGTCGTGATCGGAGCCGGGCCAGTGCCGCCAGAGCGTTCGCACGAGATCGAGAAAGAAATTTTCGCCGGTGTCGTCGGTCAAGTCGCATGCGGTGACGGCGCTGTTGCAGCTCAGCTCTGCGAAGGCCTTCATCTGCGGCCTGAGGTAGGTCTGAAAGCCGAGTCGCTCCCATCCGAAGATGACGGCGTGATCGCGGACGCGCAGGAGATCATCGGGATTGGTGCACGCTCCGACCCCGTCGGCGTTCACGGGGCACACGCTTGGCGAGACCGGATCGATCGCCATGCTGACGAACTTGTTCGTGGTCGTGCCGGCGTTTTTTGCGTCGTAATCGGGGAGCTTTCCGTATTTCGTGCTGTCCGCGCCGAAGAACAAGAGCCGGTTCAGCGCGGGCCCCGACGGATGAAGCGTGAGCCCCGTGAGCCCGCTCGAGGCCTCGAGCAGCGCGTCGGGTGAGGTGAACGCGCCGACGAAATCCAGGAGCGCGTTGAGGTCGGCCGCCTTGACGTTGAGGAGCGCGCGCTTCGGGTGCGTCGTCGGCAGCAGCGCGTCGAGATAGAACGCCCCCATGTTCTCGAAGGTGAAGAGCTCGCACGCGTCGTAGCTGCCGATGAGCGGCCAGTCGATTCCGAGGCTGGTGTGGAGCTTCGCACCGGGTTTGTTGCATGCGCGCACCCGCGTCGCGTCGTGGATGAGCTGAGCGGAGGCCTCGAACATGGAGCGGTTGCCGCCGCGGAGGGGCTGGTCGCGATCGACCGGGTTGTGCGGGTTCGCGATCGACGAGCCGCCATCGACGAGGTTGAGCGCCGGTCCGTTGATGTTGTTCGGGTCGTAGCTGTAGCGGTCGCGCATGCGCATGAACGCGCTCAAGGTCTCGCCAAGGTGCTCCGCGCCGGGCTCTTGGATTTTCACGTCCTGCGGGTGGGGCGTGACGATGGTCGGATCGGCGAGCGCCTCGATGAGCCGCGTAAACAGGCCCGGATGCGTCGCCATGTCGCCCGCGATTTGCCCGATTTCATCCCAGATCGGCACGTCGTAAGCGAGCTCGGCCTTCGGCTCGCCACCCTTCGCGGCTAGCGCATCGTGTTCGTCGGCGATCTCTTTTACGGCGAGCGCGGCGCCGATGAGCCGGGCGACCACCGGCTCGTGATCGCGCACCAAGGTCTCGAGCGCGAGCAGCACCGCGTCACTGTCGCGCGTGCCGAGGACCTGCCCAAATCCGTGGACCAGCGCCGCGAGCGGAGAGGCCTCGCCAACGAATCGCTGGTAGCTCGTGCAGGCCACGGTAGCGCTCGGGCATGGAGCGTCGCTAGGGACGAGCGCATTGGCGACGTGATCGAATTGCGCCGGCGCGCGCGGGCCAGCGAGCACGACGATGCCAGAGAGCGCGTACATCAAGGTCTCGCTCTCGGAGAGCCACGGCTCCACCGAATCCGGCGACGCGTACTTGGTCGGATCGACGAGCGCCACCACGTCGCGCATCAACGCCGCCGCGAGCGTTTGGCTCGTATCGACGTAGCGATAGAGCTCGACGCCGGTGCGACCGCTTGCATCGGGCGGACTCGAGAGCTTGCCGGGAACGTAAAACGGCGCATCGAGCGCGAGCGGAGCGCCTACCCCGTCGATGAAGCGCCCGAGCCCGTCGACGTCCGCGAAGCCGTCGGAGTTCAGATCGACAAACGGAGCGAGGACGGTGCCCGCTCGTCCCGGCTCGTTGCCGAGCGGAACGGCGAACCCGCGCCCGTCGCGACGCGTGATGTAGCGCGCCTGCGAGCCCCCGAGTGGCAAGTACGCTTCACTCTCGTCGAGCAGCAATCGCTCGAGGACCTCGATGGCGCGGCGCGGTCGATTCGGCGTGGCGGTGGCGTCGTCGATCAACACCGGCCCGAGCGCGCACAGCTCGCAAGCGCTCGTCAGCAGCTCACGCTTGGCGACCGTGAGCGCGAGCTCGAGCGTGGGCGCGGCGATGCCGGCGGGACCCAACACCCTGAGCTGTGCGCGCAGAAATGGCCGCAATTCCGGGTACGCGAGCAAGGTGCGGAGGGCGCCGAGTCCGACCTCGAAGGGGCGATAGGCCTGCCGCGCGGAGATGTGCATCAGGGCTGCGCGGGCCGGGTCGTGCGACTCGACAGCTCCAAACAGAGCGCCGAGCGCGCGCGTGGTCGTGGGCAAGAGCTCGCCACCGGGCTCGAAGGGATTGGTCTCGTAGAGCGCCGTGATGTCCTGCGAAAATCGCAGCAGCGCATCGTGAAGACGCACGGTGTCGGTGGGCTCGGGCGTCGTCGGATCGGCGATGAGCACATCTGGCAGCGCCTGGTTGAGGGCGCGCACGAGCAACGCGCGGCGGTGGGCGAGCCCTTCGAGTTTGTTCACCGAGAGCACGCGCGCACGCTTCTGCGCTTCGGTTTCGGGCTGCGGCAAGTGGCTGAGATCGACCGTGTCGCCGTAGCGTCCGGCGGCGTCGAAGTGGCAAATCGAATGAAACGATGCGCCGCTCAGATCTTCCGTGAACGCGCTCGCGCCGAGTCGGTCGCACATCATCCCGTAGATGTCGTCGCCGAGCGTTGCCTTGGGAGCGACGCGCTCGGTGTCGATGCCAAGCTCGCACGCCTGTGCCAGCGCGACGACGCCGGCGAGCCCAGCGAGGCCGAGAACTCCGAGAAACCGCGAGCGGTACTTCATGGCATCAGCCGCCGGCTTTCTTCGCGGCCGCCTTCAACTTTTCGCGCAGGCGCGGTGCATAACCGTCCTTGTTTTCCTGCTTGACCCGCGCGATCGCCACGGCGTTCGGCGGCACGTCGCGCGTCACCGTCGTCCCGGTCGCGACGTAGGCTCCCTCGCCGACGGTCACCGGCGCCACGAGCTGCGAGTCACTGCCGATGAACGCGCGCGCCGCGATCACGGTGCGGTGCTTTTGAAATCCGTCGTAGTTGCAAAAGATGGTTCCGGCCCCGACGTTGGCTCCTTCGCCGATGTCGCCATCGCCGAGATACGCGAGGTGGTTCGCCTTCGCGCCGCGCCCAAGGCGGGTTTTTTTCGCCTCCACGAAATTGCCGAGGTGCGCCTCGGGGCCGATCTCACACCCGGGCCGCACATGCGAAAACGGGCCGATTTGCGCGCCCTCGCCGATGCTCGAGCTCGTGCACACCGAGTAGGGCAAGAGCTTCGCCCCGGCCGCGACGTCGACGTTCTCGAGGACGCAACCGACGTCGATGCGCGCGCCCTCGCCGATTCGGGTCGTGCCGCGCAGCACCACCGCGTGCTCGACGATGGCATCGCGCCCGATGACCACGTCCGCGTCGAGCCGCGCTCCGGTACGGATGGTGGCCCCGGCCCGTCGCCAGCCGTCCGCGATGCGCGCGAACATCGCATCTTCGGCGAGGGCGAGCTGGACCCGGTCGTTGATCCCCGCGAGCGACCCGGGCTCTGCGTTCACGGTGACGACGTCGGAAGTCAGCGCCGCGCGCGCCACGATGTCCGTGAGGTAAAGCTCGCCTTGCTCGTTGTTGGGCGTGAGGGCCGTGAGCGCAGCGCGCAGAAAATCCATGCGCGCGACGTACATGCCTGGATTTACCTCGCGGATCGCTCGCTCGAGCGGCGAGCAATCGCGGTCTTCACGCACGCCGACGACGCGGCCGCCCTCGTCGCGAAGGAGCCGCCCGTAACCCGCGGGCTCGGCGAGGGTGCAAGTGAGCATCGCGAGCGGCAGGTCGTTGACGCTCCGCGCGTGCGCGAGGGCCGCGAGATCGTCGGGCTTCATGAGCGGCGTGTCGCCGTAGAGCAAGAGGGCCGAGTGGGCCGCGGGCGAGACGGAGTGCATCGCTTGCAGGACCGCGTGACCGGTGCCGCGCTGTTGTTCTTGCACGACGGTTCGAACGCTGGCGCCGAAACGCTGGCAGAGGTGCGCGGTAACGGCATCGCGGCCATGACCGACGACGACGACGATGTCCTCGGCGCCGGCAGTGCGAGCGGCCTCGATCACCCAGTCGATGATCCTTCGGCCGGCCAGCATGTGGAGCACCTTTGGCAGCG
>SHZB01000173.1 GCA_009692485.1 Myxococcales bacterium
GGGCGTTGGAGGATGGTCTTCGATTCTTTCTGCGAGTGCAGCACTTCCGGAATGCCATGGATGCCGGGTAACAGCGCCTCCGCGCCGGCTGCCCAGCAGATGTCCGACAAGATCCCGATGCCTCTTTGCATGAGCTCGACGTCGCGCTGATCGAGGTGGTAGCGAATGTCGGGCGTCATGCTGCCCGTGTGCGCGCGCACCGAACCGCTCGAGTTGTCGGCGGCGCAAATGACGTCGAAGGGCGCGATATGGCCATATCGCAAGAGGTGCTGCTGGTAGTCGGTTCCGAGCCCGGGCATGCGCGTGGCGAGCACCGCGGGCGGCGACCAGAGCACCTCGAACTTGAGGCCCTCTTTCATATACTCGAGGCTGTGGTAGCCCTGGGTCGCGCCCTTCCACGGCTCGATCGGCTCGGCAAATTGCGCCATGACCGCGAGCCCCGGGTGAAACCGCAAGTCCTCGCCGACGAGCCCGCTCGAATTGCCAAGCTCGCTGTGCTTGAGGATCAGCGGAGTGGCCATGCACCCGGCCGCGAGCACAACCACCTTCGCGTCGAAGTGCGCCGTTCCCGCGACGCGCCCGGTGAGCGGCTCGACGATGCTGCCGCGCACTCCAGTCGCCTGTCGGCCATTGGCAACTACGCGCTCGACGCGAATGCTGGTGTAGACGCGGGCACCAGCGCGCATGGCCGCTGGCACATAAGAGATATCGACGGACTTCTTCGCGCCATTGCGGCACCCCGTGAAGCACTCTCCGGAGCCCTTGCAGCCGCGCACGTTGCGCCACGTCGGCTCGCACGAAATGCCAAGCGCCTCGCAGCCCACGCGAAAGAGACGATTGCGCTCGCCCTGAACCTCTTCGGGTGTCGGCGCCACGCCAAGCTGAGCCTCGACCCGCTCGAAGTGAGGCGCGAGCCCCTCGAGCGTCAGCCCCGTGCCAGTGCGCTCACCCCACTTGTCGAAGATCCACGAGGGCGGCCGGGCGCAGATGGCCGAGTTGATGACGGAGCCGCCGCCGAGCACGATCGCCTGCATCGTGGGCGTCACGACGTTGCCGCGCGAGACCCGGGAGCCGCCGTCCCGCAAGAGCCGCTGCATCGCCTCGCCGGCCTCTTGCGTGAAGTCGCGGCGCCCCATTGGCGGGCCCTCTTCGAGCAGAATGACGTCATGCCCAGCCTCGCTGAGCTCTTTGGCGACGACCGCGCCGCCCGGCCCCGAGCCGACCACGAGCACATCGCACGCCGCGCGTAGGTGCGCCGCGTAGTCCGCGAAGTGGAACACGCCCTCGTGCGGATCGGCCGCCGTCGGCAGCATCCCAAGCGCGCTCACGCCGGCACCTGCAGAAGCGCGGTCGAAGTGCCCGGCTCACCGAGCGAGCGTGGCTCATCTTGCGAGCGTGGCTCACCGAGCGAGCGTGGCTCATCTTGCGAGCGTGGCTCATTTGCGGCACCGAGCTCGTGAGGGTCGCCGGTCTGCTTCATCTCGCGCGGGTCGCGCTCGAACACGCGGTCGCCGAAGCCGAACGGGTCGGCACACAATTCGATCCGCATGTGGCGCGCGACCTCGCTGTTGGCCAGATAGCCCATCGTCATCAGCGCTCGCATCGAGATGAAGCACACGCGCCGAAAGTAATAGCGGCTCGTGGAGGACTCACCGAGCCCAACGAGCCTCTCTTCGAAAGAGAGCCGCGTGAACCGCGCCCGACGGGGACCGAATACCAACGGCGACAGCTCCAAATAGGCAATCAACAGTCGAATCATGAAACGCTGCGTGGTGGCGCTTCGCACGAGATAGCCATTGAAGTAGGCGGGTATTCCGGCCGCCGTGCCGCTTATAGGAATAGGCCCACCGGCAGGAAAGAAGGCATCCGCGATCGCGCGAATCAGCGCCTCTTCACGCCCACTCAAGATTGAGCCCGCCACGGTCGAGGGCGGATAGTCCTCCAGCGCCTGGACGCACCAAGCCACAAGGATGACCGCGAATACCAGGACAAGAACGATGACACTCAGTGCGGTCACGATCGCGCCCCCTTCTGGCGACGGCTGGTCGCACGAACAGTCGCCTTCCCGCTCGCCGGCGGAGTTGCCTGTTGAATTGCCCGTTGAGTTGCCGAGCTTGTTGCAGAGCGTGTTGTGGTGCGTGTCGCCTTGGGGGCAGGGCCGAAGTACCGCTCGACGGCCCTCACCAGCACATCGTCCACGCTCGCGAACCATTTGCGCGCGTGCGCGACGGCGGCATCTTCTTTGCCAGCTTCGATGTGTGCGAACAGTCGCTCCATCGCTCTTTGAAAGCGCGGATTGACCGAGCCGAGCGCGGGCGCGAGATTGCCATGCAGCTCCCGCAGCGGCGCCCAGAACGAGTTCAGCATCCACGCTGCCGGCCACAGCTCACTGGCCAAGATCAGTGCGCGAAATATCTCGAGCTCGTTGAGCGCGTGGGCGGCCGGATCACGTTCGAGACCGGGAGCGCGCTCGAGCCGTTCACGGGCCTCGGCGAGCGCGGCGGGCTTGGCATAGCGGGTCGCCAATCGCACGGCCTCGCAGGCGATCGTCGCGCGCAGACTCAAGAGCTCGCGCGCCAAGGTCGGCGGCGGCACGTCGAAGCGACCGAGCCGGATGTACGCGGGCAAGAGCGCCGGGGTCCCCTCCCGCCGATAGTCGAGCACGCGCGCGCCCGAGCCACGGCGGCTCTGCAACAGGCCCTGATCCGCGAGGTGGCGCAGGGCTTCACGCACGGTGCTGCGGCCGCACGCGAGCGCGGTGGCCAGCTCTGTCTCGGCCGGCAGGCGCAGCCCCGCGGGATACGAGCCGTCGAGGATGCGCTCGAGCACGACGTCGGCGACGCGACGCACTTCTCCAGAGGGGGCGGCCATGATGTTGTCCGGCAAACTAGTCTGACAACTTTGGGTGTGCAAGGAGAATGTGGCGGGCGTGGTGAGGGAAGAGGATCTCGGGTGCGCCAAGCGTACGATCGAGGCCCTGGACTTCGACATCGTGATGTCACCCGTTGCGGTTGCCGCGCGGATGGAGGAGTTGCGGCAGCTCTGCCTTCTGGCGCGCTCGCTCGGCGAGACCACGATGCTCGGCCCGGCTGAGCCGCGCGGCTCGAAAGAGCACCGTCGCTTCGGCTGAGGTCAACCTATCGCGCGAGCTCGCCGGCGCGACCGCGAACAACGTTCACCACAATGGAAACGTTTCATTTTCGCGCTGCACCGCCACCCGCCGAACTTCATTTTCTCGCACTTCCTCGGATGAGCTGCTTGGTCTTCCCAGGGCTCCATCCCCGGTGGATGGCCCCCCTCCCCGGCCCTCCCCCCTTTGGGGAGAGGGAGGTGAGGCTGAACGGCGGTTCTTAGGGGATCGCTAGGGTGGCGCTGTCGGTCGCGATCACGTAGTCGCTGGCGGGCCACGCGCGCGGAGCGGCGAGCGCGAGCGGGATTGGCCGATAGAGGATCTTCAGCGCCACGCTGGCGGTCTTGCCGGCGCAGCCTGTGAGCGTGAAACGGTGAGTCGTGTGCTGCGGTTTTCCCGGCTGAATGCGATTGTCGCTGGCGATGTCGATAGCCCGATAGTGCGGCGCTTGGCGGACGCCGGCGGAGTCGAGCATCACGCGTGCGAAGGTAGCTCCCGGCAGCCCGGCGAGCGCGCGCGAGGGCTGCGAGTCGGCGATCATGGTGCTCGCGTCGCCGAGGTAGAGGACATCGCCGGGTAGCACCGCGAGCGGAGCGTCGAGGGTCAGCTTGTCGCCGGCAACACTCGTGACGACCGCGCTCGCCACCGGCGCGAAGACGGCAATACCCTTCTCGGCCGGCGTCAACGTGTCGAAGATGCCAATGCCCACGTAGTCGTGAAAAGCACCGGTCGCACGCACGACGCGCACGACCTCGCCGGCCTTCGCGATCAGCGCCGCTGCGGGCCAGCTGAGCACGGCGCCGACCATGCTGAGGTCGGGGCCGAAGACGCCGCGCGCGTGCATGCCGCCGATGTCATCGACCGTGAGCCCGCCGGTCGCAGCGAGCGGAACGCCGTCGCAGCTGGCCTCAACGAGCATCACGAGCGCGCGCATCGGCTCGCCGGTCGGCACGGCGTGACCGCAACCGCCATTGCCTATTGTGATGTTGGCGACGAGCTCGCCCTGGACGATGCTTGGCGCTAACACCGTGACGAGCGCGCCGTCGATGAGGCGCGGGCTACCCTCCAGCGGACTACGAAATATGTGACGCCGCACCTGCTCGGGCGGTCGCGGAAATCCGAAGGTGATCGACGCCGTCGCGGCTTTGCCAAGCTCGGTGGTCGACTCGAGTTCGAAGTTCTTGGGCATATGGCAATGCTGGCAAGGCACGCCGGCATCGTCGTAAGGGCCAGCGACCCACTCTTCATAGGTCGAGTGCGTGGGTAGACCGTTCGCGAAGCGGGGCGCCAGGGTCTCGCCCGGGATGAGCGCCTCTTGAACTTGTTGGTGACAGCCCGCGCAGAAAGTCGCCGTAGCAAAGAGTGGCTGGTAGCTGCCGCCCATGAAGGGATTGGGCACGTCGAGCAGCGGCCCGAACATGACCGCGCGGATCTTGCCGTCGGGCAGCCCGTCGTGGGTCTCGCTGGGCCGTTGAACGCGCAGGCGCTTGCCGGCACCGGGAGGGAGCGCGAGATCGACGTCTGCTACCTTGTGGCAAAAGTCGCAATGCACGCCCTCGACGAAGCCAACGCCCTCGGCCTCGAGCAGGTTGCGATCTCCGGCCGGGCCGGAAATTCCGGGAGAATGGCAATCTGCGCAGGCGCCAAATGCCTTGGGAGTGAGCGCCGCGGGGAGGGCCGGATCGTCGCAAGCGAGCGCCCCTGTGCCGCACGCCGGATTCAGATCGGGCAAGACGCCTTTGCCGATGTAGCAACGCGGAGTGCCTGTTCCGGGACTGCCAGGTAGCGTGCCGATGCGCCAGGTGCCGCCAACGGCATTGCACGCCTCCTCGGTCGTGAGCGTATGGCTCACTCCTGCATAGAGATCTTGGACGAAGGGATCTTCGGCCGCCTCCGAATGTTTCGAGGTCTGAAACTCGTGCGTAATGGTCATATGGCAATGGCCGCAATACTTCGTGCTCGGGTCGTCGCCATGCCCGGGTTCGCCATATTGGTAATTGAGGTTATCGGGCGGCCCCACGGCGCGAAGCGTCAAGGTCACGGGCCCTTGGGGTAGCGCGGGAAGCTCGTGCCCGTTCGTGCGATAGCCGATCTTGGTAGCGACGACCGTGGGCGTCCCCAAACCGCTATAGAGCATGGTGATGGTGAAGGCGCCGTCCTTGCCAGTCACCGCCGTCGGCTCGGTGGAGCGGCCCGCTTGCAACACGAGCGCGCCGAGAACGGGCTCACCAGCTTGGTCGACGACGATGCCGCTGACGGTAAATTCCGGCGTGAGCGCGGCCCCGCCACCCGCTGTGCCCGTCGTCGCGGTGGGACCGCTGCTCGTCACGGTCGCGCCGCCGCCCGCGCTCGCCGTGGAGGACGCGCCGCCCACGCCACCCGCGCCGCTATTGCCTTGGCCGGGACCCTTGAGCCCGCACGCGCTGACCACGGCGAGCGCGCCGAGTAGGGCAGCTCCGAGTGCGCTCGATCGCATCGCGAATCTCATAGACGGCGTGAGGTGAGGATAGCCCATGATCAGCGCATCCACCGCGGCCCGGTCGCGCGAAGAGCCACGGCATCGGGGCAGCCTCAGATGACGCGGCTTGGGCAGCCTCGGATGACGCGGCTTGGGCAGCCTCAGATGACGCGTAATCGGCAGCGGCGAATCACGCGGCTTGGGCAGCGGCGGGCGCGGCGGGCGGTTTCGGTTGCGGCTTCGCGTTCCAGATGCGGAGGGCGAGCAGCGTGCCGATGACGGCCACGGGGATCATTCCCAGCGGCCACGCGAGCCAATTGTCCGGATTGCTGGCCGCCACTTTATCGGTGTCGTTGGGAAGGATGATTCCGTAGACGAGCGACATGAGCGCCGTGCCGGCATAGACGAAGCCGTCGATGATCCCGACCACGACGCCGACGTTCTTCTTGCCGCCAAAGTCCATGCTGGCGGTGCCCGAGAGCATGCCGTGGACGCCGATGACACACATGCTCATGGCGACGACGATCCAGCCGACGAGCGGCGTCTTGTAGGCGAAGGTCAAGACGACGGAACCGATGACCATGCCGCCGTAAAGGATGCTGGCGACCGGGCCGCGCCGCGACTGAAACACGCGATCGGAAATCAAGCCGGCGATGACGCCACCGAGGATCCCGGCGCAGCAAAGCAGCATTCCCCAATGGGCATTCACGAAGCCGTTCTTGAGATGAAGCACCGAGTCGGTCTGCTTCGCGAACGATCCGAACCACTGCATGATCGCCTGGCGAAGATAGCCGCTGCAAAACTCGACCATCGCGATGGTCACGATGACCGGGTTCTTCAGCATCAGCTTGAAGATCGCCACCGTACCGAGCTGCGCCTCGCCGACCGTGGTGCTCGTCGCATCGGCGGTGTCGAAGTCGGCAAAGCCGGCCTCGCCCGGCGTGTTCTGGACGTTACGAAAGACGATGACCCAGAAGAGCGCGAGCATGATCGCCGGCGCGAAGAACACCATCTCGACCCGAGCGATCTCGACGCCGCGGAATTGGCCGCGGAAGAAGGTCAATAGGAGCCGGCTCCAGTCGAATGCGAAGTAGAGCCCGAGCGAAATGAGAATGCCAAAGATGGCGCCGATGATGCCGCGCTCGCGCAGGTGAAACCAAGGCGCGTTCACCTTCACGATGGCCACGGCGCCGAAGCTCTGAAAGTACATATTGACGGCGTAGAGCACCGAGAACACGGCCGTGAGGTTCGTGCGAATGAGCTCCGCACCGGGGCCGTCGTTGAGCGCCGACCAAGTGCAAACGCCCATCAAGGCATTCATCACCGCGGCGCCCGAACCGCTGATGAGAATGGCCTTCTTGCCGCCGATGCGATCGGTGAGCGGCCCATTGAAAATGAACGACCCGCCGTAGATGAGCGTGCCGTAGAGAAAGATGGTGGCGAACCCTTGATTCGTCATCATCGGCACGCCATCGACGAGAATGTCGCCGAAGGCCGTTTGGCTCACCTTCAGGTTGTAGCGACCGAAGTAGAGCATCGCGTAGAGCAGGCCAATCGGCAGCCAGTTCATCACGCGGCGCCGCCGAAACTCTGGCGTGTGCTCGACGCCCTCGACGCGCGGCAAACGCCCGATGACGAGCGCCACGACAAGGAGCAGCATCGCGATCGGCAGCAACTCCTGAACCCAGCCCGGAAGCGCGCTCATCGGCTAGTTTCCGCCGCCCGTGCCGCCGGTGCCCGCGCCCGTGCCGCCCGTGCCGTCGTCACCGCCATTGCCGCCAACTCCGCCCGCGCCACCAGTCCCCGACGCGGTGCTCGCAGCGGTGTTGGTCGCCGTCGCGCTGGAGGTCGGTGCGCTCGAGCCCTTGGGCGTGCAGCCGACGCTCGTGAAGGTGCCGTCGGAAGGGCAGCACAGCGAGGTCTTGGGATATTCGAGCAGCGTCGGGTCGGTGCAGACGAGCCCGTCGGCGCAGTCCGATTCCGTGCCGCTGAGTCCGGCCGCGGCATCGCAGCGCGCGCCCTCACCCTGCTGACTGCAACCGTCGGCGAGCGCCAAGATCGCGGCGATGGCCAGGAGAGAGCGAACAGCGACGCGCGTGGACCCTTGCATGGCAGCCCGTCTAGCAGAAGCCGGAGAGCGCAGCCACGGGCACGCGGACACGATTGGCTCGCGCTCAGGTTGCGCCGGTCGTCTCTTCGCGGTTCTTGTTGTCGATCGCTTGAGCGAAGAGCTGCAAATAGCTCGCGGCGCTCGTCATCGAGAACACGATCGACAAGTACACGAGCATGCGGCCGACATGAACGAAGTCGACGCGTCCGAAGTCGTAAAACCCGAGCGAGAATTGATACGGATAGCCGACGATGAGGCAGATGAGCCCAACCATTTGAAGGGCCGTCTTGAGCTTGCCGCCGTCGCCTGCCGCGATGACCAGGCCCTCACTCGAGGCCACGCCCCGCAGCGCGGTGATGGTGATCTCGCGTGAGAGCAACACCACGACGGCCCAGCCCGGCATGCGGCCCATCCCGACAAGCCACACGAGCACGGCGGCGACGATGAGTTTGTCGGCGAGCGGATCGAGAAACTTTCCGAGCACGCTCTCGAGCCCCTGACGCCGTGCGAGCCAGCCGTCGAGTAAATCGGTGATCGCGGCGAGGGCATACACGATTGCGGCCCAATAGCAGGCGCGCGGATTGGCCTGATCGAGCAGCACGAGCACGGCCGGGATCATGAGCACGCGCAGAAAAGTGAGCAAATTTGGCAGGTTTTTGGCGTCTTGCCAGAGATCCCGTCGCTCGCGAGCACGCTGAACACGCAGCGCCTGCTTCTTCAATCGCCGTGCGTCGCGGCGAGCCAGCAATGCCGCCGCTCGCGCCCGCCAGCGCCGGCGAGCTCGGCTCGGAGGTCGCGAATGGCGCACCAGCTCGGACATGGCGCGCACCGTACACCAAAGCCCGCGAGCCTCGAATTGCGGGTCTGCCCCATTGGCAATTAGCGAGTGCCGCGCCGCCTTTGCGTGGTTGTCAGCGCGTGAGGGCCGCGCCGCCTTTGCGTGGTTGTCAGCGAGTGAGGGCCGCGCCGCCTTTGCGTGGTTGTCAGCGCGTGAGGGCCGCGCCGCCTTTGCGTGGATCGACGGCGCCGTCGAGTCGGAGCGCCGCGCCCGTGCCGTGAATGGCGAGCAGCGAAACGGCCGAGAAATCCGGGCGATCGGCGCGCGCGTCCTCGCCGCGGCGGCGGAGATCCGCGAGCAAGAGCAGGTCCGTGCCGGGCGCGAAGGTGAGGCCGCCCTCCGCCGGGACGCGCACCCGCGAGTCGGCGACGCACTCGCTGGGTCCGCGCGCAAATACGAGCCGCGCGAGCAACGCTTGGGTCACGGCCGCCGGTGCGTCGAGGCCGCCGGCACCGCCGAGCGCGAGCGACACGGCGCCTTCGTGTAGCACCAGGGTCGGCGTCATTGCCGTCACCGGACGTGCCCCGCCGCGCGGCGTATTCGGATAGCGCCTGGCGCGAAAGCGTCGCTCGAGCCGCTCGCTCGAGAAGTCCGCGAGCGCATCGTTCAAGACGATGCCCGAGGGTGTCACGAGCCGCGCGCCAAACATGTCACGCAAGCTTGTCGTGATGGAGGCGACGTTGCCGGCGGCGTCGCGCGTGATGACCTGACTGGTGCCGCGTTCTTCGAGTCGGAAACGCTCCGGCCGACGCGTGCGTTCGAGATCGATCCGTGCGCGCCGGGCCTTCATGCGCTCGGCGGCGAGCAACGCGGGAACATCCACTT
>SHZB01000174.1 GCA_009692485.1 Myxococcales bacterium
GCACCTTGGCGCGCGGATGGATGCGTTTGTCTTCCGACATTTTCCTGGTCACTCCCCGGCTCGCGGGGCCGCGCGTGATGCGCCGCCTTGCACGAGAAATAGGCGCCGGATGTTAGTCACACTTCATGGCCAAGCTCAAAAGAATGTCCGTTCTGGCGCCCCGCTCGGCGCCCTGAGTCTTTCGCCTTGATTGAACCGCGCCGCGTTTGCCGCTACGCCGCACCGAACGACGCGGTGGGCGGCCTGGTCCCGCCGCGATCTGGAGCGCGCAAGTGGCGGTCAAGTCGAGGTGCCCACACCCTGAATCGGCGGCCCCTGTTCCGCGCGCGTCACAGCCGCGGCGATGCGCGTTCGCCCCGACGGACGGCGCTGTTTCTTGCGTCCGTGTGATGGCTGCCCGCTGCTGCATCCGCGCGGTCGGCGCGGTTTCTTGCGTCACTGCGATCGCTGCCCGCCACTGCGTCCGTTTGGCAGGTGCCCTCGTCATCGCGTCGCTTTCGGCCGCGTGCAACCGAACGACCGCGGCGTCCTCCGATGCATCCACGAGCGCCTCGACCGCGGTGGCACTCCCGGCCCCACCGGGTTCGAGCGCGGCGACTCCGAGCACCGCCCCGGCGCTCCTCGGCGTGCTCGGATTTGCGACCATCGTCTACGACCAGCCCAACTCTGGCGCACGTCGTCTTGGCTATCTGCGTGCGGGCGCCGTCGTCGGCCGACTCGGCGAGGCGGATACGCGCGCGGGCTGCAAAGCGGGCTGGATTCGCATCGAGCCGCGCGGCTTCATCTGCGGTGATGAGGCGACGACCGACCTCGAGCATCCGGTGTTGCGCGCCGCAAGCGTACGCCCGCGATTGGATAGGCCGTTGCCGTATCGCTATGGCTTCGTGCGCGCCGTCACGCCGCTCTACTTGAAGGTGCCCACGAGCGCGCAGCAGTTCGAGAACGAGTTTCAGCTCAAGGACCATCTCGCGTGGTTCAAGGAGCACAAGGACGAGGTGCAGACCGCGATCCTCGGCGCGCAGGACCTTCGCGTCGATGCGGACGGGCGCGTCGATGTGACCAAGCAGCTCGGGGAGCTAGGCGAGGAGAAAAACACCACGGAGCAGGGGCCCGGCGCGCTCTTCGGCGCTGCGAGCGAGGATGAAGCTTGGCCGTTTTGGCTCGAAGGCGGGGGTCGCTCGATCCCGAATATCAGCGGGTTCGAAGTCCCCAGCTCCGCGATCTTCGCCGACCGCGCGCGCCGTCACACCGGTCTCGCGTTCATCGGCTCGTTCGCGACCGATGAGCATTATTTGCGGCGACGCTTCGCGGTGACGACGGACCTTCGCCTCGCGCCGACGAGCAAGGTGAAGCCCGACGCCGGCTCGCCTTGGCACGGCTTCGAGCTCGGCGGGGGACTCGAGCTGCCGCTCGGCATCGTGCGGCTTCGCGGCGCGCGCGCGTACGGGGTCAGCGGCAACAGCGTCGATCCCGGCGCCCCGCTCGAGCGACGGAGCGCGCAGCGGCTCGCGGGCACCGTCCGCACGGTCGCAGGCGAGAAGTACTTCGCGCTCGACGGAGGGCAGTTCGCGCGTGCCGCCGACATCGCCGTCGCGGTCGCCCCCAGCAAATGGCCCGAGGTCGCGCTCAAGGGCGAGAAATGGATCGAGATCGATCTCAGCGAGCAACTCTTGACGCTCTGGCGAGGTCAAAAGGCCGAGTTCGTGACGCTGGTTTCGAGCGGACGGCCGGCGATCGGAGATCCCAAGTCTACCGCCGCCACGGTGCGCGGAAGTTTTCGAATCTTCGCGAAACACATCAGCGCGACGATGGATTCCGATGAAGGCATGGGGAAGAACCAAAACGTCGAGAACGAGCGCAAGGCCGGCGACGATGGCTACGTCGCGAACAAGGGCGATGGCGTCTATGGCGTGTCGGTGCGCCGCGGACAGGGATTATTTCAGCTGCGCGACGTGCCGCACATTCAGTACTTTCATAAGAACTACGCGCTCCACGGTGCCTATTGGCATGACGTGTTTGGGATCGCGCGGAGTCACGGATGCATCAACCTCGCGCCGGCCGACTCGCTGCGCGTCTTCAAATTCACCGAGCCGGTGATCCCCGAGGGCTGGCACGGTGTACGCGCGGAGGGCACCGCGGTGATCGTGCACCAATGACGGGCGCGCGCGGGCGAACGACGACGGACGTCCTTGTGGTGGGTGGCGGAATCATCGGAGCCACGATCGCCTGGCGGTTGGCGCAGCGTGGCTTGAAGGTCACCGTACTCGAGCGCGGCGATGCGGATCGTGGCGTGGCGACGGCGGCGGCTGCGATCGAGCGCGGCGATGCGGGTCGTGGCGTGGCGACGGCAGCGGCTGCGGGGATGCTCGCGCCTGCGCTCGAGCGACACGATGACGCGGCGCTCCTCGCCTTGTGTTTGGCGAGCCGCGCGCGCTACCGAGACTTCACCCGCGAGCTCGCGGAGCGGACTGGTGCGGCCTTCGACTTCGCGGCCTTCGACTTTGTGGAGTGCGGCGCGCTGAAGGTGGCGCTCTCGGCGGCGGACATGCCACAGCTCGAGGACATGTTCGCGAGCGCGAAGCGACACCGGTTGAGCGTCACCTTCTGCGATCCCGATGACGCGCACAAGCTCGAGCCGCGGCTTGGTCGCGTGCTTGCGGCGCTGCATTTTCCCGATGAAGGCGTGGTCGATCCGGCGTTGCTCCTCGCCGCCGTGCGGAAGGCTGCCGCGAGGGCTGGAGTCACCTGGCGTGTCGCGACGTGCGAGCGTGCGCTGCTCTCGGCGGAGCCGGCCGAAGCGGCAGCGTGCGGAGCGGTCGCGGCGATCACATCCGATGGGGCAGAGCGTGCGCGGCTCTCGGCAGGCACCACCGAAACGGCAGTTCGTGGGGTCGTCCTCGCGGATGGCGAGCGGGTCTACGCCGGCGCCGTCGTCATCGCCGCGGGGAGCTGGTCGGCGCTCTTCGGCGGAGGGCTCCCGCCGGCGAGCGTGCGCCCGATTCGCGGGCAAATCCTGGCAATTTCGGCAGATCCTCCGCTCGGCTGCGTGCTCTCCGGCGGCGGCGTTTACCTCGCGCCGCGACGCGCCGGCCGCGTGCTGGTCGGCTCCACGATGGAGGACGTCGGCTTCGAAGTTGGCGTCACCGCGGGCGCGCTCGCACAACTTCGCGACGGCGCCACGCGGCTCGTGCCAGGGCTCAGCGAGGCGAAGGTCATCGATGCTTGGTGCGGCTTTCGCCCCGCGACTTTGGACGGGCGCCCCGCGATCGGGTCGCTCGGCGCCCGCGGCCTCATCGTCGCGACCGGCCACCATCGCAACGGCATCCTGCTCGCGCCGATCACCGCCGAGCTCGTGACCCAGCTCGTCATGGGCGAGCCACCGAGCGTGTCGCTCGCGCCCTTCGATCCGCAACGTCTCGAACCCTGCCCACCGAGCTCGCCATCGCCGGCCGCGACCCACGCGGGCGCGTGACGTGCGCGCAATGTCCTCCGAGTCTGTCCGTTTGCAACCCGCGACCCACGCGTGCGCGTGACGTGCACGATGCGGCGTGCTGAGATGCCGGCCGCATGACGCGCGCAACGGTGCTGGGGGCGACCGGGCTCGTGGGGAGCTGCCTCCTCGAGCGGCTGCTGCGTGAGCCCCGCTACGAGGAAGTTCACGTGCTGGCGCGGCGGGCGCTCCCGATCGCGTCCGAGCGGCTCGTCTCGCACATCGTCGATTTCGAGCGACCCGCAGCGAACGAAGCGGCGTGCGCGGCCCTCGGCGCCGAGCAAATCTTCTGCTGTCTCGGCACGACCATGAAGCAAGCCGGATCGCGCGCGGCGTTTCGCAAGGTGGACTACGAATACCCGCTCGCGCTCGCACGAATCGCGCTCGCTCGAGGTGCGCGCAAGCTCGTCGTCGTGACCGCGGTCGGTGCCGACGCCGCGAGCCCGCTGTTCTACAACCGCACCAAAGGGCAGCTCGAGCGCGATCTCGCAGAGCTCGCATTTCCGGGCGGAATGACGATCGCGCGCCCGTCCATCTTGCTCGGCGAGCGCACCTCGTCACGTCCGGCCGAGCGCGTCGCGGCTCACCTCATGCGTGCGACGCGAACGCTATTTTCCGGGCCGCTTCTTCGCTACCGCGCCATCACGGGTGACGCGCTCGCGGCTGCGCTGATCACTGCCGCCGCCGTCGATGCGCCCGGCCTCCGGGTCCTCGAGGGCGCAACGCTCTTCGCGGCCGCGAGTTCGCCGTAAATTCTTCTTTTTCTCCCCGCCCAGGCGTGCATGCCACCCGCTCCGCTGGCGTCGTCGAGCGCGCTCAGTTGGCGTCGTCGAGGAGCCGAGCGGGCAACAGCCGGGAGGGCGTGCCGCTCGTGAGCACCCAGAGTTGGTGCGCGGCGCGGGTTGCACCGATGTGGAGCTGGTAGCGCGCCTCGTCATTTTCGGGATAGCTCGACGCGTTCACGTCGACGAGGATGACGTAGTCGTACTCGAGGCCCTTGACCTGCCGCACCTCGGTGACGTCGACCCCCGGGCGGAACGCGAAATCGTAGTCACGCACGCGCCGCAGATTGGGGACCTCCGCGACCTTGAGCGCGTCGTAGAAGGCATCCGCCTGTTCGGGATAGCGGGCAAGCAGGGCGATGGTCGCGCGCGGTTCACGCACGAACAACGGCCGAAGCGCATCTCCTAAAAACGCCGCCGCCGCGCCCGTCGTCGGGAATTGATAGAGCTCGATCGGCGCGCCCGACCGAGGGGCGTGCGGCTCATCCGGATCCGCGAGCGGCCCGAGCACCTCGCGCGCAAATTGGAGCACTTCGCGCGTGCAGCGATAGGCGATCTTCAGCGGTTCGACGGCCGTGTGCTCGAGCTGTAGCGCCGCCAGCACCTCGTCCCAGCTCGCGAAGCCGGTGTCGAGATGCAGCCGCTGCGCCATGTCGCCCGCCAAGGTGATGCTCTTTTGCTCGGTCACCACAGCGGCGAGAACGCAGACATCCACGGCGGCAAGATCTTGGGCCTCGTCGACGAACAGGTGCTCGACCACGAGCGGGACCCGACGCGTCGATCCGTGGCTTCGCGGCGCACCGGGCGGGCCCGGCAAGGGTCCGCACACGAGCTGGTAGCAGCGCAAGAGCAGGGCATCGTCCTCGGCGTCGAGGCGCGCGCGGTCATCGACTTCTTCGGCGAGGCCGTCGGCGCCCGCGAGCTCGTCCCCTTCGCCGTCGAGGTGGCTCTCTTCCGGCGACCACTCGACGACCGCGGGGCATGCTTCGCAGGTGTGATCGAGCGCGCGTTCGAGCTGTGCCGCGGTGAGTCGGCCGGTCCCGTTTTTACCGAGCAGCGCGCGTCGCATCGCCACCCGATCGCTGAGCACGTCGGCCCACAACCAGAGCGCATCGCGTGCCGTCGTGCGCCCCTCGCCGATCAGCGCCTTGCTGCGCTCTTCGAAGAGTTGGATCAGCGCCGGATCGGTCTTCATGCGCGCGACCTCGATCGGCGTGTCCTCGTCCGTCGCGACCTTCAGCCACGCGAACGCGCGCCCACGCAGCTCGAGGCACCAGCGCGCGAAAGTGGCGACCTTCACGTCGCCGAGCCCGAGCGCCGCGAGCAGCTGCGCGATGTAGTCGCGAAGGGCGGGCGTGCCGACGATGACGAGCATCTTGTCCGCGGTGAAGCGCCCTCGCTCGCCGCCGCCGTGCTGCGACCGATACGCGAGGTAGGCCATCCGGTGCACGCCGATCGTCGTCTTGCCGCTGCCCGCGCCGCCTTGCACCACGACGAGGCCGCTGTCCGCGTGCGAGATCACCTCGAACTGCCGCGGATCGAGCAACGCTGCGATCTCCGGCAAGTGGCGATCTTCGCGCTGCTCGGCACCAGCCGCGCCCGCCGCACCGAGCACGCCGCGCATGTGCTCCGCGCGAATGGCGATGCCTTGGCCGCCCGCGAGCGACGCTTGCCGCGCCGCGATGCCGCGCCAGCGACCGTCGCCGCGCCGCACGAAGGTCCCCTGCGGTGCAGAAATCCGCTGCAACGCTCCGTCGATGATCGTGACCGTGCGCCGCGCGAGCACCCGTCCCTCGACCTCGCGCTCGCCGAACTGTTCGTCGTACGCGGCGCCTTCGTCGTAGCGGTAATAGAGCTGACTGATCGGCGCGTGCCGCCAGTCCACGATGCGAATGTCCCGCTCCGGTGCGATCAGCGTCGTCTTGCCGATGAGCACATCGCGCCGCCCGCGACCGACTTCTTCGAGCTTGAGGTGCGCGAAATACGGGCTCTTCGGATCGACTGGATCGGCCGTGCCGTGACCGCGATGGCTCGCGATCGCCGCTACTTGCTCCATCTGCGCGAGCAGCGCCGGAATGTCCTCGAGCCGCGCGATCGCCACCTCGTCGCGAAGCGTGAGCAGCGCCTGGTCGTCGCCCGTGCGAGGCGGCGGCGGGCGTGACCCTCTGCTCGCCGCGAGGTGCGCCACGACGCGGTCCGAGAGCTCTTGCTCTTCGTCGATGATGGCGGCATGCGCGCGCTCGAGCATGGCGTCCTCGGCAGTGTCGCTGCGTGCGCTGTGCACCGATGCGCTGTTCAACATGGCGCTGTTCACCATGGCGCTGCTCACCGAGGCGCCGCCGGCTGGGGCGCTGCTATCGCGGGTCGTCTCGCTCACGGGTTCTTGTGATTCGTCTGGGCGCACTCGGAGGGTGCTATGTCATCGGACGATCGGCAGCCCTTACCATGAAACACGCTTCATTGCCGGCCCAGAGTGATTCGACGCCGGGCCAGAGTGATTCGCCCTCGACATCGCAGTTTTCGTCCTTGTTCGCGGCGGGCACGCTCGCGTTGGTCCTTGGCGGCTGCGGCGCGAGCATTCAATTCTTGCACGAGGCCGACACCCGCTTCGAACACTGCATGGCGCTCGACTACGCCGACGAGACCGCCCCGGCAGTGCGCCGCCAGGTTCGCCGCGCCTGCTGGGTCGAGTGGGTCGCGCACTACACCTATGGCCAGACCCGCGACCGCGTCTCCCACGCACAGGCGCGCGTCGCGATCTTGAGCGCTTCGGACACAGCGCCGATCCCCAGCGCCTCGACCGCATCACCCGCGCAGCCTTGACGATGCCGTCTTCACGATGCCGTCTTGACAATGCCGCCTTGACCGCGAGCGGAGCGCCGATTTCCCGCTTGCAACTTGCGCGCGCCTCGGGACAACTAGGCCGCCAGGGGTGACCGATCATGTCGAAAAAGTTCAGTCGAAGTGGGTTTGTCCTAGCGCTTTGTGTCGTAGCGGCGCAGCTCGGCGCGGCGTGTAGCGGAGGCGAGCCCGTCGGGACTTCGGGCAGCGGCGGCGGGACTGGTGGCGGCGCTGAGGCGTGCCAGGGCGGTCTGCTCGCTTGCGGCACGAGCTGCGTCGATGCGCGCGTAGACCCAGAAAATTGCGGCAAATGCGGTGATGCATGCGCCGAGGGCGAGGTCTGTTCGCTCGGCACTTGCGGCCTCACCTGCGGTGGCGGCCTAACCCTGTGCGTGGTCGCTCCGGAGGCTTCGCCGACCGACCCGCCCGTGCCGATGTGCATCGAAACGTCGGCAAACCCGAGCCACTGCGGCGCGTGCAATGCACCGTGCGCGACCGGTGAAGTGTGCCAGGCCGGCGCGTGCGCGACCGAGTGCGTGGGCGGCACCACGAAGTGCCAAGTCGGAGATGCCGCGCCCGTGTGCGTCGACACCGCGCTCGACCCAAGCCACTGCGGCGATTGCACCACCGCGTGCGCGGCCGGGCAGGTGTGCCAGGCCGGGGCATGCGTGACCGAGTGCGTGGGCGGCACCACGAAGTGCGAGGACCCGAACAAGGTCGAGCTGTGCGTCGATGTGCAGAGCAACACCGCGTTTTGCGGCGATTGCATGACGGTGTGCGCGGCGGGCGAGATCTGCTCGGCCGGAAAGTGCGCGCTCAGCTGCGTCGGCGGGACGACCAAGTGCGGCAACGCGTGCACGAACACGCAGCTCGACCCAGCAAATTGCGGCATTTGCGGCAAGGCGTGCTCCGCGGGCCTCGCCTGCGTCGTGGGCAAATGCCAGTCGTTGGCGCCGGCGTTCACCACTCCGCTCTCGGCCGGCGAAAAACACTCTTGTGCGCTCTCGGCCGACGGTTTCGTGAAATGTTGGGGCCGCAACTTCGATGGCCAGCTCGGGCTCGGCGACCAACAGAACCGTGGCGACGGACCCAACGAGCTTGGAGAAATTCTCCTCCCGATCGCGCTCGGCACGGGCAAGACCGCGAAGGAGATCGCGGCCGGACTTGCGCATACCTGTGCGACGTTGAATGACGGCTCGGTGAAGTGCTGGGGCTACAACGGGTATGGCCAACTCGGCATCGGCAACACTCAGGCGCGCGGCGACGGTCCCCTCGAGATGGGCGACTATCTCAGCGCCGTCCCGCTTGGCACCGGCAAATCTGCAGCGGCTCTCGCCAGCGGTGTTGAGCACACCTGCGTGATCTTGAACGACGCCTCGATCAAGTGCTGGGGCCGCAACCTTTACGGCCAGCTCGGACTCGGCGACACGCTGCACCGCGGCGACAATCCGAATGAGCTCGGCGAAGCCCTCGCGACCGTCCCGCTCGGCGGCAGCAAGAACGCCAAATCCATTTCGCTTGGGGCCTTCCATTCGTGCGCGATTTTGAACGACGACTCGGTGAAGTGCTGGGGCTACAACGGCTTCGGTCAACTTGGGCTCGGCGACACTCTCAGTCGCGGCGACAATCCGACTGAGCTCGGCGACCTCCTCCTTGCGGTCCCGCTCGGCGCCGGCAAAAAGGCCGTGGCGATCGCCAGCGGCTACAATCACACCTGCGCGCTCCTCGACGACGCCTCCGTCAAATGCTGGGGCGGCAACTACGCGGGCCAGCTCGGGCTCGGCAACACCCAGGCGCGCGGCGACGGGCCCAACGAGATGGGGGATCTTCTCCCATCAGTTTCGCTCGGCATCGGCAAGACCGCCAAGGCGCTCGCCGCGGGCAGGGCCCACACCTGCGCCGTCTTGAACGACAACTCGATCAAGTGTTGGGGCTCCAACAATTACGGCCAGCTCGGGCTCGGCGACGTGAACACCCGCGGCGACGGGCCCAACGAGGGAGGAGACCTGCTCCTGGCCCTGTCGCTCGGCACCGGAAAAACGGGCAAGGCGATCGAGCTCGGCGGCGACCAGACCTGCGCCGTGTTGAATGACGACTCGATCAAATGCTGGGGCTTGAACTTCGACGGCCAGCTCGGGCTCGGCGACACGCTGCACCGCGGCGACGAACCCAACGAGATGGGCGACATGCTCCTCGCGGTCTTGATCTACGGACCCTGACCCGTCCCCAAACGGGGATTGCCTCGTTC
>SHZB01000175.1 GCA_009692485.1 Myxococcales bacterium
ACCAGACACGCACCCTCGCACGACAGCCGTGGAAGATCACATCGATCCTCTGGCCCGCCATCATCGCAGCGCTTATGCCCATGGTACTGCCTGAACTCATCTCCAAACTACCCGCCATTGCTGACCGACTTGATGCCTTCGATGCCCTCACATCCACCACCAGGCCGAAACAGATACCAAGGTTCCGCGCCGACCTGCCCGCAGCCGCCGTCACGACGCGGCTGGAGAGCTGCTAACACCTATGGGGCTGAGGCGGGTGGTGGGGGCTGAGAGCTAGCGCTTGACGCGCTCGAGGTATTTCGCGTCGCGGGTGTCGACGCGGATCCACTCGCCCTCGTTGATGAAGAGCGGGACGTTGACGGTGGCGCCGGTGGAGAGCTTGGCCGGCTTGGATGCGCCGCTGGAGGTGTCGCCCTTCACGCCCGGCTCACTCTCGATGATCTGGAGCTCGACGTGGGCCGGAAGCTCGACGCCGATGGGCCGATCTTTGAGCAGCGTAACCTCGACGCTCATGCCGTCGGCGAGGAAGCGCGTCTGATCGCCGACGACCGCGCCAGGCACCGTCTGCTGCTCACCCGTGGCGGCGTCCATGAACACGTAGTTCTCGCCCTCTTGGTAGATGTACTGCATCTGCCGCATTTCGACGTCCGCGAGCTCGATCTTCTCGCCGCTTTTCCAGGTCTTTTCGAGGGTGTTACCGGTCTCGAGGTTGCGGATGCGGACGCGCGTGAAGGACTGGCCCTTGCCGGGCTTCACGAACTGGAAGTCGACGACCACAAAGGGCTGGCCGTCCACCATGAGCTTTAGATTCTTGCGGATGTCACTCGTGTCCATGGGGGACGCGCAATTAGCACGACGCCGCGACAAAGCGAAGGCCAGAGGCCCGGCAAAACTGCGGGGCTGAGCCTCATGGGCTGCGGCGCATGGGCCGAGCCGCCGCATGAGAGTCGTGCCAAGGTCGAGGCCGTGAACGAGCTCGACGAAGAGCTGCGCGACGTGAAGCGCGAAATCATCGAGTCGCGCGGACTCATCATCAAGACCAACAACCTCACGAATGCGCTCGCCGCGGACGTGAAGAGCATTGGCAAGCGGCAGCAAACTTTCGAGCGGCGCTCGCTCTTGAATGGCGCAGCGGGCAACCTGCTCTTCGTCGTCGTGACGCTCGCGGTCGTGAAGGTAGCGTGGGATCTGCGCGTCGAGTCCGCCGAGCGGGAGGTCGCGCGCGCACGCGAGGACATTCAACGCCGGACGAGCGAAGTCGCCGATCTCGAGAAGCAGAGCGAAGCCCGCGCCAAGGCGGAGTCCGCGGCGATGGGGTTTTACGAGCTGTTGCGCGCCGGCAAGAAGAAAGAGTTCATCGACGCCTTCGCCTCGCTCCAGAAAGAGCGTTTGACCCGCGCCGAGCGCGCATTCTTCGGCGAGGAGGTGCAGCGCGCCAAGAGCCAGCTCGCCCTCGCTGCGTACCATGCCGGCCTCGAGAACGTGCGGGCCAGCCGCTGGCACGAGGCGATCGTCGCGCTCGAAGAGACGCTTCGTTACGACGATACCGGCACCCACGCGCCGGCCGCACGGCTGCACGTCGCGCGCGCGTATCGGCACCTCAATCGCCACAAAGATGCGATTCCGATCTTGACGAAGCTCGCCGAGGCGTCGGCCGATCCGGATGTGCTCGACGACGCGACGTTCCTTCTCGCGGAGTGTTTCATCGAGATTCAGGCATACAACGACGCGAAGACGACCTTGCGAAGCTTCGTGCGGCGCTACCCGAAGAGCCCGCTCGTCAACGATGCAAAGATGACGCTCGCGGACCTCGAAGCGCGCCACTGATAACCCGTCCACTGTACGTCCGCCGTGGTAGAAAAGTGGCGTGGGCACGCCGCCCGCGACCCGCCGATGACGCCCGAGCAAGCCGCCTATTTGTTTCGCGAGCTGCTGCAAACGCCGCTCACAGAACTTGGTCGTTTCGCGCAACGGATGGGGCTCGCGAGTCAGCCGAGCGCGGTGGCCCTCGAAAAAGCACAAGAACTGCTCGTCACGATCGCCGCGGCGCTGGAGCAGAGCGGAGGAGTCGGCTGGGAGCGCGTCGAGTCGGCGTGGGCCGGAGCGCGATTTTCGCGAGGTGAACACGTCGGCGGTGACGTGGCGCGGGCGCCCGAGTGGGTGCGGGAGCTGCCGCAGGCGCCGAGGCTGGACGACCCGGCTCCGGGCACCTCCAATTGGGAAGAACAGCAGAAGAAACGCGCGCGATTCGTCCCACGCGCCGCGGCCCCGCCGCCAACCCGTGGAAGAGTGCCACCCGCTCGAGGCGCAGTGGCTGGATTGGCGATGCCTCATGCGCATGGCTCGCCGCTGCCGAGCGCACAGGCGCAATTTGGACAGTCCGAGGGCGCGCAAGCGCCAGGTTATGGGGAGTCCTACGCTCCCGGCTCGCCGCCGCCCCCGCCGGCGGTCGGAGTGCAGCCTGGCACGATGAAAGAGGCGCCGCGCGCGCGACCCCTTGGCGATCATGGCTATCCCGCGGCACCGCCATATCTCGATGCCCACCGTATGGGCCAGCGCGCCGCAAGCGAGCCTATCGCAATACACCACGATGGCGAGTGGAGCGTGTCACGTTATGCGGCGTTTTGCGCGGCGTGCTCGGCTTATCCGGAGCGCGTCGTCGACACCCAGCGCGAATACGGGTTAGCAGGCCACGATGCCCGACGTGCGCTCGACGACCATTTCAGCGCCCGCTTCGACAACGAGCCGGAGCTTGCGGGTCAATGGGAGCGCATGTTCGCGCAGTTTCGCGGCCAGCTCGCAACGCGCTGATTCCTCAATTCATTCGAGTCGAGGCGTAAAGGAGCAGGAGTGCCCGAGTCATTCGATTCGGGGTACTCGTCAAGCTGGCAATTTACGCCGAGCCGCGCTCACGGAGCGATCGTGATCGCCGTGGCGGTGAGCGCCGACCAGAATGGGCCTTTGGGGACGTTGGGGGCCGCCCCGACGAAGACGAACGCCATGCCTTCGCCGTCGCTGATGGCGCTCGCGTCGAGTCCTCCATTCGTGAGGGCCTCGCCGAACTCAATCTCGACTGAGCCGGCGCCGGACGTGATGTGCAGGGTCGCGTGGTTCACGTCCAAGAGATCGGCGCGCGCGACTTCGAGGTAGGGGGGATATGGCAATATGGAGCCGAGAGACCACTCGTCCACGACGACGGTAGGGACCGCGGCATCGAGCCCAGGAGCGAGCGCGAGCGAGCCCGCACCCATGGCGGCGACGGCGTGTGCAAACTGCATGGGCACCATGTCGGGGAGCGCGATGCGCGAGAGGTAGCCGGCCGCGAGCGCCGCATTGGGAGTGTCTTTCGTATAGCCGGCGCCGCAGATCTGCGACTCGAGCGGATCGGTGTGCGTCGGCCCGCCCATACAGCCGTGCGGCACGGCGAGGAGACTGCGGCCGGAGCTGAACGAACCCGCGGGGAGCACGCCCATCGAGCGCACGTGCACATTGGCTGCGGTCGCGAGCTCCAAGCAAGTCTTGCCAACCACGGCCGCGGTCGGCCCCGCGACGGCTCGAAGCTCGATATCCATCCCGCCGGGAATGACGGTCGCGAGATCGACCTTGGCTGAACGCGCAAACGGCAGTCCCTCCGCCGATGGCCATGGCAGCTCTGCGCCGGACGGGCCGCTTGGATACGGAACGAAGCAGAGACGCACGCGCGTTTCGTCGACGATTCCGTTCACCACCGTGAGCGTCGTTTCTCCAAGTGGCTCGCTAGAGCCGCCGCCGCCAGTCGCCGCAATGGACGATGATGGTGATGACGACGAGCCCGTCGGTGTGCCGTCACCACCGGCGCCGCCCGCGACAGACGTGGCGCTGGAAGTGACGGCAAGGCGCGACGGATCGCGGCCGCAGGCGCCACCGAACGCGACGAACGCCACGAACGCGACGAACGCGAGCACCGAAGCGAGGCTCGAGCCGAGTGAACTCGAGGTCATCGGTAAGGGCGAAGTCACGCGCGGATGCTACGCGAGTGTCGATGTCGCGAGCGCCGAGTTATGCTCTTTCGCGTTCGATGAGCGATAAGGACCGAAAGCTTGCCGCGATGATGCTCGCGGCGCTGATGACGACCGACGACGAGGCGCTCGAGGACTTTCGCAAGAAGCGCATTTCACGGACGAGCACGCTCGACGTCGAACAATTTCGTCGCATGCGCGAGCTGCTTCATGGGCTCGCCGATGTGCTTCGCAGCGACGACGAATTGCGATGGCGACAGGTCAGCCAGGCTAGCGAGGCGTTCAACATCGGTGCTGCCCCAACTGCACGAGCGTCTCGTGCCGAAGACGAAAACACGCGCGAGAAACGATACGCACTGCCGGCACCGCTCGCGCCGCCGCGAAGTAGCGCCCCGCAAGCATCTCCACCACCGCCGCTCGAACACGTTGCTGCGAGCGGCAACGATGCGAACATCGACGCGGGCCCTCGGGTTCCCTTCGTGCTTCCGTTTCATCGCGCGACCGCGCCGACGCTGGACCTCGGACAGTTTCCCACGGCGATGCCGCTCGAGGCGTATGCCGCCGCGCACGCGCTCGCACCGCGTCACCCCGCCCTTGCCGTCGCGCTCTTCGCTCGGTACGGCGCCACGGACGAGTCCGCACGCGAGCTAGGCGAGCAACATTGGCGCACACGCTTCGCCGCGGAACCGCAGCTCTACGAGCTGTTTTACGTCGTCTTCGCAGCCTTCGAAGGCATGCTCGACCGGCACGCAACACCGAACAACGACCCCTCGTGCGGGGCGCGATGATGTAGCCTTTTGAGCCTCGCGCCGCGGCCCAATGGCATCACCGGCCGAGAGAACTCGACGAGAGAACGCAACGAGAGAACTCGACGAGAGAACGCAGCGAGAGAGGAAGTACGCATGTCCGCAGATGTCTTCACGCTCCACTCGGAGGTCCTGCCAAAGGATGCGCTCGTCGTCGGCTTTCGAGGACACGAGGCGCTGAGCGAACCGTACCGCTTCGAGATCGGCTTCATCACGCATGACCCGACATTTATCGAGGATGACGCGGTGATGGGTCGCGCCACTCTTCGCGTCGATCGCGGGCTCGCAGCGCCGCCTTACGAGACGCATGGCATCTTGGCTTCGATAGAGCTCTTGCATGCGTTCGGCGACAAGTTGCTCTACCGCGCGGTCCTCGTCCCCCAGGTTTGGCAGCTCTCGCTCACGAACCACAGCAACGTGTGGACGGATCGCGCCATCCCCGATGTGATCAAGGACGTCCTCTTGTGGAGCGGTCTCGGACCGAGCGACTTCGAGCTTCGCCTCGAGGGGAGCTACCCGAATCGCGAGCTCGTCGCGCAATACAAAGAGAGCAATCTCCAATTCATCCAGCGCTGGATGGAACGCCTCGGCCTCTATTACTTCTTCGAGCAGGGCGATGAGCGCGAGAAATTGGTGATCCTCGATGGGCGCTCGTTCGCGTCCGCCGATGCCGTGCCCGCGCGCTATCGACCACTGTCCGACGACAGCGCCCTTGCGGACGAAGCCTTTGAGTGGTTCCACAGCAAGGCGAAGGCGCTCCCGTCATCGGTAGAGCTCATCGACTATGACTACCTGAATCCCGCGCTCGAGCTCCGGAGCTCCCTGCCGTCGAGCAAGGCCGGCTACGGGGAGATCAACCGCTTTGGCGAGGATTTCTTCGCAACACCGAGCGCCGGCGACAAGCTCGCCAAACTTCGTGTCGAGGCGCTCGTGGCGCGGCAGAAAGTCGTGCAAGCGAAGGGGCGCGTCTATCACTTGCGAGCGGGCGGCGCCTTCGTGCTCGACGAGCACCCGCGGGTGGAGCTGAACGACCGACCTTTCCTCATCACGGCCATCTCGCACCAAGGCAATCAGGCGGCGAAGCTTCCGAGCGTGATGAAGGCGCTCGGGCTCGAAGGCGATGAGCTTTACACCTGCAAGGTGACGGCGATCCCGGGCGACGTGCAGTACCGAACACAAGTAGATCGCAGCGCCTGGCCGCGAGTCGAAGGCTACGAGTGCGCCACGGTTTGCGGGACAACGGCGAGCCCATACGCGCAGCTCGACGGGCACGGCCGCTACAAGGTCCGCATCCACTTCGACGAGAGCGACCTTGGGGATGGCAAGGCCTCCGCGTGGGTGCGCATGCAGCAACCCTACGGTGGAACGAAAGAGGGATTCCACTTTCCGCTGCTGAAGGGGACGGAGGTTGCGCTCTCCTTTCAGGGCGGCGATCCGGACCGCCCGATGATCGCCGGCGTGGTGCCGAACGCAGTCAAGCCAAGCGTCGTGACCGAGAAGAATCACACGCAAAACGTGATTCACACGGTCAACGACAACCTGATCAAGATTGAAGATCTCCTCGGTCAGCAGTTCGTCTTCATTCAGTGCCCCATCTCCAATACGTGGATCCACATGGGTGTCTTGAACGAGGGATACAACCTCGTGTTGAACACCGAGGGGCACACCCACTTCGCGATCGGCGGCGATCAGGTGATCGACGTGGCGCTGAGTTTGACGGAGACCGTCCACCTAGACGCGACGCTCAATTACAACGAGAATTTCATCGTCAACGTCCTCGTCGACAACAACATCACGATCCAGGGCGTGATGAACGTGCACGTCGTCGGGGACGTGAATTACGACTTCGACGCCATTTGGAAATCGAAGGTCCTCGGCGACACGATCATTGACGTCACGGGGGTGATGAAGGTCCACGTCGAGGGCAATGTGACCGAGGACTACGACGCGGACGTCGCCATCACTGTGCTCGGAAACGAGGTGGTGAACATCACCGGTAACGCGAGTGAGACCGTCGTCGGAAATTACGATTTCACGCTGGACGGCACCTCGACGGTGGTGATCCAGGGCGCTTCGACGACGAACTACGCGAGCACGTACAAACTCTCGGTCGCGGGGGCCACGGACGAGAGCTTTTGGGGCGTAAAGGTCACGTGCAATGGCGGTCTCACCAGCGCGACGTTCATCGGCCTAAAGAACAGCAACATGATCGGTGGCGAAATATCGACGATCGTCGGTGCGAAGATCGAGGCGCTACTTGCCCTCAAGGCTTCGCTCCACTTGGGCCTCAATATCGAAATCGACGGCGCACCGAAGATATGCATAGGGGTGCCACGCCTCGACCAGTTTCAAATGAAGATGAACACGGTGATGGGCCCGTACGTGCTCGCCGGCGCCATCATGCTCGCCACCCACGGCATCGCGATCCACGCCTGACGCTTCATCAGGGAATGAAGACGTCGTTCACGACGAAGGGCCCGGGCGCGTAGGGCACGGTGAACGCGTGGCTCTGCGACTCGGTCGAGAGCAGCGTCGCGCCTTGGACGATTTCGTAGTTGTAGGTGAAGCGCTTGCCGGCCTCGAGCTTGACCGTGGCCGTCGTCGCGTCGAGCGCGAGCGGCGGATCGAAGGGTCCGCCCGGCTCGCCCTTGATGCGGACGGTGACCCCGGCCTCGAGCGTCACGTTTTTCACCGTGAGCTCTACCGTTTGTGCGCCGGTGGTGAGGCCGAGGCTCGCGGCGGGGGGCGCTTTGTAGGCAGTGAGCAGATCCGCGAATTTGCCCTCGGCGCGCGAGGCGAGGATGGCGTTGTCCACGATGACGAGGTTCTCGTCGTTGTAAAACATGCCGAGATTCGTCCAGTTTGACGAGCCCATGAACAAGAGGTGGTGGTCGATGACGGCGAACTTCGAGTGCATCTCGGCGTACATGCCGCCTTGATTGTCGGCCTTGACAACCGGGATCCCGGCCGCGGCGAGGGTCTCGTCAGCGGTCGCTCCAGCCGCGTCGCACTGCACCTGATCGAGGACGACGACGACGGTGACGCCACGCTTCTTCGCGGCGATGAGCGCATCCACGATGTTGGGGGTGTTGAGCTGAAACATCGCGAGCACGATGCTCGTCTTGGCACCGTCGAGCGCGCCTTCGATCTTCGACAAGAGCGAGTCCTCGGGGCCCATCCAAGCCTTGATGACGGCGTTGCTCGGGTAAGCGGGACTCTTCGTCGCGCCCTTCAACACCAGCTCGTCGAACTCGGCCGTGTAGCGAGCGGCGAGGTCCGCGCTTTCGATCGTGATGAGGTCTTCGTCGCTGACGTTGAGCGCCGTGTCGGAGAAATTCGCCGAGCCGGTGAGGACGATAGTGCCGTCGACGACCGTGAACTTGTCGTGCATGGTCGCGTCGATGGCGCTCACGTTGTCGACAAGCGTCACGGGGACGCCCACCATCCCAAGCTCTTCGTACATGGTGTTGTAGGCGAGGTCCTGCTGCTTCTTGTCGAGCACGACGTGAACGTCGACGCCCGCTTTCACGCGCTCTTCGAGGATATTTTTCACGGCCGCGATGCGGACATTGAAGAACGCGAGCCGGAGTGATTTCTTCGCGGAGGCCAGCACCTGGAGGACGTGCGTTTCGAGCGGATCGAGCGGCGCGAAGTGGAGCGAAGCCTTGAGCTCGGTGTCGTGCCAGGGAGTGACCGCGGCATCGACGGTGAAGCCGCCCAGGGTCCCGCCGTTGGGCATGCCGGGCGTGCCGTGATCACCGAGTCCGAAGCTGAGGACGGCGTGCTGCCAGTTGGCCGGATCGGAGTTGTCGGATGTTGGCGTGTCGAGCTCGATGCTCGTGCCCGCGAGCGCGGCGGGCCAGGGGGCCATGGCGCCGTACGAGACGGTGTCTACGAGCGCGCCGTCTTGCGTGACGAGCACGACCGAGTCGCCGCCGTTCGCGAGGAGGAAGTCATCACCGTAGGCGTAGTCGATGGGCGCGCCGCCGTTGGTCGACGTTTCATCGGTGCGTCCGAGCACGAAGAAACCGCCGGGCGGGACGACGTGCGAGCCCTGGATCACGTGCTCATTGCTGCCGTTGTCGCGCAGCGAATAGCCCGCAAGCTCGATGCCCTCGGTCGATAAATTGTAGAGCTCGACCCACTCGCCGGAGTCGTCGCCGCTCGCCTTCGGATCGTAGTGGATCTCGTTGATGACGAGCGCCGCACCCACGCTGCCGGTGGCGGTCGTGCCGCCGGTGCTGCTCGTGTTCGCGCCTCCGGTATCGCCCGCGCCCCCCGCGCCTCCGTCGAGCATCGCGTCCGGCGCCGTGCACGCTGCCGTCGACAAAAGGACGAGCGCGGACAGGCCCGAGGAGACCGCAGCGCACCGAGGACCAAAAAACCGCGAGAATAGGCGGGACATAGCGGGTTCGATATAGAACTACACAGCGAGACGCAAGCGTTTGTCGTTAGCGGTATTTGCCAGAGTCGTCGCCAGAGTCGTCGCCAGAGTCGTCGCC
>SHZB01000176.1 GCA_009692485.1 Myxococcales bacterium
CCAAACGGAAAGAAGTCGCTGGCCGAGCCATCTCGGTGAATCAGGATCGCGACTGGCATCTTCGTGGCCCAGTCTTTGGAACCCACGGTGAAGGGACTGGCATATTTGTATTTGCTGAAGATCGCGAGGCCCTCGGCCACCGTCGCGGGACCGTCGTCGCCGCCGCGCTCGATGGGGCTGCGAAACACGAGCCGCACCGAGGGCGTACGGAGCAGCTCGGTCGCGGTCTCGGCGCCGTCGAGCGTGCCACCGGAGCCGGCGCGGTGATCGAGGATGACGGCACGCGCGTCCGCCTTGAACTTCGTGAATGCCTTCTTGAGGTTACTGTTGACGTGTCCCTTGGGATCGCCGCCGCCATAAAGCGTGTCCCAAATGAGCCCGTAAATGGCCTCTTCGGGAGTGGTTCCGGCCACGCGCCCCGAATAGAAGTCCCACCAGATCCCGTGATGGGCGGGCGGGTTGTTGTCTTCAAAGTAATATGCGGGTCGATTGTCGCAATTGACCTGTCCACCCGTGTCGGGGGGCAAATCCGCAACGACGATCGTCTTCGGAATGGGGTCGCACGAGGCAGTCATCGCGTCGCAGGTGAGCACCGAGAAGGTGGAGGCGTGCTCGAGGATGAGCCCGCGCATGCGCTCGTACAGCTCGGAGACCACGCGATCGTCGCACGCCTGCCACCAGCTCCAGTCGACACGGGCGAGGCCGAGCGCCCACGCGATGGGGTGAACGCCGTCGACGGCAACGAGCCGATCGCCGCGGTGTAAACCCGCCGTTCCGTCGTTTCCGGTGTGGGAGACGAGGACGTCGGGGTACTTCGCATCTTTTGGCCAAACCCCTATCGAGATATCGGCGTCGCCGGCGATGAAGCAGGCGTTGAGGCGTTTGGCGCGATTGAAGACGTCGATGCCGCCCATCGTGTGGGTATGCCAATCGTGGAGTCGACGGACGCCGTGGCCCCATGACTGCCAGAACTCCCATGCGGTCTTGGCGCTTCGCATCGACTCGATGTGAAGCAGCGCCGCGGGCAAATCGGAGAGCCGCGTCTTTCTTCCGCCGAAGAAGGTCTGAAGCTGCCCCGCGATCGTGTCGACGACGGCATCCCGCACGCTTTCATGGGGGAGCGGCGGGACGTACGAGCGGCCTAGCCGGCAAGCGCCATGAAGGCACACGCGCTCGGTGCCGCAAACGGGATCGCCGGTCCCGCTGCACACCGCGGCTGCGACGTATTCGCCGTCGGGCACGAGCTCGAGCGCGTCGAGGTGCGAGCCGACCGAGTCGAAGTCGATGACGCGCAGATACACGGCCAATGCGAGCTCGCCGTCGATCGGGAGCGCGTTCGAGGCGAGCTCAACCCAGCCGTCCGTGGTCGTACGTCCGGTTGGCGCGAGCTTGGCAAGCTCGATGTCCTGCCCGCTGTCCACGGGATAGAGCACCGTCAGCTGCGCTGAGATGCCGCCGTGCCGCGCCCACACCGTCGCGCGGTACGAGCCCTTCGCCTTGGGGACACCCCGGATGAGCAGCCGCTCGGCGCAGCCCTTGCTTAATAGGGTCTCGACGCCGAGGACGTGCGTGCCAGAGAGGGCGTCCGCAGTTTCGACCTCGACAAAGCCGACCGGGCCGCACTCCGGGGGATTGTCCATTGGCACATAGCGATCGAGCTCCGCATCGAAATCGTCGCCAAAATCGATGAAGCCGACGGCACTGGGGTCCGGAACGAAGTTGCCAATGGAATCGAAATCACCGGCGATCGCTGGGCCGGCGTGCATCGAGACCGAGAGCGCGAAAAGCACCTGGGCGACAACGCGAAGATGTGAGCGGTGAATGCTAGTGGTCAATGCGATGGGTGCTCCCGATGGCGCAGCTTGGAGAGCTTGACCGCGGCCGCACTCGGCGGCGGCACGCGCGGCCTCGTGTAAATGCCAATCTGCGCGCGCAATCCCGGGTCGATGGCGACGGGTGGCGCGAGGGAAGCACTCTTCTTGGTCATGCCACTCTCGGCCGGCGCGATCACGGCGTCGTCGACGAGCACGTCCGCCAGGCTGGCGTTGTGGACGTAGAGATACGGCGCGCGTGCGAGCTCAGGGACGAGCGCGGAGTAGCGACACCAGCCTGCCACGGGCTCGGCGGCCTCCGCGGCGAGCGGCGTTGTCGCGTCGTTCGATTCACTGGTCAGCACCGCGACCTCGAGCTCGAGGCACGAGCCCGACGGGACCTTGGCCTCGACCGAGGCTTCGAGCGCGTGTCCTTCGGATGCGACGCCGACGCCGACCAGGATGGCTCCGGCTGCGAGGCGCGCGCACTTCACGCCGCTCTTGCAAAGAGCGCCGAGCTCGAGCGTGGGCAGCGAATACGAGAGCTGTTGCGGGTTCTTGCCGGTGAGCCATCCGTATTGGCTTGCGAAGGCGCTGAGCCACTCGAAGTCTCCGTCCCAAAGCAGGTTGTCGTGGCGCGCGACGTTGCCGTAAGGATCGCGCTGCTCGACGGTCCGCTTGACGACGGGGGTGGTTCCGCCCGTGCCGCCGATGCCCGCGCCGCCGCTGCCGCTGCCGCCCGCACCCAAAGCAACTGGAGCAGGGTCGAGCCGCTCCGTCACGCACGACGTCGACGCGAGCACGGACCCGAAGGCGGAGGCTACGAGGGACACGACGATGGGCAGGGACACGACGATGGGCCTCGTGAAGAGCCTCGCTCTGGCGACGGCGAAGCGCGGCCTCATGGTCCGACCTCCTTTGCTTTTTCGCTGCGAACCCACGCGAGCGCGGCCTCGAACACGGTATCGCGGCCGAGCATGAGATCGCTCTCGAGCGGCTGCACCAGCTCGTCGGGGAGGACGCCGTAGCCATTGAGGCTCGAGCCATCCGCGATGAAGGTGTCGCCAGTCGCGACCGTGTAGCTCATGCCGAGCCAGTAGCCGAAATGGAGCAGCGTCGAGAATGACCCGCTGGTCATATGGGGGCCGAAGAGCCGCACACCGGGTGCTCCCTTGAGGCCGAGCGCAAGCCAATCGCTCGCCGACACGTCCTGGGTCACGAGCAGCGCCACCGGGATCGGTGCCGGTATTGCGCCGCCGGCGTAGTCCACGTCCCCCGTCGTGAGCCCCGCCTGAAAGAGCGCCATACCTTGTGCGAGGGAGGGCTGTTCGTCTCCCGCGCGTTGCCGCGTGTGAAAGAGAGTGAGAGGCGTGAGCTCGCGCGCAAACTTCCAGATGATCTGTGGGCCAACGATGGTGCCGCCGGTGCCGCGGCGGTGATCGAAGATGACGGCCGTCGCGTCGTCGGTCTCGAGCAGCTTGATGGCCTTGTTCAAGTTCGCGCCGATGCCGTCTTGGCCGGTGGTCGTGTAGAGCGAGTCCCACTCGACGCCGTAAATGCGCTCGCTCGAGGCCGCCTCGAGCACCGGGCCGGCAAAGACCTCGCTCTCTCCGCCGTGGTCCTTGGGAGAGTTGGCCAGGTGTCGCAAGGGGCGATGGTCACACTCGACGCCGTCGAAGGGCTCGCCTGGAATCATCGGCGCGAGCTCCGTGATGGAGAGCTTTTCGAGCGGGCCGCAGGTGTTGGTGGCGGCGTCGCAACGCACGATTTCAAGCTCGTCGGCGAAGCGCGACACGAGCGAGCGGAGGCTTGCGAGCAGCTCGGCGCTGGTCGTGTGATTGGCGGCGGAGGGCTGCGCGAAATAGTGATCGCGCTGCGCTCGCGCCCAGACAACGGGGTGCACGCCGTCGATGCGTACGAGCCGATCGCCGGGCCGAAGTCCCAAATTGCGGGTCGAGCCGACGTGTGAAACGAGGACGTCGCCGAGGCTCGGAGCGAGAGGCGCGGTACTCGCAGATGCGTCGGCAACGCCACCGATGAAGCAGACGTCGAGCGGGCTCGGATTCGGGATGGCGTAGTCGGCGAGGCCGCTCGTGCCGGTGTGGCCGTCGTTGAGGCGACGCACCGCGAGCAAGAAGCCGTTCCAGTAGCCGAAGGGGTCCTTCGCGTGACGCATCTGCTCGATCGCGATGAGCGCATTCGGGAGATCGAGCGTGCGCGAGAGGTAAGGGCCAAACAGGAAGCGCAAGCGGCTCTCGAGATACGCGGTGACGTGCTCGCGATTGGGCGGGATCGGCGGCACCCAGGCGTTGACGTTGCGGCAGCGTGACCAGTAGCAAACCTGCCCAACGTTGCACGCGCTCGCGTCGGCCGTGCCGTTGCAGGATGCGCCGATCGGCACGTCGCTCGGGCCCTCGCTGTGAATCTCGATCGCGTCGAGCTCGCAGCCCGATGGGGCGAATACGCCGACCGCGATTTTGGAGCGGAGGCCATCGATGCGGATACCGTCGTTGGCGAGCTCGAGCCAGCCATCGCTCGTGACGCGTCCGGTCGGGTAGAGCGCCGCCACCTCATCGAGCTTGTCGCCGCCGTCGAAGGTGACGCCGACGAACCCCGCCGCCTCGCCGCCGCGGATCCAGAGGCTCGCCCGAAAGCGCGAACTTGGCATGGGCAGCGCGGCCACGAATGCCGCCTCGGTGAACGGGGCGACGGCAATCACGTGCGTGCCGCTCAGCGCCGTGTCGGAGGCCACGCGCATCGGCATGGGCGCCTCGGAGTCGGCGAGGGGTGGCAGCTCTACGCTCTCGAAATCGAACGCGATCTGAGCGCCCTCGCTGAACACGAAGCTGCCGTCGGAAGCAAACTCGCCAGCGTCCGCCGCGCCGCCTTGGAGCAGCACGACGACAAGGGTGGCCGACTGCGCCGTTCGCCTCATTCGGGCCATGGACATATCACAGCGCATGCGACGCGGACGGCGACGTTGAGGGCCCAACAAGCGTGCTGGCCAGGCCCGCGAACGATGCCGTTTCGAGCGGAAATTCGGGGCGCGAGGCGTCCTCGACGACGTCGATGCGATAACCGAGGCCGCGTGAAAGCGAGGGCGCGGACGCGAGCGCGACTTCGGCCACGGACAGCGCACGAGAGCCCGTCAGCGACGCGAGCGAACAGACGCCGCGGTCGCGCAGGCCGCACGGAACGATCATCGCGAAGGCGTCGAGATCGGTCGCGAGATTGAGCGCGAAGCCGTGCATCGTGACCCAGCGCGAGAGACGCACGCCGATCGCTCCGAGCTTCACCGCACGCCGAGCCCACGGTAGCCCGGCCCACTCATCGGGGCGCTCCGCGTCCGCCCACACGCCGACGAGTCCATCGACGACGCCTGCCTCGATGCCATGCTCGCGAGCGATCAGGATCATGACCTCACCGAGGGCGCGAACGTAGCGGCGCACGTCGCAGCGGTCGGGGCGAAGATCGAGGATTGGGTAGCCCACGAGCTGACCTGGCCCGTGGTAAGTCACGTCGCCGCCACGCCCCGTGTGCACGACCTTGACCCCGACGGCCGCGAGGCGTTCTGCGGAAAAGAGCACGTTTTCGGGCCTCGCACCGCGACCGAGGGTGATCACGGGCTCATGCTCGACGAGCAAGACGAGGTCGTCGACGAGCCCGGCGCGTCGGGCGGCGTGCAGCTCTTCTTGCAGCGCGTGGACGACGCCATAGCCGCGCCGACCGAGCCAGAAGGCCCGCGCCGTGCGGGTCAAAGGTCCTCGGAATCGCCGTGCAAGAGCTCGCCGCGAATCGTGCGAGGCGCATCCTCGGGCTCGAGCGCGGCGCGGCCATCGCGCAAGGACACGGCCGGAGCTGCTAGTTCGGCGAGCGTGCCCGCGGAGAACGGCTCGCTCTCGGGCATGACGTCGCTGAAGGGCCCGTCGAGCGCCGAACGCAGCCGGGTTCCGCCATCGCCGAGCGCGTGTTTGCTCTCGAGAAAACGCAGCACGCTCGCGTCGGATGCACGCGCGATGACGGCGCGAAGATCGGGCGACAGCGGAGCCTCGATGACGACGCGTTCGGCCGTGTCAGGGTGATCGAGCTCGACGCGAACGAGATGCAGAAAACTGCGATCGAGCCCGTGCTTCTCTTCAAAGTAGCGGTTCGTGGGGGCGTGCCCGTAGCGCATGTCCCCGAGCAGCGGGTGCCCGAGCGACGCAAAATGACGGCGGATCTGGTGGCGGACGGGTTGTTCGGGAACGACGCGGAGGATCGAGTGTCCGCCGCCGAGCGCGATTCGCCGGTAGCGAGTGCGCGCCATTCGGAGGCCGTCATCGGTCGAGAGGTCGCGGGCGATCGCCCCCTTCGGCGCGGTGATCCCACGCACCGCCGCGAGATAGACGAGCCTGCCGGTCTTCTCGAGCGCTTGCCGCCAACGCCGTGCCGTCTCGCGATCGCGCGCGAACATCGTGACGCCGCTCGTGCCTGCCTCGATCTCGAGCACCGTGAGCCAATCGCCACCATCGAGACAGCGGCGCGCGCGCGTGACCAAGCAGCCAGGATAATCGGGTTGATGCTGAGCGGGCTCGTGCGGCGGCTTGTCGAGGACGACGATGCCCGAGCCTTGGTAAAGGACGATGGGCCGAGGCAGAGGGGCGGGCTCGAAGACCGCGACGAGCTCGACATCGTCGGTGAGCGGCAACATGTCGAACGCGGTGATCGAGCTCATTCGAAGCCCGATTCGCTCGAGGTGCGCGGCGTCGCGACAGAGGTTGTCGAGGTCGCACGCGGCGTAGACCAGGGTTGGCGGAGCGAGCGCGACGATGGCTTCGCGAGCCGCCGGCGAGAGGCCGCGTCGCGGTGGATTCACGATCACGGCGTCGAATTTCGCCCCGGCCCCAGCGAGCGCCAAGGTCACGGAGGCCACATCGCCGACCACGAGCTCGACCGGGAGACGTTGCGCCCGGGCCGCGCGTTTCGCGAGCGCTGCGTTCGGCGGAAACGACTCGACCGTCGTCACCGAATAACCACGCGCCGCGAGCGTGAGCGCCAACGCACCCGTGCCGCCGTAGAGATCGAGCACGCGCGCGGGGGCCGCCTCGCGGTCGTGCATCGCGCCCGCCAACGCCTCGCTGACGACGCGTCCGACGTGCCCGAGGTAGCGCGCCGCTTGCTCGCCGTGCGCGTGCAGAAAAGACGTGTGCGAGACGTACTGGTAGAGGGACGTGCCACCCTCGTCGGGGAGCGCATCGCGGTATTCACTCGCGCCCGTCAGCACGACGAACTCGCTGCGCGTATTGCCCTGTTGGCGCACCTGGTAGTGCGGGCTCACCGCCACTCCGACGATGCGCGGCAGTCGCCTGCGGAGCGCCCGGGCCGCTTCGGTCAACGCCTCGACGGAGGCCAAGCGCTCGCCGACCAAGATGAACGTCACGAGCGCCGCGGGGCCGTCGCCTTCGAGCCAACCGCCTTCTGCGGGTCCCGTGACCTCACGCACGTCGATGCCTTCGAGCACGCCACGACCGCGACCGGAGGGCTCGAGCAAAGAGCTGAGCTCCGCGGGCGCATCCGCGATCAACGCGCGCAGCTCCGCGATCAACGCGTGCAAACTAGGGCGCAGCACGCGGCAACCCGGAACATCGACGACGCCCTCGTTCTCATTGCGCCGGTGCAAACCAAGCCGCGACACACCGTCCGAGCCGCGAGCCACGACGAGCTTGCTCCGGCGGCGGTAGGCTTCGAGCGCCGGCGTCGGGCCATGCGCGAGCGGCGCACCCTGCCGGTCGAGCGCATATCGGCTTAGCGCGGACTCGACGCGCTGCGTCTTCCTGGTCCACTGCGCGGCGTGCGGCTGTGCGATGAGCGGGCACGCGCCGCACTGCGAGGCATGTTCGCAGCGCACTTCAGCGAGTGGGTCGTAGTCGATCTCGGTCAAGGCGGGTCCGCGCGCGCGGCCATCGTGAGGGGGTCACGGTGAAGTGTAGACGATCCGTCCCGGCGCATCGATGCCGCAGTTCCACGGCGTCGATGCCCCCATGCATCGATGCCGCACTTGCGCCGTGTCGATCGCCCGAGCGGCGTGGACGCTCGCTCCTCTGGCGCTAGCGCGGTCAGGTGGCGCGTGCTTTTTCTTGCGCGTTTGCGGATGAGCGCCGGTTGGACTAAGCCGCGCATTCCGGCGAGCGAAAATCCCGCTCACGCGCGCGCCTTCCGCGGGATTTTCCGCCGGCGCGGCTCGCTGCAAGGCAGGCACCCATGACGACTCAGCGCGCTAATTACAAGGTGAAAGAACTCTCGCTCGCGGAGTGGGGTCGCAAAGAAATTCGCCTCGCCGAGCAAGAGATGCCGGGCCTGATGGCGCTCCGAGCGCGGCATGGCAAGAGCCAGCCCTTCGCGGGCGTGAAGATCATGGGCTCGCTGCACATGACCGTTCAGACCGCGGTCCTGATCGAGACGCTCGCCGACCTTGGCGCGGACGTGCGGTGGTGCAGCTGCAACATCTTCAGCACGCAGGACCATGCCGCAGCCGCCGTCGCGGTCGGTCCGAACGGCACGGTCGCGGAGCCAAGCGGCTCGGCCGTGTTCGCGTGGAAAGGCGAGACCCTGGGCGAGTATTGGTGGTGCACGAACGAGGCGCTCACGTGGCCGGACGGCTCGGGCCCCGACATGATCGTCGATGACGGCGGCGACGCGACGCTGTTCTTGCACAAGGGCCTCGAATACGAGAAATCGGGGAAAATCCCGGAGTTTGACGCCACCACCGAGCCCGAAGAGTGGGGAGTCATCCTCGCGGCCCTGCGTGAGTCCCGCGCGAAGACGCCTGGCCGATGGGCGAAGATCGTGGCTGGTTGTTACGGCGTGAGCGAAGAGACCACGACCGGAGTGCACCGCCTCTACGACATGGAGAAGAAGGGCGAGCTCTTGTTCCCCGCGATCAACGTCAACGACTCGGTCACGAAGTCGAAGTTCGACAATATCTACGGTTGTCGCCACTCGCTCATCGACGGACTCAACCGCGCGAGCGACGTGATGATGGGCGGCAAGATCGCGGTTGTCTGCGGTTACGGCGAAGTGGGCAAGGGCTGTGTGCAGGCGCTGCGCGGGCAGGGTTGCCGCGTCGTCGTGACCGAGATCGATCCGATCTGCGCGCTGCAGGCGGCGATGGAAGGCTACGAGGTCGCGACGCTCGAGGACTACCTCGGCAAGGCGGACATCTTCATCACGGCCACGGGCGCATGCGACGTGATCACGGCCGATCACATGGCGCGGATGAAGGACAAAGCGATCGTCGGCAACATCGGCCACTTCGACAACGAGATCCAAATGGCGGAGCTCGCCAAGCAGCCGGGCATGGAGCGAATCGTCGTGAAGCCGCAATACGACGAGTGGCGCTTCCCCGACGGACACAGCGTGCTGGTGCTGGCGGAGGGGCGGCTCTTGAACCTTGGTTGTGCCACCGGCCACCCGAGCTTCGTGATG
>SHZB01000177.1 GCA_009692485.1 Myxococcales bacterium
GCTATCGGCAAAATCAGCACCAGCGCCCGCGCTATCGGCAAAACCCGCGCCCGCGCGATCGGCAAAACCCGCGCCCGCGCGATCGGCAAAATCAGCGCCAGCGCCCGCGCTATCGGCAAAATCAGCACCAGCGCCCGCGCTATCGGCAAAACCAGCGCCAGCGCCCGCGCTATCGGCAAAATCAGCGCCCGCGCTATCGGCAAAGCCCGCGCCCGCGCCCGCGCTATCGGCAAAGCCCGCGCCCGCGCCCGCCCCGCACGTGAAGCGGCCGCGGTGGGCGCCGCCGGGGACGCGTCATCCGGCCGGGCTGGCGATCGATCTTGGCGCCTTGCGGAAGCGAGACGGAACTTGGCTCAGCGTCGCACAGCACTTCGACGGTCAGCTCGGCGCGCCCACCTGCGGACCACGGAGCGAGCCGCCCGCGCACGAGGCCGGGCGCGAGCTGTGGGCCATCGTGTGCGAGGCCCAGCAGGAGGGGCTCTTCACCTTCGTGCTGACGCCGAACTACGACGTCGATCACGCGGACCATTTTCACATGGAGATCAAGGGCAGCTCCCGCGTGGTCCTCTTTCACTGAGGCTCCTTCAGCGGGGCTCTTTAGCGGGCGCTCATCCACAGCGGCTCCTTCAAAGAGCCTCCTTCACAGCGGCTCCTTCAAAGAGCCTCCTTCACCGGGGCGGACGCGCGAGGTGACGTTGCGTCGAGTCCCTAGCGGGAGTTGCTCAGGCCAGCGCCGCGCCGTGGCGCATGTAGTCGTCGACGAGCTCGGCGATCTCGAGGCGCTCGACGTCGCTGCCGCAGAACTTCACGCCGCACTCCACGCCGTGGCGCCACACGACGCGGGCGCTCACGCGCAGGGTGCCGCCGCCCGCGACCGGAAGCTCGAGCGGATGGACGACGGGAAGATCCATGTGCTCGCTTCCGAGCCGCGCTCCGGTCGGGCTGAGGTCGAGCAGCCGGCAGGGTCGAAGGTGTCCGTGGCGCAGGAGCCGCGCAGAGGTTTTGACTTCGAGACGAATTCCCTGACGACGGTCGAGCGGCGATGGTGTTTGCATGCGAGGGGACGCGAAACTACGGCGAGCGCGCACATTCGGCCCAGAAACCGGCGCGGAGGCGATGGTCGAAGGAACGGGAGGACGCGGTGCCCGGAAAACGCGACGAGGCGGAGCCCAGGGAAACGGCGCGAGAAAAAACGTCGCCGCTCGATGGATTCGACTATAAGCCACGGCCCCATGCCACAGCAGCCCATCGTTCGCCGTCGTCAGAAAGCGCGCCGTAGTCGCCAGCTCGCGGAGTGGCGCATCAAGCAGGATGCCAAAGTCGAGGCCGCTGCGGCTCCGATTTCCGGCGGGTTCAACACTGCTGCTGCTGGCGCCACCAAGACCAAGTAGCGCAGCCGCTGCGCTGTTTTGTTTTGCCGCTGCGCTGTTTTGTTTTGCCGCTGCGCTGTTTTGTTTTGGCGCTGCGCTGTTTTGTTTTGGCGCTGCGCTGTTTTGTTTCGGGCTAGCCGTGGCTCGGGGGCACGCAGTCCGTGGCCGCGAGCGTGCGTGCGTCGGTGATCACGACGTTGACGGGCACATCACCGTCGGTGTTGGGGAGCTCGGGCGCGAGCTGAAATTCGAACGCGACGCCGATCGCGATGGCCGGCGGGCAAAACCGAGGCAGCGCGCGATCGTAATGGCCGGCTCCGTAGCCAAGGCGGTGGCCGCGCGTGTCGAACGAGAGCCCCGGCACCAGCACGACGTCGAGCCTCAGGGCAGCGGGCGCGTCGTCCGCGGGCTCGCTGAATCCCTTGCCGCGATCGACAAGCTCGGCCGGATCGATCACTTGCAGAAAGCGCATTCGGCCGCCATCGCCTGGCTCGATCGCCGGGTAATACACGCGCTTTTCGAGCAGCCGAAGTGCGACGTGGAGCGCGCGCAGATCGACCTCGTGGTTCTGCGTCATGGGCCAAAACGAAGCCAAATCGCGGGCATTTCCGATCGCCGGATACGCGAGCAGCCGTTCTACGATGAGCGCCGAACGAGCCGCGACCGCCGAGCTGGGAAGGCTCGCTCGAAGCCCGCGCGCCCGCCGCCGCATCATCGATTTTGCGCGTCGTCGCAAGAGCGCTTGGGCAGCCTCGTCGAGCATCGGAAATGACCGTAGAAGCTGGGCGCGCCGCTGCCAACTCTGTCCGCGCGCGGGTCCCGCGTGGCGGTGAGCGGGACCTCCGCAAGCGAGAAAAAATGCGCTACGGAGTGGGTCGTGCGTACCGCCGTCGTGATCGCTGCTTTCGACGCTGCGGCCACGATTCAAGGCGTACTGCGCGGTCTCGCGGAGGTCTTTCCCGAGGGCGTTGCGCTCATCGTGGTGGACGACGGCTCGGCGGACCGGACGGCCCTCGTCGCGGAGCGCGCGGGTGCCGTGGTCGTGCGTCACGGCCACCATCGCGGCAAGGGCGCGGCGCTGCGGACCGGCATGGGCGAGGCGCTCGGGCGTGGCTGCGAGGTCGCGATCACGGTCGACGCTGACGGACGACATCCGCCCATCGACGCGCGGCGATTGCACGACGCGTCGGACGACCCCGATGCGCTCGTGCTCGGTGTCCGCGATCTCGCCCGGGCCGGCGCCCCGCGCTCGAACCAGCTGTCGAATGGATTTTCCAATCTCGCGATCTCGGGCCTTGTCGCGACCCGGCTCGCCGACACCCAGTGCGGTCTGCGACGCTATCCGATCGCCGCGACGCTCGGCCTCGGCGGTCGCGAGCCGCGCTACGGATACGAGGCGGAGATCCTGATCCGAGCGGTCATCGCGGGCGTGCGAATCGTCGAAGTGCCGATCGGCGCGCTCTATCCGCCCGGCAACGCGCGCGTCACGCACTTCGACCCGTGGCGTGAGTCCCCGCGCATCGTGCGGCGCGTGCTCGCGACCGTGCTCGAGCTTCGCGCCCGCACGCTGTTGTCCCGGGTTTTCGGGGAGCGCCCGCGCGGCGGGGCCCTCGGGGACGGCGTCTAACTTCGAGGGGAGTTCGCGCGCATCGAGCTGCTCGAGCCGGGTGGCGACCAGAGCGAGATCGAGTTCTCCGACGTCGTCAAGAACGAGCCGATCGACGCCAGCGTGATGCGGCCTCCGACGAAATAGGCCGAAATTTACGCTGTTTTCAGTTTGGCGTCGGCGCCGCTGGCGGTTTCTCGAAGCCGCGCACGATGAACAACTTATCGGGACTGGAATGCCAGCCGACGAAGATGTAGTCGCCGGTTACCGGCTCGAAGTACGCGCCCCATGGGCTCGCGAAGAAGCTGAAGAAATCGCTCCGCGTCTCGAGCTTGGGGTCGCCGGTGGCGTTCACCTCGTAGGCGGCGACCTTCTTGTCCGACCACTCCGCGATGATGATGCTCGGCTTGGGGAACAGGGGTGAGCCCGGCGGCACGTACGCGAAACCACCCGGACCACCCATGAGACTCGTGATCACCGTGACGCCGGTGATGTCGAACAGGTCGCCGTTGAGTTTGGCCGCGACGTTGTAGAAGGAGCCGTACGGGTGTCCAAGAGCGCGGAGCTGGCCCGCCGCGGCCGGCAGGAAGGACGGCACGAACCCGAGACCTCCGGGGCTGTCCGTCACGCCAAGGTCCGTCTCACTGGCCGGGGAGCTTGCGCCCGGGAGCAGCTGACCGATCTTGGCGACGGGCCACATGGAGTAGAGCAGCGTGTCGTTCTTCGCGTAGACGAGGCTCGCGTCCATGAACGGCACCGACGCGACCTTCTCCGCCGTGCCCTTCCAGCCGTCGATGTGGCCGCACGCATCGCGGACCACTCCGATCACGTACAGGCCCGCAGACTCCAACTCCGACGCGCCGACGAGCAGCAGTTTGTTCATGTCGTTGTGCAGGATCACGCAGCCGCCGAGGTGACCCGAGGGCATGCCGGGCGGCGTGCCGAGATCGTACGCGAAGTAGGTGTCCACGAATTCGGGCGCGAGCTGCGCGTCGGCGGGATCGGCGGGCTTCAGCAGCTTGCTAGGTTCGGTGCACGAGATGCCGCCCGTGCCGCCGCTTGCATGGAAGCCTCCCGCGCCCACAGTGCCCGTGGCGCCCGCGGTGCCGCCGCTCGCGCCCGACCCCGCCGCAGACGAGCTGCCCTTTTCGTTGGTGGCCGAGCACGCGACCAGCACGAGGGTGGCTCCGAAGAGCGCGTACGACGGGGACCTCACCACGATAAACCTACAGCATCGAGACGGGATCGACATCGATCACGAAGCGGACGGTGCGCGCGAGCTCGAGCGCCGCGGCCTTCACGAGGTCGAGCACGCTCCGCAACGGGACGCGATCACGAGCGCGCAAGAGCACGCGGAAGCGGAAGCGATTGCGCTTGCGAGCGATCGGCGCCGGGGCTGGGCCGAGGACCTCCACGAGACGTGAGCTCACCGCGGGCGAGCTCCGTGCGCTCGCGGCGAGTCGGGCCGCAGCCGTGCGCGCGACGGCTTCATCGACCGCGGAGACCCGCAACAGGGCGAGGCGGCGATGTGGCGGATAGCCGGCGAGCTCGCGCTCGATGATCTCGGCGGCGAGAAAGCCATCGACGTCGTGGCGCGCGGCGAAGGTGAGCGCGGGGTGCGCGGGATTGTAGGTTTGGATGACGACTCGGCCGCGTCGCTCGTGGCGGCCGGCGCGACCGGCGACTTGCACGAGCAGCTGGAAACCTCGCTCCGCCGCACGAAAATCAGGCATTCCGAGCGCGGTGTCCGCGTTCACAACGCCGACGAGCGTGACCCTGGGCAGGTCGTGGCCCTTGGTGACCATCTGCGTGCCGACGAGGATGTCGAGCTCGCCAGCGCGCATTTTTTCGATGATCGCGGCCGAGCGCGTGCCGGAGGCGACGTCGCGATCGAGCCGGCCGACGCGTGCCGATGGGAACGCCGAGGCGAGCGCGGCCTCGAGTTTCTCGGTGCCGAGCCCATCGAGCGCGAACTTCGCCGAGCCGCACGCGCAACTCTTCGGGAGGCGTGCTGAGAAGTCGCAGGTATGGCACCGAAGGCGTTCTTCGACGCGATGGAAGGTGAGCGCCACCGAGCACAGCTCACAGTTCTTGAGCACGCCGCACGACTCGCACACCACGGCAGGTGCGAAGCCGCGGCGATTCAAGAACACAATGCTCTGCTCGCCGGCCGCGAGCGTGGCCGCGAGTGCGCGATAGAGCGGCAGCGACAAGAAGCGATCGCCAGTCGGGCCCGCGCCGATGCGACGAAGATCGACGATCTCGATGTCCGGCAGGCTCGCTCGCGTGGCGCGCTCGGGCAGATCGAGCCGCTCTGCGCGGCCTTTTTGACATAGCGCGACCGACTCGAGGGACGGCGTCGCGGAGCCCAAGAGGCAAGTCGCGCCCGCGCGGTGTGCGCGCAAGAGCGCCATGTCGCGCGCGTGGTAGCGAACGCCCTCTTCCTGCTTGTAGGAGCCGTCGTGTTCTTCGTCGACCACGATGAGCCCCACGTTCGACACCGGCGCGAACAACGCCGAGCGCGCGCCGACCGCGATTCGTAGCGTTCCATCGCGCAGCTCGCGCCACATTCGGTGACGCGCCGCGTCCGGCAGCGCGCTGTGCAAGACACCGACCTCGTCGCCGAAGCGCGCGCGGAAGCGTCCCACCAGCTGCGGCGTGAGCGCGATCTCCGGCACGAGCACGATGGCGGTCTTTCCGCGCGCTCGGCACTCGGCGATCGCGCGCATGTAGACCTCGGTCTTGCCGCTACCGGTGACGCCGACCAACAGGAAGGTCTTCGCCGCTCCACGGGCGAGGGACTCGGCGATCCGCGCGCCGCTCGCAGCCTGCGCCTCCGTCGGCTCGTGCGGAGAGTCTCGCGCGACCTCGCTCGTGAAGCGTGCACCCGTGGTTCGGTCGATGCGCTCCGTACAGACTACGAGCCCCAGCGAGCTGAGCTTTGCGATCGCCGAACGCGCGTTGCCGTAGCGTTGGGTGAGCCCCGCGATCTTGGTCTCGCCGTTGGCGCGCAAGTACGCGAGGACGGCAGCGGATTGCCCACGCAGCGTTCCCGACTGCTCGAGAAGGTCGGTGGCCGAGGCAAACGACACCACGCGACCGACCGCGCGCGCGTGCCCCGGCGCTCGGCCGTCGAGCAACTCTCCTTGCGCGGAGAGCTTGGCGAGTCGGTCGCGCTCGACCGCCGGAAGCGCGAGCCGCAGCACCTCCCCGATCGGTGCGTAGTAGTAGCGAGCGAGCTCTTCGAGAAATCGCAAGAGCTCGAGTGGCAACACCGGCTCTTCGTCGAGGAGGCCCGCGATCGGCTTCAGTCGCTCGGCGGCAAAGTCCGGCACGCGCTCGCCGACCGCGAGCACCACGGCCGCGACCTTGCGACGTCCGAGCTCGCAGAGAACGCGCGAACCGGGCACAATCTGCGCCCTCAACGCGTCGGGAACCGTGTAGCTGAAGGCTGTCCCCAGCGGCACCGGGATGGCGACATCCGCTAGCCAGACGGCCGTTCGCGCGGCGGGACTCGGGTCGGGTGACGCGCCGTTTCGGCCGGAATTCACGGCGAATAGACAGCGCCGTCGTTGAGAGAGCCATTCGTGCCGAGGCCGCCCCACACGATCATCTGATCGCCCGTCGAGATGGCCGTGTGCCGATCGCGTCGTGCGAGCGGGACCGAGGGCGTGCCCTTCTCCCAAGAGTTCAGCGAGGGGACGAAGACCGCGCCGGTGTCGAGCTTGCCGCTCGCGTCGCGGCCGCCCCAAACGACCATGCGCTTGCTGGCTTCAACCCAGACCGCGGTGTGACCCGCACGCGGCGAAACGAGATTGGGCTGATCGAATTTGAGCTGCCAAGGCGGGTTCGTTTTGGGGTCGTAGCCGACGCCGTCGTTGAGATACACGGAGCCGTCGAAGCCACCGAACACCAGCACGCGGCTGCCGTCATAAACGGCCGTGTGCTCTGCGCGCGCAGACGGCTCACCGATCTGCGACAGCGGGTTCCAGGAGTCGCTCATGGGCGAGTACTGGTAGGCCCCGGCGATGCCGCTGCTCGGGAAGTATTGCTCCGTGGCGATGGGCGACATGTTCGCGTCGTAGGCGTCGCCGATCCCGCCGAAGACCATCATCGCGCCCTCTTTCAACATCACCGCCGAGTGCAATCGGCGCGCGATGACCGGCAGCATCCCCTGCAGTGACATCGACGACCAAGCGTCATTTCCCGGCGAATACGAATACCCGGTCGCGAGCGCTGCGCCGTTGCCGGTTGGATCGCCGCCCCAGATCAGCATCGCCGTCCCGGACCAAACTGCGCTGTGGCGAAGGCGCGCGCCGGGGCTCGTCTCTTGCGGCAGGGTCTTCCAGGTGTTGGTGGCCGGGTCGAAGCGCGCACCGTCACCGAGGGTCGAGTCGCTCGTCGCGCGGCCACCCCACACGACCATCTCGGTGCCGGTCCACACGGCCGTCGCATTGCGGCGCGGAGTTGGCGCTCCGGCGAAGGACGTCGGGGTCCACACGCGCGTCGCGAGATCGTAAATTCCACCGTCGCCGAGCGAACCGGCGCCCGTCCCATCGGAGGTGCCGCCCCACACGATCATCTGTTTGCCGGTCCACACCGCGACGTGCTGCGAACGCGGCGAAGGCGCACCCAAGAGCGCGATCGGCTCCCACGGCTCGACGCAAGCACCGTTTTGGCACAGCCCGAAGCAAGCGTGGCCGCACTCTCCGCAGTTGTCGGTCTCCGTCATCACATCGACGCACTGGCCGGGGCCGCAGTACGTGTCCCCGCCCGGGCAAACACAAGCAGCTTTGCTGCACACCGTGCCTGGCATGAAGCCGCAGTCGGCGAGGTCGAGGCACTCTACGCACACGCTCTTTGCCACGTCGCACACGCTCGTCGGTTCGCTGCAGTCGCTGCTTGAAACACAGGTGACCGGGGCCCCGCCACCGGAGCCGCCCGCTCCGCCTGACGCCGGTCCCGTCGTCGGTCCGGCGCCCTGGCCCGCGGTCCCGCTCGGCTCGAGTCGCAGCGCCTCCGCGCAGCCCGTCAGGGTTCGAACTGCGGCGGCCATCGACAGCGCCCCGAGAGCCGCGAACGCCCATTTTGCGGTACGAAACTGCATTTGCATGATGACTTGCGATGCCCCTCGATGAAGGCCGGCGAGCGTACTCTAGCGTGCGAGAGCGGCGCGCCTTTTGTGGCCGGAGAGAGTGCCGCCCTTTCCGTCCTCGACGCGGCAAGGTAAGAGCCAGCCCGATGTTCGCCTTGCCGCGCCCGACGGAGCCGCGCCCGATGGAGCCGTGGACGCGTCGCCGTGATGGCGGCGTGGTCGGCGTCGTGCCGTTCTTGGCTGTCGTGCTCTTGGGCCTCGCGGGCTGCCAACCGAAGATTGGTGACGCGTGCGGTTCCGCCCTCGATTGCTCGGCGTTGGGCGATCGACTGTGCGACGTGACGCTCCCGGGCGGCTACTGCACACAGTTCAACTGTGAGCCGGGCGGCTGCCCCGAGGAGGGCGCGTGCGTGCTGTTTCGCAGCCAGCTCGATGCGGCCTGCGGCGACCTCGATGATGGCAAAAATGGCCGGTTTTCTCAGACATTTTGCATGCGAGAGTGCGAAGAGGCGAGCGATTGCCGGGATGGGTACGCCTGCATTTCGCCGGCGGAGCAAGGCGCGCGGATCGTCGATCTCGGCGAGGATGGCACGCCCCTCGTCATGAGCGTCTGCTTGCCCGCGAGCACGCCGGCCATCCTTGCGAGCGAGCCTCCCGGCGTGTGTCTCCCGGGCACGGCACCACCGCTCGTGCCCTACGTTCCGGCGACGAATGCTGCGAGCACGAGCGCGACCGGAGCGGCGACGTCGAGCAGCAGCGTCGGCGGGGCGGGCGGCGTCGGCGGAGCGGGCGGCGTCGGCGGGGCGGGCGGCGTCGGCGGAGCGGGCAGTGTCGGCGGAGCGGGCAGTGTCGGCGGAGCGGGCAGTGTCGGCGGAGCGGGCAGTGTCGGCGGAGCGGGCGGCGTCGGCGGGGCGTGAGGCGCGCACGATGTTCGAGTTTGTCTCCGGCGTGCGAACGCTCGCTGCCGCGCTCACCGATCTGAAACACCCGCAGAGCCGCGTGCGGTGTGCGGCGGCGTCGATCCGAGCGGCGCGGGCGGCGGCTGGTACTACGACAATCCCGCCGCGCCGACCACGCTGCTTCTCTGCGACGCAACCTGCACGCTCGTCCAAAGTGGCAATGGCACGGGCGGCAAGGTGAGCGTGAAATTCGGCTGCGCGACGAAGATCCAATAGCGAAGGCGCA
>SHZB01000001.1 GCA_009692485.1 Myxococcales bacterium
AAGCTCGAGCAGGCGCGTGAGCGATGAGGTCCGAAGCCGAGCCGATAAATCGAGGAAGATGAAGCTTCCGCCGCGCGGAAGGTGGTGCTCGACACCGATGCGGGCGAGCTCGGCCGATGCGGCGTCGCGAGCCCTTCGATACTCGGCGCGGGCCCGATCGAGCCACTCGTCTCCGGTTCGCAGCGCGGCCACCGCGACACGCTGCATCGCCACGGGCACGTTGTAGATGGTGTGATTGGACATCCGCAATGCCGCCTCGATGACGCGCGTCGGGCCCGCGATCGAGCCAATTCGAGCACCCGCGAGCGCGTGGCTCTTCGAGAGCGAGTGGCAGGTGATCGTGCGCTCGGACATCCCGGGAAGGTTGCCGATCGAAGGGGCCTCGCCCTCGTACACGAAATCGCAATAGACCTCGTCTGCGAGCACCCAGAGGTCGTACTCGCATGCAAAGTTCGCGAGCGCCTGAAGCTCGCGTGGGCCAAAGACGTAGCCATCCGGGTTGTTCGGCGACGCGATGTAGATGGCCCGCGTTCGCGCGGTGACCAACGGCTCGAAGACCCGACGGAGCTCGAGCCCGGGTTCTCGATCGAGGCGGGACCTGAGCGGCGCTTCGATCGGCGTGAGTCCAGCGGTGCGCAATACGCCCGGAATGAGCGGCCAATAGGGACTGAGGACGAGCACATCGTCGCCGGGATCGAGCGTGGCGCGGGCAGCACAAAATAGCGCGTGCGTGCAGCCCGAGCCGACGAAGACGTTGCCGCGGCCAGCCACGACGGCGATCCCTTTGCGCTGCAGACGCTCGGCGACAGCCTCCCCTAGCTCGGGCATGCCGCCGACGGCTCCATAGCGTCCGAGCTCGGCGGCTTCGACCTCGGCCGCGGCTCGCAGCGCAAGGTCGGGAGGCATCAAGTGCGTGTCACCGATCTGCAGTGGAATCAGCGTGCCACCGCGCGCACGATGCGCCTCGATGCGCCCATGAAGGGTCGCGAACACGCTGGCGCGAACCTCGGACGCCGAAGCCGACAGGCGTGGCTTGTGGGCGCTCACCCCTCGTCAGAGCCCGAGCCACGGGACCGGATCGAGCAGGTTGTGCCCGAAGCGAAGCTCGAAATGCAGCGTCGCGGGCTGGTCGGCGCGGCGCTCGATGCGACCGATGCGCCCTCGCTCGGGCAGCACGTCGCCGACCTTTGCGTCGAGCCTTTGAAGCGCACCGTAAACGGAGAAATAGCGGTCGCCATGATCGACGACGGCCGTGAGCGCGCCATCGTTCTCTCCGGCGAACACGACCGTGCCACCGTGCACCGCGCGCACGATCGTGTCGCGGGCAGCGCGAAGGGAAATGCTGCGAGCCTCACGGGTGACGCCGGGCGTGACTTCGGCGCGGCCAGCGAGCGGAAACGAGAGCCGTCCGCGCATCGAGGTGAAGCTCGCCAGCGGGTCGCCGGTCAGGGGCCCCGTGTCCGCGCCATAGACGGCGAGATGCCCGACAGCGCGATCGCCAAACGCTCGGGTAAACGCGTCGCGCCGTTCGTCGGCCTCTTGCATCGCCGCACGCGCCCGCCTCATCGCCTCGCGCTGAATGAGCAGCGGGGCCTTTTCAACGCGCACCCGACGCAGCTCTTTCGTGAGCGTGGCTTGTCGCTCACGGATCTCGCGCGCCTCGGTGATGTCAGAGATGAGAGCCGTCCGTGTTCGCTCGACCGTGTTTGCGTGGTCGACGAGCGCGTCGAAGCCGCCGCCGACCGGAAGCATGCCCGCGCGCACCAGCCTGAAATACTGCCGGCCGCGAGCCGTCATTCGCTTCTTCAACAGGATCAGCTTGTCCGCCATCGGAGCAAGCTCCGCGTCGAGGACGCGCTCGTGCTCGTCGGCCCGCGCCAACAAGCGATCGAAATCTGCGCTCGAGTCGAGCACGAAGCGCGGGTCGGCATCACGGGTCTCACTGGCGTGCCGCGAACGCGCCGCGTTTGATGGAAGTGGCACGTAGGCGCCCGCCGTGCCCGCGACGAGTAACGCTAAAAAGAGCGGCAACGCCTGGCGCTTCTTCACCGGCAGCCGACGGGACTCGGCCGAAAGTAGCCGTCGCGCACGTGGCTCTGAGGACTCGGCGGCCATCTCAGAGCTGCACCGCTTTGCGGAGGCTGAGCCAAGACGCCGAGGCTCCGAGGATTCCGCCGACGGCGATCATGAGGGCCATCGCGCTGAGCGGCAAGAAGACCGGGCTCACCCCGACCAGGGTCGCGAGCTGATCGTCGAAGCGACCGCGCACGACGCTGTAGAGCAGGCCGCTGAGGACGATCCCGCCGACCGCGCCGGCTATACCCTGGACCGCGCCCTCGACGATGAAGGGGCGGCTCACGAAGCGTGCCGTCGCACCGACGAGCTTGAGCACTTCGATCTCGACCTTCCGCTTCTCGAGCAAGAGGCGCATGGTCGAGCCGACGACGCTCGCGACGGCCGCGAACACGACCAGGGCGAGCATCACGCTGGCGGTCACTCCGCCGGTCAGCAAGGCCGAGAGCTTTTCGGTCCACCTTTGGTAGGTCTCGACGGTGTCGACGCTGCGCAGCGCGCGGAGCTTGAGCGCGATAGCTCCGGTCTCGCGGTCATCGACGGCGTTCGCGAACGCGAGCTCGACCGTGCTCGGAAAGGCGTTGGCGGGGAGGGCCGCGAGCTGCTCGTCACCGCTGCCATTCACGATCTCGTGGCGCGCGTCCTCGCTCGATACGTAGCGGACGCGCGTGATGCCGGCAGTCGATTCGAGCGCCTTTACGAGGGCGCTGACGTCCTCCGGAGAGACGTCGTCCTTGAGGTACACCGTCGCGCGGCCAGCCCGCGACCAGCGATCGCGAACCGCGGCTAAATTGGTGACGACCAGCAGCGCGGAGGCGAGGCACACGAACGCGACCGCGAGGGAAAACACGCTGAGCACCTGGAGCCTCCAGTTGCTGCGCCCTGCGCGCCATGTGCCGAGGAAGCGGTAGCTCGGATCGTCGCCCAACATCGGTTCTCCGCGACTAGACGGCGACGCGAAGGCCGCTGTCTTGTTCATGCCAATCAAACGAAGGCAGCCCGTGCGTTACGTCGGTGGCCTTGCCGTCATCGAGGACGACGACGCGCCGATCGCGAATGTCGAGCAGCGATCGATCGTGGGTAGCGAACAACACCGTCGTCCCGAGGGAGTGGAGATCCTCGAAGAGCCCGAGAATGTCGATCGCGAGCTGTGGATCCAGGTTGCCGGTCGGCTCGTCTGCGAGCAAGAGCGCGGGCTCCCCGACGATCGCGCGGGCGACGCTCACACGCTGCTGCTCGCCACCCGACAAAAACTTGGCTTTCGTGCCGCCTCGGCCGCTGAGCCCAACCTTCTCGAGCGTCTCGCCGACCCGGGTACGAATCACGCGCGAAGGCAGACCGACGACCTCGAGCGCGATCGCCACGTTCTCGAACGCCGACCATTCCGGTACGAGCTTGAAGTCCTGGAAGACGACACCGATGTTCCGCCGTAGCGCCGGCACCGAGTCGTCCCGCAAGCGCACGATGTCGCGCCCCATGAATCGGATCACGCCATCGTCGGGCAGCTCCGCGCGAAAGAGGAGCCGCAAGAAGGTGCTCTTGCCGGAGCCCGAGGGGCCCGTGACGAAAATGAACTCGCCGCGTTCGATGCTGAGCGAGAGCGAGCGCAAGACCGGCTGGTCTGCCTGGTAAGACTTGGACACGTCTTCGCAAACGATGATCGGCTTTTCGGCCGCGGCGGATTCGAAGCGGCGCCCGAGGCCCGACCGTTGCCTGATTGGGGCCGTCAACATTGGGCAAGCAAGTACCAGGCGCTTTGGCATTGGGAAACTTTTCGGGTGTCGTTTCGAAGCTTGCGGCGCGATTGTTTTGGTAGGCTCGCGCGCGATGGCGGACTCCAAAGAACTGGCGAAAAGTGCGCGCATGACCCTGTCGCAGGGCCTGAGCGCTTTACAAAGCGATGAGCATGGCCCGGCGAGCCTCGGCGAGGTGATCGAGCACATCGCCGCGACGATGGGGATCCTTCACCGTATCGAGAAGGCCGGCACCGGAGCACCGGACCAGGTGGAAACGGCGCTCGCCAACGTTCGCACGGTCCTCGACAAGCTTCAGTCGCTCACGGACGCGCACACGTCCGTGGAGCCCGCGATGGAAGCGGTGGCCGGCTCGCTGAGCAAGATCTTTCTGCTCGCAAAGGCGCTCAAGGCCGAGGCGTCCGTGCCTTCCGCGGCAGCATCGAAACTAGCGACGCCGGCCGCGGGCGCATCGAGTTCAGAAGAGGCCGCGACGATGGCGTTCCGTGCGATTCCGCGCTCGGCCGTCCAGCCGCCAACCGCTCAGACTGCGGCTCAGCCATCCGCTCAGCCATCCGCTCAGCCTGCGGCTCAGCCATCCGCTCAGCCTGCGGCTGCGGCCCCGCGCGCAAAGGATACGGCCTCGCCGCGAAGCACGCGCTCCGGAAAGTCAAACACGGGGCGGATGGCAGCTACGCCACAACCCGCTGCTGCCGCGCATGCCGCTGCTCCACAACCCGCTGCTGCCGTGCAGCCTGCTGCGCCACAACCCGCTGCTGCTGCGCAGCCTGCTGCGAAGGGCGCTGCGAATGTGGGATCGACCGGCGAGAAGAAGGGCACGCGAACCTTCGATGTCGAGCTGGGCGCACACTCCGGCTCGAATTTCTACAAGGGTCTGAGCGGCAACGACGTCATCGATCACGGCGGGCTCTTCGTCGCCACGTACACGATCCCCACCGTCGGAACCGCCGTAACACTTCACATCATGATGCCTGGCGATCTCGAGTTCGACGCGGATGGCGTGGTGCAGTGGACGCGCGACACCCGCGGTGGAGAGTCAGAGCCCGGGTTCGGGGCGCGCATCACCCGCATCGCGTCCGAGGGAAAACAGCTCGTCTACCGTTACGTTCGCAATCGCGAGCCGATCTTCTACGACGACATGTGAGCCCTCTTCGCGGCCACCTGCGCCTCGCTGCCCTTGGACTCATCCTATTCGCGGCGCTCCTGTTCGCACCTCGGGCGCTGGCGGGCGGCGATCCAACGCTCTCTTGGTGGACGCTCGAAACAGCGCATTTCCGGGTCCATTACGACAAGAAGCTCGAGCCTATCGCCGAGCGGGTCGCGCGCCTGTGTGAGTCGATCCACGAGACGCTGGTCGAGCCGCTTGGCCACGCGCCGCGTGCACGGACCGAGGTCGCGCTCAGCGACGTGACCGACAGCGCGAACGGCTCAGCCACGCCCGTGCCGTTCAACGCGGTGCGCCTTTTCGTGACGGCGCCGTCGGATCTCTCGCCGCTCCACGACTACGACGATTGGTACCTGGGCTTGATGACCCACGAGTACGCCCACATCCTGCACACCGACAACATCTCTGGCGTGCCCGCGCTGCTCAACACCATTATCGGCAAGACCGTCGCGCCAAATCAGGCGCAGCCACGGTGGTTTCTCGAGGGTCTCGCCGTCGTTGTCGAGAGCGACTTCACGAGCGCCGGGCGCATTCGGTCCACGCTCTTCGATGCCTACCTGCGCGCGGACGTCCTCGCCGACAACGTCGCCCGACTCGATCAGTTTTCGAACAACGCGCAGCGCTGGCCGCAAGGCAGTCTCTGGTACCTGTACGGCGCACGCTTCCTTCATTTCATCAGCGAGCTCTACGGGCGCGATGCGCTCCGAGCCGTCCTCGCGGATTACGGCTCGACGGTGATTCCGTGGGGGATCAACCGCGCGATTCGGCGCCAGACCGGCCACACCTACGAAGAACTCTACCGCGGGTTCGTGAGCGAGCTGAAGAGCAGTTACGCACGGCAACTGGCCAGCGTACATCGCCGCGGCTTACGCGAAGGGACACGCCTCACCGCGCGTGGCCGCCTCGCCTTCTACCCATCGTTCGTGCCGCAAATTGCGGGAAAGTACGTGGCTGGTGGCGCAGCGCTCATCTACCATCGCGACGATTTCGATTCGCGCGCCGGGCTCTATCAGCTCGATCTCGACGCGAGCGGTACGGTGACAAACGAGCGGCTGGTCGCCCGCACGGTCGGAGACGCTCCGGTGGCGCACGACCCGCAGGGCAATCTCTGGTTCTCGAGCACGGTTCCGTTTCGGCAAATCTATCGCCGAACGGACCTGTTTCAGCTCACGCGCGGTCACGATGCGCCCGAGGGAGACGAGCCCAGCCGCCGCCGACTCTCGATTGGCATGCGCGCGACGGCGCCAAGCATCAGCCCGGACGGGAGACTCGTCGTGTTCACCGTCAATCATCAAGGCACGACGACGCTCTCGGTGGCACCCATTCTCGAGACGGGCAGCCGCGAGACTGGCAGTTCCGAAACCGGCAGTCCCGAGACTGGCAGTCCCGCAATTGGCATTCTCAAGACTGGCAGTCCCGCAATTGGCATTCTCAAGACTGGCAGTCTCAGCAGTGCCATTCTCGGCGACGTCCGTCCGCTCGTGCGCCCTGCCCATGCCTTCGACCAGGCGTACACGCCGCGGTTTTCGCCGGACGGGCGTTTCGTTGCGTACAGTGCCTGGAAACAGGGCGGATTTCGCGATGTGCAGCTCGTCGACGTGAGCACGGGGCGGGTCCGCGAGCTCACCCATGACCGTGCGCTCGACCTCGAGCCCTGCTGGTCGCCCGACGGCGCGCGAATCTACTTTGCATCGGATCGAACCGGGATCTTCAACATCTACGAGCTCGAGCTCGAGACCGGAAGACTCGCCCAAGTCACGAACGTGCGGACCGCCGCCGTGATGCCCGCGATCAGCCCCGACGGAAGGCGACTCGTCTACGTCGGGTATACCTCCCGAGGCTATGACCTCTTCACGATGCCGCTCGAGCGAGACCGCTTCCTCGCGGCCCTGCCGGCGCTCGTCGATCGTCCGCGTCGCGCCGCTCCGATACCGCCCACCGCGTTCAAGAAACACCGCTACGACCCGCTCGGTACGCTGACGCCGCGCGCCTACACCTTCAGCTCAGCTCCCGGAAGCTTCGGCTCGAACGCCTACACGTTTCGCGCGTCAGGCGCCGACATGGCCGGCCTTCACGCCTTCGCCTTCGCCATCGTGGCCGACCCAGCCGCGCCCCTTCCGCAAGCCTCGCTCGATTACGACTACGGGCGACTTCCCGTCGATCTCGGCGTCAGCATTGCCAATCGCGTCGTGCCGCGCACGGACTACCGAATAGCGGACCAGAACCCCGAATATATCGAGAAGAGCTTCAGCGTTCGCACGACGGCCGGCTACCGCATTCCGAGCGAGTTTGCCTCGCAGTCCTTGAGTCTCAGCTACTCAGCGAGCGTGCTTGACCGGGCATTGCCAGTCGCCAGCGTGACGCCCGACCCGTATGCCGCGCTGACGCTGCAGCCGCTGGGGGGATTCCTCGGCACCGTTCGGCTCGGCTATTCGCTGTCTCGCACCGAGAGCGGGCATTCGGCGGCCGGATCGCGGCGGGGCTACGCTCTCTCGTTGTCGGTCGACGCCGCAGATCGCTTCACCGGCTCGAGCGAGTCGTTTTATTCGGCGAGCTACAACGCGGTTGGCTATTTGCCAATGCCGTGGCGCGGCAATCACGTCTTGGCGTTGCGTAGCGCCGGCGGCATGTCGACGGGCAGCTACGCGCGGCGTGGAACCTTCTACGTCGGTGGTTACGACCTCGAGCGGAACGACCTTCTCGACACGCTGCTTTCAGGCGGCGGAGGCAGCGGCGGATTCGTCTTGCGCGGGTATCCGCCGAGCGCCTTCAAGGGCTCCACGTTTCTGTTGGAGACAGCCGAATACCGCCTTCCCATCGCGACCCCCGACCGTGGCCCATCGACCTTGCCCGCTTACCTGAGGCGCATCGATGCGAGCCTGTTCATCGACTACGGCGGGGCCTTCGACGAATTCGATTTTCGCGCCGTGCACGCGGCCTCGAATGGCGCCTTGATCGACAGCCCCGCGTTGCATACCGGCGCCGGCGCGGAGCTGTGGTTCGGCGCGACGCTTGGCTACGTCTTCGATTTCACCATGCGGCTCGGCTACGCCTTCGGTTTCAGCAGCGGACGCGTCGACGGTGGACAGCCCTACTTCCTCGCCGCGAGCGCATTCTGACGGGCACCATGAGCGCCTTGTTCCAAAAAACTTGGCCCGCGCTCGCCTTCCGCCATACCGCGGCCGCATGCGTTGGTGGACCTTTGCGTGTTTGTTTTCAGCGGCGTGCATTGCGCCTCCGAGCTCCGCCGAGCGACTTGCTCATTCGGCCTACGAGCTGAACATGGCCACGCGCTTCGGGCGCATGGACATCGCCGTCGCGAACGTCGCCGCTGACGCGCAGGCGGAGTTTTCGCGCCGGCACCGCGGCTGGGGACGCGACATGCGCATCGTCGATGTCGAGCTGCTCGGAATGCAGCTCGCGCGCCAGGACGAAGCCGAAGTCGAGCTGAGCGTGAGCTGGCATCGCCCCGACGAGACGACCCTCCGCACGACCACGGTGGCGCAGCGCTGGCGCAACCAGAAAGGCGACTGGAAGCTCATGACAGAAACGCCAACGAGCGGCTCGTCCGAACTCTTCCCACCGCCCAAAGCAGACGCGCCGCCCAAAGCTGACGCGCCTTCCAACGCAGACGCGCCGCCCCAAGCAGACGCGCCGCTCAAAGCAGACGCGCCTTCCTAAGCAGACTCGCCGCCGCTAGCGGACGCACCGACGCCAGCAGCTCAGCCCTGATGACACCGCTTCGATCAGGTGTTCGATGAGCCGCCCATCACGTCGTCGAGCGCGAGCTCGCGGGTGTGGACCTCGAGGCGATAGCGGGAGTTCATCGTCTCGATGTAGAAGATCTCGCCTGGCGCAAGCTTGAGCACGCGGCGCACCGGAGTTGTCACGTACTCGTGCATGCCGTCACTGAACTCGATGACGATGACCGAGCCCTTGCGTGGCGCTCGCACGAGCCGCCCGGAGATCGTCCGTCCGCCGCGTCCGAGCTTTCGCAACACGACCTGCACGTCCCAAAGCTAGCACGCGACCCGGGCCAGGCACACCTTCCGTCCTAACGCGTGCCGGGCGACGCGGGAGGCTCCGAGGCCGTCGCGTGATGCAGCCCCTCGCGCAGGGCCGCGACTTCCCAGTCATCTGGATAGATTCTGAGAAACGGTTCGCAAGCACGCGCGGCGCGGCCCGACTGCGCGGTCGCTCGAAAGATTTTGACTGCATCGAGCAGAACGTCGCGGTCGCCGGGAAATGAATCCAGCGTTGCCGAGATGGCGCGGACTGCCTCAGCCTCGTTGCCGAGCTGCCAGTGAATGCCTGCGAACTGTCTCCGCGCGGACGCGTGATGGGGGTGAGTCTGGCAAATACCCCAAAACATCAGCAATGCCTTCCGCGCGTTGCCGGTCGCAAGCTCGCGCTCGGCCTCGCGCAGTTGCTCCGCCAGCCCCGGCGCGGCCTCGGTCCTCGCATCGACGCGCACGTGAGCGTGAAGCGCGTCGGTGAAGTGCGACGCGGAGAACTTCAGGCCGGGATCCGTGAGCGCTCCCAAGAGCCGGGAGGCTTCGGGCGCGATTTCCGGATGCACCACGAGCGCTTGGTGGGCGAGTCTCGCCGCGGACCCACGCTGACCGAGGGCGGCCAAACAGAGCGCCAGCGCGAAATCCAGCCCGCTGATGGGCGTGTGCAATTCGATGCCCTGCGTTGCAGCTCCTTCGAAGAGGGTCAGCGCGGTGCCGAAGTCACCGTCGTCGAACGCGCGCACCCCGGTCGTGAGCAAAGCCTGAATCGTCTCTCGGTTGACCATGTCCGAACGAGGCTCGGCGTTGCCCCGGGTGGCTGGAAACAGCGCTTCGAATCGCACCCGCGGAAAGACGTCCAGGGCACCACCGTTGGTCGCGTTGACGATGGCTCGCCCGCCCGCCCGCGCATATCTCTGAAATGCGTTGTATTGGTGGCGCTGAATTTCGATCGACGCGGTTTCTTCTGCAAACGTTCGCCTCTTCAAGTTCGACGTGACGTCGTCGGGCCGCGAGAAAAAATGCTGAACTTGCCGGCTGGCGTACTCGTCTTCGGTCCACGTCCACCAGTCGTGGTCACACCCGACGAGGTAGATCGGGTTGAGCCCGAGGTGGAGCGCGAGCATCAGCGCGATGCACACCACGTTTTGCCCGAATGGCGGTACCAGCCCCGCCAGGTCGAGGTCGTCTCCGATCTCGGTGATCGCCGAGTCGAATCCGCAGAAGTGAGGCTCGATCGTCAGCCCGTAGCGCGTCCTCGCCATCGGCATGATCGCAGCGGCCGGCAACATCAGCTTCGTCACGATGCCGGTATCGACGATCGCTTGCAGGACGCCGTGAAGTCGCTCTGGCTCTTCCCAAAACATCGGGTCGGCCAGCACGTAATAAGGAGGCGCTATGACCGGGAATTTGGGGTGGCGATGAAACGAGTTGACGACGAGCGATACCTCGCCCCTCAAGAGCGAGAGGTTCTGCCCATGGAGCGATGGCCCGTTGCCGACGATGAACCCACGCTTGCCGGCGTGAAGGTTCTTCAGCGCGCGGTTCTTACGAAGGATGTCATGCAGGATCATGCTGATATTCGCGAGTATGGCCTTCGCCATGCGTTGCCCATAATACCGGGCCAGGTATAGCCAGCTCAAGCGCGCGCGTCAAAAACGGCGGCAGCGCTGGCGCTCTCGTCCCGCGCTTTTCTTGCCGCTTCCTTGCGGCTTCCTTGCGGCTTCCTTGCCGCTTCCTTGCGGCTTCCTTGCCGCTTCCTTGCCCCTTCCTCGACTTGTCAACCGCACCCCTACGGCGTATGGGCGTCGCGTGACCGAGCGTGATCGAGAGTCCATTCACGAAGCGCAGCTCGGGGCGGCCCTGCCCATTACGCGCCGCTCGCGGTCCGGTCAGGTCGAGATCGTCTGTGGCTCGATGTTCAGCGGCAAGACCGAGGAGCTCATCCGGCGCGTCAAGCGTGCCGTCCTTGCGCGCCAGACAGTGCAGGCCTTCAAGCCGCGCATCGACGATCGTTACGCGAAGACACGGATCGTGAGCCACGGCGCCATCGCGATCGATGCCATCGCCGTGAGCGGCAGCGCCAGCCTCGCGGAACGTGTCGAGCCCGACACCGACGTCGTCGCGATCGACGAAGCGCAATTCTTCGACCGCGGCATCGTCGAGGTCGTGGACAGCTTGGCGGACTCGGGCGTGCGCGTGATCCTCGCCGGACTCGATCAGGACTATCTGGGGCGCCCATTTCCGCCGATGCCGGATTTGATGGCGATCGCGGAAGAAGTCACGAAGGTCCGAGCGGTCTGCACGGTCTGTGGCGCGTCGGCCAGCCGCTCGCAGCGCATCATTCAAGCCGGTGCAACCGTGCTGGTCGGCGGCAGCGAGTCCTACGAAGCGCGGTGCCGTGCGTGCTTTCGTCCGCGCGACGTGGCGGCGGGCACGCGCTGAGCGTTGCGTCGCCGAGGCACGTCGTCGCGTGATCCCGTGGTCGCGTGATCCCGTGGTCGCGTGATCCCGTGATCGCGTGATCACGTACTCGCGCGGTCGCCGAGTCGTCGTGCGCTACCCGCCGGCTGCTGGTGCCGTCTCCGCTTTTTCGTTGCCGGTCGCATGCGTGTCGCTCGTGTTCGCGCGCGGACGTGTCCGCAATCCGGGGGGTGCTCTCACGCCCTCGCGGCCGCGGTCGGCGAAGTAGACGCGCAGCATGTCGGCGGCGACGTGCGTGGCCTTCGCGTGCCACGTTCCACGATTTGCAACCAAGACGCTCAGCGCGACCTCGGGACTCTGCGCGGGCGCGAATCCGACCCACCACGTATAGAGCGTGTCGGTCTTCTTTTCGTTGAGCGTGCCTGTCTTTCCGGCGACGCGAGTGTCCGGCAAGAATGGGCGGCCGGAGCGATCGTGGAAGGATTGAAAGCTCGTGCCGTCACGCACGGTGTGCTCCATCATTCGCGCCACCGCCGACGCCGTCCGCTCATCGATGGCGCGCTTCAGCACTTGCCGTTCTTTGGGCCGCTCGTAGATCGCCTCGCCGGACTCTTCGAGCACGCGCTCGACGATGTGCTGGCGGATCATCTGGCCGCCGCTGGCGACCGTGAGCGCGAGATTCGCCCCCTGAAATGGCGACATGGTCGAGTGCCAAAACCCGGCCGCGGTGCGAGCATATTCGAGCTCGTCCTCGGGGAGCTCGAGCGTGCTCGGCGCGACCTCGACGTCGAAGGGCACCTCGGTCCCCCAACCTAGCCGCTGCGCCGTGGTCTTGAGAACCTCGGGCACGACGTGCTTCTTAGCGAGTCGCGCGAACACCGTGTTGAGGCTGCGACCCATCGCCATACCCAGGCTCGCGCAGTATTTGTCGCGACCTTCGTCGGGCTCGAGCTCGCGCAGCCCGATGCCGTGTTCGCCACCGTGGTAGCAGTGCTTCGCGCTGAGTGGCACGCCCTGCTCCACGAGCGCGGTGCCCGTCACGATCTTGAAGACGCTCGCCGACGGAGCCTTCGCCTCGACGCACACGTCACGCCGCCGCCCAGCGTTGACGCTCGCCCACGCGAGCACACGCCCCGTGGCGACCTCGGTCATGACGACCGCCGCCTCGTGCGGAGACGCCGCTCTGAGCAACGCGCCGGCCGCCTCTTGGTAGAGCGGATCGAGCGTGAGTTCCGCGGTCCGCTTGCCATGCGCCGACGCGCGAAGGACCGTGCCACGCTCATCGACGTTGGCCAGATCGATGCCCGTCAACGGCGGCACCTGAGGCTCACTGCCGTGCTCCGGTAGCGCGACCTTGGACGCGGCGATCTTGAGGTCGCCGAACACTGCCACGAGCTTCTCGTCGTGCTTGCGCAAGAACGGAAGTGTGGCCGCCACCAAAGCGACCGCGGCGAACATGGCGAACCCTTGACGCATGCCTTGGCGGTAGAACGCAGCCGATCGGGGGGCCAAGTTTGGCGGGCCAAGTCGGAGCGTTCGAGCCGAGGTCACAGCGCGACGCGTCGGAGCGTTCGAGCCTGCGTCACAGCGCGACGCGTTGGAGCGTTCGAGCCTAGGTCACAGCGCGAAGCCGTCGAGTCGACTCCAGCCCGTCGATTCGATGAACACGCGAACGAGCTCGGCGTCGATGTGCCCGCTCGTCACCTCGAGCTCGAGGATCTCGAGCGCGCGGCTGAGAGGCACGGCCTTTTTGTAGGGGCGATCCGACGCCGTGAGCGCATCGAAAATGTCGCTCACGCTCATGATCTTCGACTGCAGCGGAATCTCGGAAGCGCGCAGGGCATTCGGGTAGCCGGTGCCATCGAGCCGCTCGTGATGAGCACCCGCGATCTGCACCACGCGCCGGAATTTGCGGCCCCACGGGATGGCGGAGAGAAAGCCGATGGTGTGGGTGACGTGGCTGCGGATCTCGTCGAACTCTGCCGCGGTCAACGAGCCGCGCGGCACGCTGAGCGCATGGACCTCGGCGAGCGCGAGCAAGGGTCTCTCGATGCCGAGAGGATCGCGATACGTCTCGCGGAGCATCGCCTCGATCGCCGCAAAATCGCCGCCGCTCATGAGCTTTGGCTCGTTCGCTTCGACCACCAGCGCGAGGCCGCGACCAAGCTCGGCACGCCGCGTTTCGAGCTCGCGGTCGAAGCGCTCGAGCGACTCTTTCGGCGCGCCACGACTGACGGCATCGAGCTTCGCTTGCATGAGCGCCACCTCGACGGCGCGGACGGCGAGCGCGAACCGGGCGCCGATGAGCTCGAGCTCGTGCGGAAAGAGCTTCTTGGCCTTGAGGAGCACCTCCTCGCGAACGCCGATCTTGCCAAAATCGTGGAGCAACGAGGCGTACTCGAGCTCGCGTAAATCATCGGGCGAAAAGGTCACGTCGCGGTATGGGCCCGTGGTGCATCGCTCGACCGCGGAAGCGAGCGCCACCGTGAGGGACGCGACTCGAATCGAGTGACCGCTCGTCGTCGGATCGCGCTGCTCGATCGCCTCGACGCTCGCCCGCACGAAGCCTTCCAGCATTCTCTCGTTGTCGGCGTGGAGCAGCGCGTTCTCGAGCGACACACCGGCCAGCGAGGCGAGCGTCTCGAGGGTGGCGAGAGCGCGATCATCGAAGGCAACGACTTGGTCAAGATTGCCTTCGCAATTTAGGAGTTTTGCGTTCTGTTCGCGCTTCTTGTTGATGAGCTGCAGGACCCCCAATACCTCGCCGGAGCGTGACAAGAGCGGCGTGCAAAGCATCGATTTGGTGCGGTAACCGCCGCTCGCGTCGAAGCTTCGATCGAAGCCGAAGGGAGACTCGTGCGGCAGCTCGTAGACGTCGGCGATATTGAGTGTGCGCCGGTGCAGCGCCACGTAGCCGGCCATCGAACGCTCGCTCACCGGCAGCGAGAACTCACGCGCGTCGAACGCGACCGAATCGTTTTGCGTGAGCTTGAAGTGGAGCGTTTGGAGGCATGGATTCCGCGTATCGCACTCGACGACATAGACGCTGCCGGCGTCCGCGCTCGTGATGAAGCGCGCCTTCGTGAGGATGAGCGCGAGCAGTTTGTCGAGGTCTCGCTCCGTCGTGAGAGCGCGCGCGATTTCGACGAACTCGCCCATTTCGTAGCGGTAGCGGTTGACCCAATGACCGCGAAGTTCCGATCTCTGGCGCGCGGCGATGAGCGCGAACGCGCCAGAAATTGCGACGAAGAGCGCATCGGCGGTGGGCGCCACGGGGAGCATCGCCGAGAGGCCACGCCGCAGGGCTTCATCGAGGCCGCGGGCACCTGGCTGCCCGATGAGGATCAACACGGCCTTGGCGTCACCGAAAGCATCCGCGAGCGGCGCGAAGACTTCACGGGCGTCGTCCCACGCGCACGCTGGGGCGATCACCACGAGCAGCCCCGCGTCGTCGCGTACCGTCACGAGCAGCGGGTGCACGAGCGCGATGCGTTTGTCGGCGAGGCGCGGCTCGGAGCGGAGGGCATCCATGAGGGGCGCGAGTGGTGAGTGCTCGGCAAGCTCAGCGGCGAGCTGCATGCCGAGAGCCGTGAACACGGGTTCGGCCGTCATCGCGGCGCGCTCGGCGGTCACGGTTCGCCCTGGCGTGAGGGACGTTGCGAACGGCGGGACTCCCGCTCGGCGGCTCGCTCTTTCCGGTCGGCGTCGCGCTTTTCGTACGCCATGACGATGCGTTGCACGAGCGGATGGCGGACGACGTCGACCTCGGTGAACTGGCAAAACGCGATGCCCGGCGTTCCACTCAAGAGGTCGCGGGCCTCGGCGAGTCCGCTCGTCGCGCCGCTGGGCAGATCGACCTGCGTGACATCGCCGGTGACGACCGCGCGCGAGTGATAACCAAGGCGCGTGAGGAACATTCTCATCTGCTCGCTGGTCGCATTTTGCGCCTCATCGAGGATGACGAAGCAGTCGTTCAAGGTGCGTCCGCGCATGAACGCGAGCGGCGCGACCTCGATCTGACCGCGCTTGATGAGGCCCTCGACTTTGTCGCCATCCATCATGTCGTCGAGGGCGTCGTAGAGCGGTCGCAAGTAGGGGTTCACCTTCTCTGCGAGATCGCCCGGAAGGAATCCGAGACGCTCGCCGGCCTCTACCGCGGGGCGGGTCAAGATGATGCGGCGCACTTGTTTGGAGAGCAACGCGCTGACGGCGAGCGCCATCGCGAGGTAGGTCTTGCCGGTGCCCGCGGGGCCGATGCCGAAGGTGAGATCGTGCGTGCGGAGCGCCTGGACGTACTGCTTCTGAGCCAGACCGCGCGCCTTCAGCGAACGGCCGCGAGCGGTGAGCAGGACGACGTCCGCGAAGACGTCGCGAAGATGCAGGTCCGCGTCCTGACGGAGGGCGTGGATGGCTCGCAGGTGGTCCGGCCCCTCGATCTTGACGCCCTCCCGCGCGAGGTCGCACATCTGGAGGAAGAACCGCTTGGCGAGCGCGACCGTGTCCGCGGCGCCGTTCAATCGCAGCACGTTGCCGCGTGAGCCGATCTCGATGCCGAGGCTCTTCCCCAAGGCTCGAAGCTGTGAATTGCCGGGGCCCGACAGCGCGAGCAACGCGTCGTGATCGTTCAGCTCCACCTCGACGAACGCCGAGTCGCTGGCCAGGCTCGGTGTCGAGCCACGCTCGGGGTCGGGTCGATTGGCAGTCATGAAGAAGGCTCTACTGGGACAGCTGGCTCGCGTCGCGTTTCGTTTCGCGCGCGTGGGATGCGCGGGTATAAGCGTGCGGCTCGCCTCGAGCTTGCAGGATGGGAGTCGGAGCGTCGGGCCGCGCCGGATGATACACGCCATGCGAACCCACCCATCGCGCCTTGCCGCGCTCCTCGTCACGATCACGGCTGCGACCACGCTGGCGCAGACCGCTCCGCCGGCGATGCTGCCCAGTGATGTGACCACGCCACCGACCGACGCAGCGCCGCCGCCGACTGTCACCGGCGAGGCCACGACCGCAGCCATTGAGCCTTCCGCGACCGCGACCGCCGCGGCTGAGGTCACCCCCCCAGAGCCGCCGCCAGTAACGGGTCCACTGCCACAACCATTCGCGCCGCCGCCCGCGATGTTCATGGCGCAGCGGCAGCTCGATGAGGGTCGCATGCGCGCGGGCGTGTACGGCGGATTGCCGTACTTCATCGATGAACACGATCGCTTGCGCCTGTATCCGGGCGGAAGATTGCGCACGGATTTTCAGGTTTCGCCGGCGTCACCAGATTTGCCAGGGACGGGGGCGGGGCTCGGGCCTCGGTTCTTCGTGCGCCGGGTTCGGCTCGATTTGAGCGGCGAGTTGTATGGTCGGCTCGCATTTTCGCTGGGCGCAGAGCTTGGCAACGAGCGCATCGGCGACGCGGGCTCGAGCTCGACCGGGACGCCGCGGCTCACCACGGTCAGCGCCCATGCGGCCGCGTTGCGACCTGTCGACGTGTCGGTCAGCTATCGGCTGAGGCGCTGGCTCTCGTTCACGATTGGCCAGCAAAACACGCCATTTTCGATGTCCAACCGCACGGCTGAGCCCGCGCTCTCGGGGATGGAGCGTCCGCTCGCGATCCGTGGATTTGCGGTGCCCGATGAGTCCGCGCTCGGCCTAGGGATTTGGGGCGATGTGACGGAGTTTGCGAGCTATGAGCTTGGCGTCTTCGATGGCGACGGCGGCCACGGCCCCTTCGCCGATAGGACCCCCGACTTCATCGGTCGTGCCACCGTGCGACCTCTGCGGAGACTCGGAAAGAGCAAGCTCGTCCGCGAGCTCGAGCTTGGGATGAGCGGGCGGATCGGCGGGCGCGACATGGTGCACTACGGGTACCCAACGCTCGCGACCGCGGCGGGATTCGTGATGTGGCAGCCCGGATACGTCGACAGCCTCGGGCGGAGCACACAGATTTTGCCGTCGGGCAAGCAGCGCGCGGTCGGTGGTGAAGTGCGAGTACCGGTCGAGCTGCCGGGCGGACGCGGGCTCGATGCGCGGGCGGAGGCGTATTTCGTGGACAATGGCACGCGCGAGGGCGTCGATGGTTTCATCGCAACGCACAGCGAGCGCTTCGGACGCGTGCAGGGGATCGGCTGGTCCGCGCAGGTGTCTCTCTGGGCGCTCGGCGACGCGTTCGTGAGCGGCACGCCCGGAGTATGGCGACCGAAACACGTCCAGCTCGACGACGACGAGCCGCTGCGGCGCGGGCTCGAGGTGGCGGTCTTCGCGTCGGGCGTAAACGCGAGCTACAGCGGCGCCACGCGCGAGGGCTCGGTCGAGGACGCGCTCACGCCTCGCTCGAACATCACGGTCTATGAGCTTGGCGCTGGGCTCACGTATTGGCGCGGGACACTCTTTCGCGCCGGCGCGCAGTATCTCGCATACGTGGCCCCCGCGAGCGGCACCGACGCCAACTTCATCGCGCTGCCCGGCGATCTGCCAGACTCTGGCGGCAAGGTCGCGGGCGGCGACGTTCACCACGAGCTTGCCGCGCGGGTCGGCGTGAGCTTCTAGGGCGTGAGCTTCTAGGGCGTGAGCTTCAAGGGCGTGAGCTTCAAGGGCGTGAGCTTCAAGGGCGTGAGCTTCTAGGGCTTCGGGCGCATGCGCGGCGTGCTACCACCGCGGCCATGAATCACGACCGCAGCAGGGCTCTCTTCGAGCGGGCCGAGCGCGTCATCGTCGCCGGCGTGAACAGTCCCGTGCGCGCATTTCGCGCCGTGGGTGGCCAGCCGCCGTTCATCGCAAGCGGCAAGGGCGCACGCATCACGGACGTCGATGGCAACGAGTATGTCGACTATGTCGGCAGCTGGGGACCGGCGATCCTCGGGCACGCCCATCCGGATGTGATTTCTGCAGTGCAAGCGGCGGCGAGCGAGGGGCTCAGCTTCGGCGCGCCGACCGAGCGCGAGGTCGTGTTCGCCGAGCTGGTGACGAAGTTGGTGCCAAGCCTCGAGCTCATCCGCTGCGTGTCGAGCGGCACCGAGGCGACGATGAGCGCGATCCGTGTGGCGCGCGGCTTCACCGGTCGCGAGCTGATCGTGAAGTTCGCAGGCTGCTATCACGGACACGCCGATCATCTGCTGGTGAAGGCCGGAAGCGGTGCTGCCACCTTTGGAGAGCCCGACTCGGCGGGGGTCACGAGCGCCGTCGCGCGCACCACGCTGACCTTGGCTTTCAACGACGTCGCTGCCCTGCGAGCGCTGTTCACCGCGCGCGGTAGCGAGATCGCGGCCGTGATCGTCGAGCCGGTCGTTGGCAACATGGGCTGCGTGCCTCCGGTCGCGGGGTTCCTTGAGGCGATCGTGCAAGAATGCCGCAATTACGGGGCGATTTCCATTTTCGACGAAGTGATGACGGGGTTTCGACTTGGGCTCTCTGGCGCGCAGGGGCGATACGGACTTGTCCCGGATTTGACGACGCTCGGTAAGATCGCGGGAGGCGGACTGCCGCTCGCCGTCTACGGAGGCCGTCGCGACATCATGAGCTGTGTGGCGCCGCTCGGCCCGGTCTATCAAGCGGGGACGCTGAGCGGAAACCCGGTGGCCGTAAGCGCCGGCATCGCCACCCTCGAGCGGCTCGACGCTGCGCTGTATGAGAGGTTAGAGACGCTTGGAGCGCGCCTCGAAGCGGGGCTCGCGGGCGCCGCTGCACAAACCGGGGTCAGCGCCTGCGTGCAGCGTGTCGGTGCGATGATCACGCTGTTTTTCACGCGCGGGCCGGTGCTTAACTTCGACGACGCCGCGCGCCAGGACGCTGGTCTCTTCGCCAAATTTCACCGCGGCCTCCTCGCCCGCGGGATCTACTGGCCCGCCTCCATGTACGAAGCGGCGTTCTTTGGCGCTTGCCACACCGCGGACGATATCGACCGCACGATCACCGCCGCCACCGATGCGCTCGCCAGCTGACTCGCTCAGCGAGCGTGGAATTTCAAGCGTCGGAACGAGTTTGCCGCGGCCCTCACCGGGCTGTGCGCTGCCGCTGCCGCCGCCGCCGCCGAAGCCGTGCGCAGATTTGCTCCACCCACGACGCTGTCGCTACACTCCACCTATGGCGCTGTCGCTACACTCCACCTATGGCGCTGTCGCTACACTCCACCTATTGCGCTGTCGCTAGCTAGCGGGAGCGAGTTGCGACCATGAGCTGGGACGAGGACGCCACACAGGTTTTCAGCGGTGCGGAGGCACTCCTCGGCGCGACCTGGCAGGTGAACTTGTCGGAGCGCGAGACCCGCTCGATGACGGCCGTCGAGATCGGTGTCGAGTACGGCCGCGGCCTGCTCGGGCTCCGCGAGGTCTTCGTGTGGCGCGATGGCATGCCGGATTGGATCGCGCTTGGAGATTGCGCCGAGTTGAAGGCGATTCTGGAAGAGTACGCGACGCGGCGCGCTTCGGCTCCCGCGGCGGGCGAGCGCGCACCGTTCAGCAGCTCGACCGCCGTCCTGCAAGCCCAGCACCCAGCCGCCGCGGTGATGGCGCTCGCGGGCCGTAGCTCGAAGGCGACGCTCGTCGGGCTTGGAATTCCGGCGATGGCCGCACCCTACGCTGCCGCGGCGTCGAGACCCGGCGGCTTCGCGGAGTCCAGCGGAGCTTCGCCGCCGCGACGACCGCCAGCACCGATAACTGCGGCATTTCCTGATCAGAATGCGTTCGGAGGCGGCCCCGGTCATGGGTCGCAACCGGCCGGCGCTGGCTATTCAGCGCAGCCGGCGGGTTTCAATTACGGGTCGCAACTGGGCGGCGCGGGCTACGCAGTGCCGCCGGCGGGTTTCAATTACGGGTCGCAATCTGGGGCGTTCGGAGCGCAGGCCCAAGGTCCGTCTTTGCCACCGCATGCACCGCTCACGAGCTACGTTCCGCCTTCACGTGCAGCTGAGATGGCGATCGCGGCGGCGCGGCTTCCGCAGTCGCGCGACGGTGGCGCGAACGTCGGACTCGTCGTCGGCTTCGTCGCCGTAGTGCTGTTGCTCGGCTCGGCGGCCGCATACTTCATGATGCGCGCGCCTGCGTCGGGCGACTCGACGGATTCGGAGAGCGTGGTGGTGGCAAGTGACGCGGACCCGACCGGCATCGCGCCCATCGATGCAGCGGCGAGCGCGCCCGCAACAGGGATCTCCGCAACGGCGCCCGCGACGGACAGCGACACGCGCGCTCGGCCGCCCGATGACGCCGGCAGCAAGGGCGACGACAAGAAAGACGAAGCGACGAGCAAGGGCGACGACAAGAAGGACGAAGCGACGAGCAAGGGCGACGACAAGAAGGACGTCGCCAGCGGCAAGGGCGACGACAAGAAGGATTCAGCGAGCGGCAAGGGCGACGACAAGAAAGACGTCGCGAGCGGCAAGGGCGACGACAAGAAAGTTTCAGCGAGCGGCAAGGGCGACGACAAGAAGGATTCAGCGAGCAGCAAGGGCGACGACAAAAAGGATGCGAACGCGGATTTCAACGTCGATGCGGCCAAGAGCGCGCTGGAGAAGGCAGCCGGCGCAGCGTCGGGCTGCGGCAAATCGGGTGGACCCACGGGTCGCGGCAAGGCGACCGTGACCTTCGCTGCGAGCGGCGCCGCGTCGAGTGCCTCGGTCAATGCCCCATTTGCCGGCACGCCGACGGGCAGCTGCGCGGTCGCGGCATTCCGTCGTGCGCGGGTGCCGCCATTCAGCGGCAGCTCGACGACGGTGACGAAGTCCTTCATCGTGAAGTGACCGGGCCGCGCTCGCGGATCGCATGCACAACGATCGCATCGAAGCCCGGAACGGAGTTTGGTCGCACGCGGTCGTGCGCGAGCTAGCCGCCTAACTCGACGACTCGCGTCACGGAGTCGCCGAAAATCGTGGTGACTGCCACGCATGCGCGAGTGCCATAGCGCCCGCGCCGCTGAAGTGGAGTCGTCAGCTCGATGGGCTCGCCGCGGCGTTGGCCGAATCGAACACCCGGTCGAAAGAGCCGTCCGTCGTAGCGAAAATCGACCATCCAGGTTGTGACGAGCGCCGTGATCGGGAGCCCCTGGACGCCCGTCGCGCCGCGTGGTTTTCGCTCAGGACACGTCAGTCGCGCCAGCTCGATCGCGACCTCGTCACCCACCCGGCGGAGTGACACTTCGAGCTCGACCGGCGGAAGAAAAAGGCCCGAGCGTGCACCGCGCGCAAGCTCGATCGGAATCGTCCGCAGCTCGACCGCGAGCCCTTGTGCATGGCCGCACGCGCGGAGCTCGGCCATGTCTTCGCCCCAACTCCAGCCGAGCAGGTGCACGGACGTCAGTCCTCGGCGACACGCCTCTTGGCATGCGGCCTCCGCTTCGCCGCTTGTCACGCGCGCACCCTCGGCGACCGCGACCACGCACTGCTCGCGCACTCCGAGTCGCACTCCAAAGGCCTTGGCGCCGTAAGCCGCGAGGATGGCTGCGGCTCCCCCGCTCGCAAGGAATGTCGCTTGTTCTGCGCGCGCGGTCGTCACGACGTCGAACGGCGAGATCGCCGCCAGCCTCTTGCGCGTGACGTCGATGGCCACAAGCCCCGCGTCGCATCCGATCCATCTGCGTCCGAGCCGCGCCGCGACCGCCAGCGTCGTGCCCGAGCCGCAGTAGAAATCTGCCACGAGATCCCCTGGCTTCGACGCCCAGCTCAGGATGCGCTCGAGCAACCCCTCGGGCTTCTGCGTGTCGTAGCCCATGTCTTCGCTCTTCGCGCGGTGGCGCAGCGGGCGCACCTCGAAGTCGTCCCAGAGCGCGTCCACCGGCTGGTCCTTCACCCACGCGCCGCGCTCGTCCTCGCGAAGGAAATACTTGATGTAGACGGTGCCCGTGGCCGAGTCGTAGACACGCCCCTGTGCGCGAAGCTCCGTGATGCTCGCGTCGGTGTAATCGCCACGCGGCGCGGTCGTGAAGTAGGCCTTTCGGTCCGCGTCCCAGCGCGCGCCCTTGGGCTTTCCGTTGCCATCGAGCGCGACGACGTGCGTCTTGCGCGGAAGGACACCCGCGAACGCCGCCCCCGGCGTCTTCGAGTAAACCAAGATCGTGTCGAAGACCCGTCCAAGCTGGCGCGACGCCGCCTGCCTGCCGAGGTTCGGTGCGCGCCGCCACACGATCTCGTTGCGGAAACACGCGGGACCGAAGAGCTCGTCGAGGATGAGGCGAAGCATGCTGTTTGCACGCCAATCGCAGTGCAAAAACAACTTTCCATCCGCTTTCAGCAGACGATGCATGAGCGTCAAGCGGGCATACAGCGCATCGAGATAGTCGCCGAGGCCGCCCGTGCGCCCGTCGTGGTAGGCGGTGCGTTCGATCGCGACCTGCTCTTCACCGGCCTGCGTTTGGCTGTAATAACTGAGGCCCGTGGCGAAGGGCGGGTCGATGTAGACGACGTCGATCTGTCCCTCGAAGCGCGACGCCAGCGCCTCCATCGCGACGAGGTTGTCGCCGAACACGAGGAGATTGCCGGACGCGTCGGCTTGGTTGACGCCACCGTCACCGTTGCGGTTATCGCCGTCGTCGCCTGGATGCGCGCGGGTACTTCCGGTGGCACCGCCGCTGTCGCTTTCGCCCGCGTAAACGAGCCCGAGCTGCGCCGAAGTCGCTCCCGGCTGCTGTCGTTCGGCGAGCTCGAGATCGCCCCACTCGCCGGCTCGCGGCACTCGCTGACTCTTGCCGGACCACACGAGCTCGATTCCGCCTTTTGCCATCTCCGCCTCGTTGCCGTAAGCCGCAGCTCTCGGCAAGCTCCGCGCTCGCGATGCGACGAATGCCTTCGGCCGACTGCATCACGGTCGACGGCGCGCCCTGTGATCACGGGCGTTCGTGTGCTCGGGGCGTGCGTGTTGCCTATGGAATGCGACTCGATTAGGGTCCCGCCGCGCGCTCCGTTAGGACGCCCTTGATGCAGGCGTTTACGAGACCAAAACCATGCCGAAGAGTTCGAACGATGGGACGGTGCTCGGTCACGGATTGCGCGTGCGGGGCCGCGTGCGTGGCGATGGCGATCTCTGCATCGAGGCGCAGATCGACGGCGACGTGAGCGTGACGGGGCTGCTTGAGCTTCGTGATGGCGCCCGCATCCGCGGCACCGTCTCGGCGGCGTCCGTCATCGTGGGCGGCGAGCTCGAAGGCAACCTCGACATTTCGGGCCCGGTCAGCGTCACGAGCACGGGCGTGCTTCGCGGCGATGTATCCGCTGCCTCGCTCTCGCTCGACGAAGGCGGAACGTTCCAAGGGCTCGTGCAAGCCGACTTTGACTTGCCCGACGCGATCGCGTAGGCACCGGGTCGCGCGACGACGAGAAGAGCGACTCACGACGACATCGGTGCGACAAGGAGCGAAGCGTGGCAGCAACTATCATCGGGGCAGGGATCACGATCGAGGGCGAAATTTCCTCGGACGACGAGGTCATCGTCGGCGGTGTCGTGCGCGGCAAGCTCTCTGTCGGTGGCAGCGTGACGGTAGAGTCTGGCGCTGTCGTTGAAGCCGACGTCGACGCGGCGAGCGTGTCCGTTGGCGGCAGCGTCACTGGAAACGTGACCGCGGCCGAGCGTGTTGATTTGCTTTCCGGCGGCAAGCTCATCGGCGACGTGAAGGCCGCGCGCCTCACGATCGCGGACGGTGCCGTGTTCAAGGGCAACGTCGACATGGAGGTGTGAGCACCGTGGCAAACGGCAGCGCATCCATCATCGCCGCGGGCACCGTCATCCGCGGACGCGTTCGTGCAGACTCCGATCTCGAAGTGCATGGCCACGTCGAAGGCAGCATCGTTGCGACCGGCACCGTCGTTGTCGCCGAGGGCGGCCTCGTCAAGAGTGACATCGAGGCGAACACGGTGCGCGTCGCCGGCGCCGTAGCGGGCAATCTGCGAGCAGAGGCGCTCATCGTGCTCGAGGCCACGGCCCGCGTCGTCGGTGACGTGTCTGCTCCGACCATCGGCATTCGTCCGGGCGCGCTCGTCCGAGGTCGTGTCGCGACCGGCGAGCTCTCGGCGCCGCAACCCGCGCGCGCTGCGGCCACTCGCGGTGCTGTCCCCGCTCTGCGTGGCACGGCACCAGCTTTACGTGGCGCAGTCGCGGGTGCGCGTGGCTCTGCCCCTTTACTGCATGGAAATGCCCCTTTACTGCATGGAAATGCCCCAGGCTCAGGTGGGCGCGCCGGCGAAATTGCGCGGCAGGGTAGTAAGCCCGTGCAAGCTGATGCTCGGAATGCCGCGGTCGCTGCGCCGCCAAGCCGTCCACTGGCCACGGTCCCGGCGACACCCGCGGCACGCGTCCAGGCAGCCTCCGCCCCCGACCGAAAATCCTCCGCGAACGTGGCATCGGGCGTCGTCGCGTCGCCGAAGGTCGCCGAGCCGTCGAGGCCCACGGCGCAAGCACGCGCAACCGAAGCTGCTGCACCGCCAGCGAAGCCCGAGCGACGTGCCCCGCCACCGGTTGCACCCGCGCTCAGCAAGCATTCGAAGAAGACCGCGCGGCGCTCTGTACGCAGCTGACGGGCACGCAGCACGTGACCCAATCACGAAGAGACCGCACCGGGAAATCGTGGCCCGAGCTGCTCGCGCTGCTGAAGACGCACTCGTATCAAAGCGGCCGCGTCGTGCTCGCCTCGGGCATGGAGAGCGATTTCTTCATCGACTGCAAGCAGAGCGTCTTGAAGGCCCGCGGACACCAGCTCGTGGGGGAGCTGATGCTCGATGCGTTTCGTCACGTTCGCGTCGACGCCGTCGCCGGGGTCGAGCTCGGTGGCTGTCCGCTTGCGAGCGCGGTCTCGTTCATGAGCGCTCAGCGTGGTCGCCCGCTCGACGCGCTCTACGTGCGGAAAGAGGTCAAAGATCACGGCAGCCGCCGCAAGGTCGAAGGGCTCGTCCACCCCGGCATGCGCGTCATGCTGCTCGAGGACGTGATCACGACCGGCGGCTCGACGCTTCGCGCGCTTGATGCTCTGCGAAGCGTCGGCGCCGAGGTCTTGGGCGTCGTGGCGCTCGTCGATCGACTCGAGGGCGGCGTCGAGGCCATCTCCGCGCAGGGCGTCGAGGTGGTCGCGCTCTTTACGCGGCTCGATTTCCTCGCTGAAGACGACTTAGACGCCACGCTCAACGAGCCTACGGTCGCGGACGAGTAGCCCGAATCGATCGCAAAGACGGGGAACTCGATGTCTCCGAATTGGCGAGCGTTTAGTGGGCGACGCGCGTCTGTGCGAGGTGGCGCGCGAGTCGTTGGTAGAGCTGGGCCGCGAGCGCGTGATCATGGGCATGGGCGCGCACGAAATCCTCGTGGCGTATTCGCAAAAGCCGTCCTCGTTCGAGCGCGCGAGGGGTGACGTCACGGCAGGCGACGTCCACGAGTGACTCGGCCATGAGCAGAGCGGAGGGCCCCATCGTACGGCCGTCGGCGACTGCGAATTTGCCGTCGAGGACGATATAGGCGAAGCGATCGCCGCCAAGCTCGCTCGGGAGAGCTTCATCGCAGTCGACCTCGATCTCGAGCGCCGCGGCCAGCGTCGCCAAGGTCGCGCTCGTCCCTACGCCGCTCAGAAGCGGACACGCCTCGACGATGGCGAGGTCGCGCGCCCGCGGGGCGGCGTCGGTGGCGCGGGAGACGAACCGCTCGCGCACGCCGATCGCGAGCACCGATGCGTCGTCCGTGCGGTCGATCGCTTGGGCCGCGTCGAGCAAGCCCGCGGCGATGACGTCGATCTCGCCAAACCGCGCTGAGGCCCAGATTTCCGGCGATCCGTTGAATGGCGCGAAGGCTCCGTCAGTACACAGGAGCAGTCGGTCATCGCTCGCGAGATCGACTGAGAGCGTATCGGGCACCAGCTCGGCAGCATGGCCCACCGATCGCGAAAGAGCCCCGCGTGCATGGTGCGACGTCACCTGTCGGCCGGACTTGCGAATGGAGAAGTCCGCACTCCTGTGGTCGCTCGTGAGCCTGAGCTCCTGTGGTCCACGAAGGAGGTAAATTCGGGAATCGCCCACGTGGGCCACGAAGGCGCGATCACGGGCGAGCAACACCGCATCGAGCGTCGTTCCCATCCCGCGTTGTCCGCTCGAGCTTTCCCCTTGCCGGCGCACGGCACGGTTCGCCTCGCCGACCGATGCTCGGAGCAGCGCGAAGACGTCCGCGCGTCGCTCGACGGTTGGCTCACGGCCATAGCGCCTCACCACGCGCTTCGCAGCATCGCGCGCCAATTCGGCCTCGAGCACCGAGAGCGCGAGAGCCGCCGCCACCTCGCCCGCCGCGTGTCCGCCCATGCCGTCGGCGATCGCAAACAGCCCCAGATCGGGCCGGCAAAGCAGGGCATCCTGGTTCGTGGGATTTCGGCTGCCCGCCGCAGTGCGCGCCGCAAACTCGACGCGAAAATCGAAGCTCTGGACGACCACACCTCGCTCCGCGGCCAACAGTTGCGGGCTCGGGCGGTCCATCGTCGGTAGCGGCGAGAATAACCCGATAGACCGGCGCGCCCCAACTACTCTCGATGCCGCATGGCCAAGCTTTGTCGTTCGGAGCCGGTCGAAATGTGCCAAGGTTCCGGGTTGCTGCGCTGAACCGATCGGCGGGCCGCCCGCGATGACGAAGAAGCGCACTATCGTTCTTGACCCGATCCGCACTGACGGGTGGTTCGAGCGGCTTGGTGAGAGTATCGGCAGCTTCCAGACGCTCTGCGAAGTTCTCGGCGAGCGGTTCTTCGCGTTTTCGCTGATCACCCAGGCGCGCGTCAGCTCGCTCATGATCGATCGCTTCGACTCGGACAACTCGATTGTCGAATTCAGCTTCGCCGGGCTCGGTGACCCCGACGATGAAGAGCCCGAGCGCGTCGGGGTGCTCGAGCTACGCCGTCGCGTGACCGCACGCCTCCTCGCGAGCGAGCCTTCAGGACCTCCCGCAAGCGCGCTCGGTGACGACCTCAACCTCGTGCAGCGTCACATTGGACCGCGCCTGCTCCTGCTCGCGCCGCTCTACGGTTACGGATTGCGTCAACTCATCGTCGAGGGAGACACCTCGCGCGTCCTCATCGAGCATGAGAACGACACCGCCGAGGTCACGGTAGACGAGCTCCGCAAGCTCCTCTTTTCGCACGTCCACGACGACCTCGAGCAGGGGACGCAGCGTTCGTCGGGCACGTCGATCGACCTGAATCATGTCGCCGAGGCCGAGCGACTCGCAGCTCTCGGGCAGTGGGAGAAACTCGTCGAGTTACTCGGCGCATGGACGATGCCACTCGCCATTTATTGGCGCACGCCCGAGGGGCAGGCGATGCCCGAAACGGCGCGCCAACGGATCGCCGAGGGACTGGGTCTGCTGGGCACCGCGTGCGCGAAGCTCGGCGACGCGAGCCAGGGCGAAGAGGTGATGCGCCTCGCCGTTCAGTATGCCCAGGACGGGTCGGCCGCTCCGGCGATCTTCCTCCAGCTCGGGCAGATGCTGCTCGAAGCCGCTCGTCCCGGCGAGGCCATCGGACCGCTGCGGCGCGCTGCCATGCTCGGAACTTCGTCAAGCGAAAAACTCACCACGCACCTCGCCCTCGCCCAGGCGTATCGCGCGCGCGCATCACGCTTGCCGGCGCTCGCAGCGCTCGTGGTTGCCGAGCAGGCCGGAGCCTCGAAAGCGCAGCTCGCCGAGGTCTCGCAATGGCTGGAGCGCGAGCTTGGAGAGGCGCTCCTTCGCTGGCGCAAGCTCGTCATCGGCTGAGCGTCTTCGGTGCCGCGCCCGCGGCCGATTCCTAGGGTTCGGACGCATTGACACGACGGTGTCGCCGTGTGAACACGGCGCCCGCATCTCCATGACGTCGTACGTTCCGGTCCTTCTGCTCTTTGCGGCCGCGGCCGTCCTGACCGGCGGCATGTACGTGGCCACGACGTACCTCGGTCCCAAGGCGCCGAATGCGGTCAAGCCCCTCCCCTTCGAGTGCGGAAACGTCGTCGCCGACGGAACCAACAGGCTGCGTCCGAGCGTGAAGTTTTACCTCACCGCATTGCTCTTCGTCGTCTTCGACATCGAGGCCGTGATGCTCTACCCCTGGGCCGTCGTGTTTCGGTCGCTGGGCTGGCCCGGCTTCGTGACCATGAGCTCCTTCATCGCGCTCCTCGCCATCGTGCTCATCTACGTTTGGCGCAAGGGCGCACTGGAATGGGAAGCGTAAGCGCGGTGACATCCATGTCAGATAATTCCGCGCCCGATCTCGAACGGTCGCAGCTCGTACTAGAGGGCTCGCAGCAGGGATTTGCCACGACCCGCTTCGAAGATCTGCTGAACTGGGCTCGAAAATACTCGCTCTTCCAGTATCCCTTCGTGACCGCGTGTTGCGCGATGGAGTTCATGGCGCTCGCGGGCCCGCGCTTCGACATGGCTCGCTTCGGCGCTGAGGCCCCGCGCTTTTCGCCACGGCAGTCGGATCTCTTGTGGGTCGTCGGCACCATCAGCCAGCGGCAGGCGCCCGTGCTCAAGACGGTCTACGACCAAATGGCTGATCCGAAGTACGTGATCGCCTTCGGAACTTGCGCTTCGTCGGGTGGTTTCTACGACAACTACACGACGCTTCCCGGCATCGACAAGATCATCCCCGTAGACGTCTTCGTGCCCGGGTGCCCGCCGCGCCCCGAGACGGTCATCGATGGCCTGTTGCTCCTGCAAGACAAGATCACGCGTGGAGATCGCAGCGTAGGAATCGTCAAGCCGCGGGTCGATCCGGTGCAGCTCCGTAATCCCGTGCAGTTGCGTCGCAAGGCGTGAGCCGATGTGCACGCCTCAGCCGCTGACGAAGACCCAAGCCGATGAGCGCGTCGTGAGCCCATGAGCAAGCAAGTCCTCGATCGAATCGCGCAGGTGTTCGGCGCTGCGATCCTCGAGACGCACTCCGCGTTCGGCGACGACACGGCTGTCGTCGAGCCGTCGCATTGGCTCGAAATCGCGCGCTTTCTTCGCGACGACCCGGCCTCTTCGATGGACCACTTCATCGATCTCACTGCGGTCGATTACCCGCAACGTTCGGGGACGCGCTTTGACGTCGTGCTGCATCTGCGCTCGTCCGAGCGGCTGCATCGCGTGCGCTTGAAGGCACGCATCGGCGCGCGCTGTGCCAACCCGGCAGCCGATGCCAACCCGGCAGCCGACGTGGCCGAGGCCGCCCTGCCGAAGATCGACTCGCTCACGAGCGTGTGGGTCGGCGCGAACTGGTTCGAGCGGGAGTGCTTCGACATGTTCGGGATCGCGTTTATCGGCCACCCCGATCTCCGCCGCATCTTGATGTACGAGCAGTTCGTCGGGTACCCGCTCCGCAAGGATTATCCCGCCGCCAAGACGCAGCCGCTCCTCGAGTATCGCCAAGCCGACAACGAAAAACTCCCGCCCTTCGATGAACACGAGGGCATGTCGTTCGGGAGAAAAACCCACGCGGATCGCCAACCGGGCCGCAATTTGCTGGGGTTCGAAGAGGACTGAATGGAGCCTTTGGACGTTGAGCTCGAGGACGGAGAGCTCGAGCTACCGAACGACCCGATGCAGGTCCTCATGGGTCCGGCGCATCCGGCCATGCACGGCACGATCCGGATCGCCCTCGAGCTTAGCGGCGAGACGATTCGGAAGGCCGATGTCCAGATCGGTTACTTGCATCGCGGCTTCGAGAAGATGTGCGAACGCGGCACGTGGACGCAGTGCTTCCCCTACGTCGATCGCCTCAACTACGCGTCGCCGCTCCTCAACAACGTTGGCTTCGCGCTCGCCGTGGAGAAGATGCTCTCCGTCACCGTCCCCGAGCGCTGCCAGCACTACCGCGTGGCGCTGGGCGAGCTTGCGCGGATCTGCGATCACCTCGTGTGCCTTGGCGCGATGGCGATGGAGCTCGGTGCCTTCACGCCATTTCTCTATTACGTCAAGGCGCGCGAGCTCATCTGGGACGTTTTCGAAGAAGAGACGGGCGCTCGGGTGACCCACAGCTTCGGGCGCGTGGGCGGCATGGCCCTCCCGCCAACCCCGTTTTTCAAAGAGATGGTTCGCAGCGCCGTGCCCGCCGTCCTCGCCCTCGTAGATGACGGCGAGAAGCTCTTGCTCAAGAACCGCATCTTCCTCGATCGCATCGAGAACGTCGGCGTCATGGGCAAGGACATGGCGCTCGCGCTCGGATGGACGGGCGTCGTATTGCGTGCGACCGGAGTGCCCTACGACGTTCGCAAATCGCATCCGTACATGACCTACGACCGCTACGAGTTCGAGGTGCCAGTTGGCACTCGCGGCGATTGCTACGACCGCTTCATGTGCCGCGCCGAAGAGATGCGACAAAGCGCGCGCATCATCGAGCAGGCGCTCGACATGATGGCGGACGACGGCCCCGTGTCCATCGAAGATCCCCGCATCGTGCTCCCCGCGAAGGACGAGGTGTACTCCACCATCGAGGGCACCATTCAGCATTTCAAGATCGTGATGGAGGGGATCCAGGTCCCCGCCGGCGAGTGCTACTCGTACACCGAGGCCGGTAACGGCGAGCTCGGCTTCTACATCGTCTCGGACGGTAGCGGGACGCCCTACCGCGTGCGGATTCGACCTCCTTGTTTCGCCTCGACACAGGGACTCGAGCGCATGATCGTTGGGGCGATGTTGCCCGACGTCGTCCCCACCTTCGGCTCGATCAACATGATCGGCGGCGAGTGCGACCACTGACCGCTTCCTAGTTGAACCCCATGTCTGACGGAACCATCACGATCGACGGCCGCCCGGTCCCCTTCGACAAGGGCGATACGATTATCAAGGCCGCCTACGAAGCGGGCATCGAGATCCCGCATTATTGCTGGCACCCCGGGCTCAGTGCGCCGGCCAACTGCCGCATGTGTCTGGTCGAGATCGAGCCGCCGCCCGGGCGAGACCCGCTCACGCTCGACATCCTGCGATGGGACGCCGAGAAGAACGATTACGTCCCGACGAAGAAGGTGAAGCTCCTGCCGGCGTGCCAACAGGCATGTTCGGAGGGCTTGTCCGTGAAGAGCGACACCAGCGCCGAGGTCGACACCGCGCGCCACGCCGTTCAAGAGTTCTTGCTCTTGAACCACCCGGTCGACTGTCCGATCTGTGATCAAGCCGGTGAGTGCAAGCTTCAGGACTACTGGCTCGAGCACCAGAGCAGCAAGAAGCGCATGTCCGAAGAGCCCGTGCACAAACCCAAGGGCGTCGTCTTCGGCGAGACGATCATCTACGACGCGGAGCGCTGCATCATGTGCACGCGCTGCATCCGAGTGTCCGACGAGGTCGCGAAGGATCCCGTCCTCGACATGCGCGAGCGTGGCAATCGCAATGAAATCGTGTTGAGCCCGGGCCGCACGCTCGACCACAACTACTCGCTCATGACCGAGCACGTCTGTCCGGTCGGCGCGCTCACCTCCAGCCACTTCCGCTTCAAGGCGCGCGTGTGGTTTCTTCGGTCGGGCGACACGGTTTGCCAAGGTTGCGCGACGGGCTGCAGCGCGCACCTCGACTACGACCCGCGCGACAACACCGCGTATCGCTATCGCCCGCGCGACAACAAGGCCGTCAACGGCTATTGGATGTGCGACGTCGGGATGCTCTCGTACCCCGAGGCGCACGAAGCACGCATCGAGAGGGCGCGCGTGCATGGCAAAGACGCCGAGCTCGTCGACGCGATCGCGCAGGCGAAGAAGCTGTTTTCGAGCCACGCGAGCGACCCGTCCCGCATCGCGATCGTGCTCGGTGCGCGCCACTCGAACGAGGACAACCAGGCGCTTGCCCGCGTCGCCAAGATCTATCTTGGGGCGACTCACTTCTACCTCTCGCGCCGAAAAGATGGGCACGCCGACGACATCTTGATGGTCGCTGACCGCAACTCGAACGCGGCAGGCGTCCACGAAATCGCACGAAATTTGGGCCTCGGCGACGTGCGCTCCCTCGCTGACCTCGTCCGGGACATCGCCGCGCTTCGCATCGATTTCGTCATCAGTCTCGGCGCAGACATCGACGGTGACGAGAGCGAGGCGATGGATCAGCTCCGGCGCGTGAAGGGCTTCGTGGCCATCGCCGCACATGAAGGTCCGCTCGCGAAGGCCGCCCACGTGGTGCTCCCGGCGGCGTCTTGGGCCGAGAGTCCGGGGACCTACGTGAACCGCAACGGAATCGCGCAGATCACCGAGGGCGTGCTGAAACCACGTGGAGACGCGCACCCGGCATGGCAGCTCGTCATCGCACTCACGCGTGCGCTCGGCTACGAGGTTGGCTGGAAAAAGCGCGGAGATCTTCAGGCTGGGGAGGCCGCGCAATGAGCGGCGATCATCAACCTGGGGAGGCCGCGCCATGAGCGGCACGGAGCTCTTCGTCGCGGTCATCAAGATCGCCATCGTCCTCGGCTTTCTCCTCAACATGGCGGCGATCACGACCTGGGCCGACCGCCGTCAGAGCGCGATGATTCAAGATCGCGTCGGCCCGAACCGCGCCGTCATCTACCTGCCCGCGTGGCTCGTTCGTGCGGTCGTGCTCGGCGGCGGCGTCCTGGTTGCGGCGGCTATCGCGGTGCCTTTTTGGGCGAAGCATCCGGGCCTCGAGAGCGCGCGCATCACGACCGGCATCGAGATCGCGATCCTCGTGGTCTGGACGACCCTGCTGTTGATCAGCGCGCGGGTTCGCAAAGATAGCGATGGCGTTGCGCCCTACCGCGACGGAGCCGACAGCGCCTTCGAGGAGCGGGTCGCGCAGCTCGCGCCGCGCACGTATTTCTACGCGGGGCTCATTGCACAACTCGCGGCCTTGTTCTTCGCCCAGCTCGCGCCGGCCGGGTTCATCGTTCGCGGAAGCTCGTTCGGCCCCGGAGTCGCCGGCTCGCTCGCGGCTTTGGCCATCCTGCTCGCGGCCGGTTACTCCGCCGGCAGGGTAGGCGAAGACCCGGTCCCCCTTCGGCTCGCCGGAATGCTCCACGCGCTCGCCGATGCGGTGAAGCTCATCTGGAAAGAAGACCTGCGGCCACGCGGCGCCGACCGGCTCCTGTTCGCGCTCGCACCGATGCTCGCGATGTTTCCGGCGCTCGTGACGATGGCCGTAGTGCCCTTCGGAAGCACGCTGTGCTTCATCGACTTCGATCGCGACAAGGTCCTCAGCTTCGCAGATCTCGCGCACCTCGCACCGGTCGTTGGCCCCAGCGGAGCGTGCAGCGCGGGACAGCTCGCCGTGTCGCTCTCGATCGCCAATCTCGACGTCGGCCTGCTCTATGTCTTCGCGATCGCGGGCACCGGCGTCATCGGCGCGGCGATCGCCGGCTGGGCAAGCAACAACAAGTGGGCCTTGCTCGGCGGTCTTCGTGCCACGAGCCAGATGGTCAGCTACGAGGTCGCGCTCGGCCTCAGCATCGTCGGCATGTTCATGGTCGCCGGGACCGTGAATCTGCAAAAGCTCGTGGACTGGCAGGGGCAGAACGCATGGGGCATCTTCGTCCAGCCGCTCGCGTTCGTGCTGTTTCTCGTGGCGCTCGTCGCCGAAACGAAGCGCGTCCCCTTCGATCAACCCGAGGGTGAGAGCGAGATCATCGCTGGCTATTTCCTCGAGTACTCGGGGATGAAGTTCGGCATGTTTTACACCGGTGAGTACATCGAGTTCGTGTTCTCGAGCGTGCTGCTCGTGACGCTGTTTTTCGGCGGCTATCACCTGCCATTTCTCGACCCCGATGGACTTCGAATCACCCTCGGCAGCGATCTCATCTACGAGCTGAAGCTCACGCACCTCGCGGTCAGCGCCATTCACATCGCCACGTTCTTCGGCAAGACCATCCTCATGGTGTGGCTGCAGCTCTTCATCCGCTGGACCTTGCCGCGCTTCCGATACGACCAGCTCATGCGACTCGGCTGGACGAGGCTCTTGCCGCTCGCGCTCTTGAACATCGTGCTCACCGGCGCAGCCGTGCTCGCGCTCGAAAGCGCCGGCGAACCGCTCGGAAATGCCGTGGCGATCGCGGCCGATATCAGCCAGAGCCTCGTGGCGCTCGCTGCGCTCGGCGGCTCCGTTCTCTTCGTCACCGGCTTGCTCGAGCCGTCGCGGACGAAGCGAATCACCGCCTCGAGCGCAGCGCAGATGGCCCTCGCAGAGGGTGGCATTCGCGCGGGCAAGATGCAGGCATGACTCCGAGGACGGCGATGGCAACCGACAACATGACCTGGACTAAAGCGGCTTCGAAGACGCCGGTGCCCACCCACACGATCGCGCGGCCGTCGCGCACGCTGGGTGTTCAGAGCTACGTGCCCGAGCTGCTGAAGGGCACGGCGCTGACGATGAGGCACTTCTTCACGAACGCGAAAGAGCGGCTCCTCGGACAGAAGCGCGATCCGGTGCTCGACAACTTCGAAGGCGGCATCACGACGATCGAGTATCCCGAAGAGCGCCGTATTTATCCCGAGCGCTTTCGCGGCTTGCATCGCCTCACCGTGCGCGCGGACGATTCGCCTCGCTGCGTCGCGTGTCTATGCTGCTCGACCGCGTGCCCCGCGCAGTGCATCCACATCGAGCCCGCCGAATATGCCGACGGAGATGAGCGCCGCGGATATGAGCGCTTTCCCGCCGCGTTCGTCATCGACGAGCTGCGCTGCGTGTTCTGCGGTTTCTGCGTCGAGGCCTGCCCCTGCGACGCAATCCGCATGGATACGGGCCTTCACCCCGTTCCCTACGACTCACGCGACCAGTTCATTTACGACAAGACGCAGTTGCTCGCGCTGACGGCACCGGACGGCACGCGGCGCACGGACAACGCCCGCCATGAGCCCGGCGACCCGACGCACCCCGGCCTCTCGCGCGACCACGACGCGCATTGACGCGCACGCCGCGACTGCGCTGAAGACGGAGACGGAGAGCACGCCTTGGCCGACGGAACGGAGAAGCGCAGCCTTCCGCTCCTGGGGACGGGCGTCGATGCGACCCTCGCGCGGCTCGCGGTCGGCGACTCTGCTGCGATCATCGCCGAGCTGAAGCTTGCCACCGAACAGAGTCCCGACGATGCGACCCACTGGCTGCGGCTCGGCACGGCCTTCGCGGCCATCGCCCACCCCGCCGAAGCCGCGAGCGCATATGCCCGCGCGATCGCGCTCGACGACGAAGACGTGGAGCTCCGCATCTTGTACGCAGACGCGCTGGGGCGGAACGGGCACCACGATCAAGCCGCGTTTCAGCTCGTGCAGGCTCGACGACTCGCGCCCGACGATGCCCGGGTTCATCGCCAGCTCGGCGTCGCTTTCTTCGACAAGGGCCTCTTCGACAAGGCGATCCATTCGCTCGCGCTTGCATGCTCGCTCGACGGTGCGGATGCTCGTACGCACTTCGTGATCGGCCTCGTTCACGATGCGCGACGCGACCCTGCACAGGCGATCGTTGCCTACCGGCGGGCCGTCGCACTCGACGCGGCGATGCTCGATGCGCGCTGTACGCTCGCCGACGCCTTGGCCGCGGTGGGTGAGCTCCACGAGGCCCTTCGCGAGCTTGAAATCGCACAACGCCTCGAGCGCACCAACACGCGGATCGCGCGCAATCTCGAGGTGCTTCGGCATGCCCTCGCGGAGCTCTCGCTGCGGCGCTTGCTCGGCAAGTCCGAGAGCATCGTGGGCCGGTCGGCGCTCGTCGAAAAAGGCAAGCTCGCGCGCCGCGGGTTGATCGATACGGAGCTTGGCTCGTTCATCCGTTTCGAAGGCGCGGCGCTCGAGCTTTGGGCACATTTTGACGATGACGCCAGCCACGTTCTCGACCGCGTGGTCTTGGTCTTGTGCGATCCAGAGCATGCGCTGCGAGTGCCCGACGATGTCTTCGGCGTCACCGTTCTGTCGCGCGACGGAGCGAGCGAGCGCGCCGATCTGGCCACGGGCGCATCCCTCGCATTTTTGCGCGAGGTGCTCGGATGCCCGCTCACGCAGGCGAGCGCGATCTACGCGGAGCTCGTGGCTTCAGCCGCACCGATCGAGCGGTCCGGAGCAAGGCTTGGCTTCCAGCCGCTGAGCTTCGAGGGACGAAGCCACGTCGGACTCTCAGCGACCGTCCTCGACGAAACGACGCGCTGAGCGCCGCATCGTGCCCGATGAGATCGCGGCCCCCGCGGCGCTTCACGGCAAGGCGAACGCGCGAACTTCGTCGCTCCCGGACGCGTGGCAACCTCGGATTGGCTCTCGCCCGTTCGGATTGGCTCTCGCCGCAGCCCCGGATTGGCTCTCGCCGCAGCGCTTCATTTTTCCCGTGATTCGACTTTCGATCTCAGCTTCGGATTGAAGCGCATCGCGGCTGCGTACGCCACGACGGCGAGGAGGGGCACGAGCGCAAAATGCCCGAGGGTGTGGTGTGCGCGGCCGCCAAGTGGGCAATGCAACTCCAGCACGCCTTGTGCGAAAATTCCCGCCGCGGCACCGGCGATCAGCGGCACGGTCCACTCGGCATGAGCGTGCCGGCGTGTAGCGAGGACGAACAAGAGTCCGGGAAGAGCGAGCGCGGCACCGAGGCCTATGCAGCTCGCGCACTCACTCGCGAACGCCCCGCCGAACGACGGCTCGGAGCGGCGCACGAGCGCGATCGCAGCCGCGAGCATCACGCCGGCGAAGAGCAAGGAGGCGCTTGTCGAACGGCGTAGTTCAGGCTGATGGAGCGGGCGGCAACAGCGCACCACGAGGACGAAGCTCATCGTCGCGAGCGCCGCGCTCACTGCGATCGCGAGGAGCCTGTTTCTTGCCAGGTCCGCGCGCGGTAGGAAAAGAAATACGACGGCTGTGGCGACGCCCATGACGAGGACGGACACGACGAGCTGCGCGCGCACGGACAGCGCACGCAATGCCGCCACGGTGCCGGTCTCCGCGAGGATGGCCTGATCGACGCGCTCGCGTAATGCGGCGAGCCGGGCGCTGGTCCGTTCCGCGTCGTGAAGCGGCTCCGCATGCTCGAGCACGCCCGCGGCCTGGCGCGCAGCTTCGAGCGCACGAGACAGCGGCTCGTCGTGGGGCACGCCTTCCACGTGGGGCTTAGGGTCTCGACTCACGGCTGGTTACCTCCGCGCGTCCGGTCGCGCTCGCGAATCGGCAGCTCCGTCACCGCTTCGACTTCGCGCGCTCGCTCGAGGTGTTCGCGCAGGGCCTTGTATCCCCGGTGCGCTCTCACCTTCACCGCGCTCAGTCCAAGGCCGAGGACTTGTGCGACCTCCGCGAAGCTCAGCTCTTCGAACCAGTGCAGCTCGATCACTTCGCGCTGGCCGCTTGGGATGCTCGCGACTGCCGCTCGAAGCTGCGCGGCGCGTTCGCTCCTCTCGAGTGGGGCGCGCTCACTCGACGGTGCCGCAGGCTCAAACTCGAGTGGTGCCTCGGGCCGTCGCTGTCGCCGTCGAAACAGCTCGCGCTGAAGATTGAAGGCAATGGTCATCAGCCAGGGCCGAAACGCGCGACTCGCATCAAAGTCGTTACGCGCGCGGTGAAGCTGCAAACACGTCTGCTGGACGAGCTCTTCGGCGTCTCCATCGCCCCGCACCCTGCGCTTCATGATGCGCATCAGCATCGGCGCGTAGCGATCGAAGAGCTGGCCGAACGCGCGCGAATCGCCGCTCACGTAGGCGGTCATCAGCTCTTCGTCGCGAGTCACGTGTCGCAAGCCTCGGTCGGAGAGTCCGCCGGGTCAATCGGCAGGGGTCGATCGTATTCAAGCGAGCGACGCGCCGTGCCGTTCATCCCAAGTGGAGGCACGACGCCAATTTTCCCATTTCCACAACGGACGTTGCGCGGCGGTACCTCTCCGGTCCGCGTCATGGTGGTCGATGACGATCTTGGGCGACGCTATGCGCTCGCGCAGCTCCTGCGACTCGAGGGCTACCAGGTCCACAGTGCGTCGGGCCACGAGAGCTGGCTCGCTCTGTTCAAGTCATGCCTGTCGGTGCCCGCGACATGGGTGTCTTTTGTCGCTGCGATCGATCCCGATGTGCTGCTGATGGCGGTCGATGCGCAGGCTGCGCTGCTGACCATCGGTGCGCTCCGGCATCATCCTCTCACCGACCAGGTCCCGGTCATCGCGCTCGGTGACCAACACCGGCCGGAGGACCTTGCGACCGCCATGGCGCTCGGCGCCGCCGGGTCGTTGGGCCGCCCGATCGCCCCCGATGAACTGTGCACGCAAGTGGCGAGAGTCCTCGCCGAGGCACCGCCGCGTCGTCCGAGAACCGGTGACGAGACCCGCGTGCACGACCTGAACTAGCAGGCCTCAGCCGATGCGTTTGCGCTTCAACATCTGAACCAACAGGCCTCAGCCGATGCGATTGCGCTTCAACATCTGAACCAACAGGTCTCAGCCGATGCGCTTGCGCTTCACCATCTCGACGAGCGTGGTGCGGTTCATCCCCAACAACTTCGCCGCCTGATTCTTGTTCCACTTCGTGCGCTCAAGGGCTTGGCGGACGAGCGTGCTCTCGTACTCTTCCATCACTTCGCGCAGGTTGATCCCCTCATCGGGAAGCGCCGCGACGCTGCCGGCCGATGCGCCGCGTTGTCCTCCACGTGACGCGCCGAGCGGGAGGTCGGAGCAGCCGATCGTCGGCCCTGGCGCCAACAGGACCGCGCGTTGGATCGTGTTCTCGAGCTCGCGAATGTTGCCGGGCCAGTCGTGCTCGAGCAGCGCGTCGATCGCATCCGGTGCGAATCCCGCGATGTCGTCGCGGCCGGCCATCGCCATCGCGAGCTTGCAGAAATGCGCGACGAGATCCGCCACGTCCTCGGTGCGATCGCGCAAGGCGGGAAGCGCAATTTCGATCACGTTGAGCCGGTAGAAAAGATCTTCTCGGAAGGTCCCGCGCGCCACTTCTTCGACGAGGTTGCGATTGGTCGCAGCGACGATGCGGATGTCACACTTCAAGGTGCGATTGTCGCCGACGGGTGTGTACTCACGCTGCTGAAGCAGCCGCAGCAACTTGGCCTGCAAGCCGAGCGGGAGCTCTCCAATTTCATCGAGGAATAAGGTCCCGCCTTCGGCTTGTGCGACTCGACCTTGCCGCGTGGCGTGCGCCCCCGTGAACGCGCCGCGCGAGTGACCGAAGAGCTCGCTCTCCATCAGCGCCTCCGGAAGTGCGCCGCAGTTCAAGGTCACGAACGGCATCGACGAGCGGCGGCTGGCGTCATGCAGCGCGGCGACGATCGACTCTTTGCCCGTTCCGCTTTCCCCGCTGATCAGGACGTTGCAGCTCGATTTCGCGACGCGATCGACCGTGTCCATGACCGCGCGAAGCTTTGCGCTGCGCCCGACGATCTCGCCGCGCGAAGTGGAGCGGAGCGTTGTGCACTCACCATTTACCTGGGTCTGCTGCGTCATCCGAATCTTCTCAACTTTCTTGTCCAGAAGCTGCGTGGTGGGGCAAAGCGCACGACAAGCCAGGTTAAAGCCCTGCTCACGGTCGTGTCAAACAGTACGAATTGGGAACGCTGAACTAGGAGGGGAAACGCTGCCTCGGTGCCGCGAGGCTCCCGAGTTCTGTTTCGTACGCGTCAGTTTCGTACGCGTCAGTTTCGTACGCGTCAGTTTCGTACGCGTCAGTTTCGTACGCGTCAGTTTCGTACGCGTCTCTTGAAGGCGCGTCTCTTGAACGAATGTGCCGAGCCGACCACGCGGCGTTTGGCGAGTCCAGGTTCACCATCAAGAGTGATGCCAAAGAGTTGCCGCTGGCCGTCACGTTGATGGCGGACGACAGCGACCGAGCGCTTGGCGCGCCGATGCCGTGAGCAAACAGCTGAGGATCCACGCGGATCGCGGCTATTTCGTTGGTATGCGCCGACGCGGCCAGGTCGAGGTGTGCGTACACTCAACGACATGGTTCCACGGGCGTTTCCGCTCAGACAACATTTTTGCAGCGCCATGCCATTGACGGTGCTCGCGACCGGGCCGACGGCGAGCTGACGCTCGGGGCGTCAATGCCTCGTCACAAGCGCTTCGATCGCTTGTGGACAACTCGCTCTTAGAACGCCGGACGTCACCCGTTTCCGCAACGGATCCCCAGCAATTCCCGGCTCAAATCGTCGTCTCGCGAAAAAGTTTCTTTGACGGTCCGGTGCTTGCAATTGGCTCCGGCCGCGTGAGCACCGTCGGACCCATCGCGTCTCTTGTAGCGCGTCCCCAGCTAGCGTCGCACCAAGCTGCGGCCGCGGCAGGTGCGCGTTCCGGCGAGCTGCGCGCTACGGCGAGGGAGGTAGCGCCAACTCGCACACCGCTGGCGATGGGCGACATTCGCGGCGCGCTCGAGACCGCATATCGCCGACAGTCCGGCCGCGCGATGCCGGAGGGCATGGCGGAGGTGCTCAGTGCTCACGTCGCCCACGAAACCGCGCGCGGCGAGCGCATGTTCAATTTCAATTTCGGCGGCATCAAGGGCAAGAGCCCGAGCGGAACTACCGCGCGCTATCTCACGACCGAGGTGCTCGACGGCAAACACAAGAAGCTCGTCGACGGATTTCGCGCCTATCCGAACGCGACCGAAGGGGCCGAGGACTACCTCGCACTTCTCGGCGATCGGTACCCGCAGGCATTGGCGCAAGCGCAGCGCGGGGACGTCACTGGATTTGCGGCTGCGCTCAAGCAACAGCGCTATTTCACCGCGGATCTCGCCGATTACACGCGCGCCCTTCACGCACACGCGAGTGAGGCCGCCGCGACCGGGACGCGTGGCCGCGCGCAAGGAACGAGCTACCTCTTTGGCCATGAGCTGGCCCGCGAAGGGCTTCGGCTGGACGGCGTACAGGACGCGGCATTGCCGACTTCGCTCGAGGTCGCGCGCGTCATGGGAGTGATGAGCTCCCTCGCCGCTCGCATCGGCGCGCCAATCGCCGACGACGGACCAACTCCGACAGCGAGGCGAACGGGATGATGTGCGCGCGCGCTCAAGTTTTTCGCCCCCCGAGCCGTTCAGTCGCTTCGGAGGCCTCGCGCCTCCGAGCTGGCAGGTGGGTGCGCTACGCCGTCCCATCGGAATCAAAGGACTGAACCACCATGGGCATCACGCTTGGCGGCCTCGCCACCGGACTCGACACCAACGCGCTCATCGCCGGGCTGCGGCAAGCGGAGTCGGTTCCGCTCGCGCGTAATCAAGCTCAGCAGCGTGATCTCAAGAGCGCGCGCGACGCGCTCTCGTCGTTCTTGAGCAAACTGGTGGACATCAAGACGAAGGCGAAGGACCTCGACACCGCAGCCGAGTTCTCCGCGTACACGATCACCTCCAGCGACGACACCTCCGTCGTCGCCTCGTCCGCAGGCACGGCCGCGCCCGGCAGCTTCTCGGTTCAGGTGAACAAGCTCGCCTTCGCGACGCGTACGAAATCCAAGTCCGTAGCAAGCGCCACCAACGCCCTGACCCAAGCGGGGACGATCGGCATCACCATTGCGGGCACGACGACCGCGGTGGCCGTCACTTCGGAGGATTCGCTGGTTGCGATCGCCACCAAGATCAACACCAGCGGCGCGAAGGTCAACGCCTCGATCGTGAACGAAGGCAGCACGAGCCGTCTCTTGATCAGCGGCAAGGACTCCGGAGTCGCCAATCAGGTCACCTACGCCGAGACCGGCACGGTGGATCTCGATCTCGACCTTGGCGCGAATACTTACCAAAACGCGCAGGACGCCGAGATCAAGATCGACAATCAATTCACGGTTACGCGCCCCACCAACAAATTCACCGACGTGGTGCAAGGCGTGACGATCACGCCGAAGAAGATAACCGGCAATCCGCCAGTGACCGAGGCGCCCGTGACGGTGACGGTCGCGGCCGACGCAGCTGCCCAGGAGAAGAAGATCCGCGCGTTCGTCGATGCGTACAACTCCGCCGTGTCGGGCGGTCACCTCGCCGCTGGCTACGGCTCCATCAAGGCCGCCAACAAGTACCTCTCTGGCGACAGCGCAGTACGCACCTCGCTAGATGCCATGGCAAAGCTCGTTTCGAGCAAGCTCCCCGGCTTCACTGGCAAGTACGACATGCTGGCGTCCGTTGGCGTAAGCCTCACCCAGAAGGGAAGCCTCGGCATCGACTCCGCAAAGCTGAAGGCGGCACTCGACGCCGATCCAGGGAGTGTCGCCAAGGTCTTCGTCGGCGATCCGGACAACAGCGTGAAGGGTGCGATGCACCTCATGACCGAAGCGATCGACAAACTTGCGACCGGCAAGGAGGCCACGATGAACATCCGGATCGCGGCCTTCGGCGGCAACATCGAAAGGCTCGAGGGCCAGGAAATCGTGCTGAATCGGTCGCTCGACGCCTTCGAACAGCGGCTGCGAAAAAAGTTCACCGACCTCGAGTCCTCGGTCGCACGCATCAACCAGCAGGGCGGCGCCCTCTCCGGCCTCGCGAACCTCGGATTCTCTCGTAGGTAGTTCTCATTTATCCTCTTCGGCTCCTCCCTCGAGCATCGGCCATCAACCCTCCCGCCATACGACCATGATCAATCCAGGCCTCAATCGCTACAAGACCGTTCAAGTGCGTACCAGCTCGCCGAGTGAGCTGTTGACCATGCTCTACGATGGCAGTTTTCGCTTCTTGAACGAAGCGGTGGCGGCCATGGAAAAGGGAGATCGTGGGCGCGCTGGTGAGCGGCTCGACCGCGCATACGCGATTCTCAGCGAGTTCGCCGCGACGTTGAAACACGAAGTCTGGCCGGACCTTTGCCAGAACCTGAACGGCGTCTACATGTTCTGCATGGGGCATTTGGTTCAAGCCAACATCGACCAAGACCCAGAGAAGGTCCGCGAGGTCATTCGCATCCTCGAGCCCTTGCGCGAGGCGTTCAAGGAGGCCGCGCGCCAGGTTCTCTCCGGTGAGGCGAAGCTCGTTCCGCACGCGAGCGCTACCAAGCGATAGCCGTGAATCGCGAACGCGAAGAAAGGCGCGAGGCCTCAGCGACGCCGACGAGAACACCCGAAAAGGCGCTCGTCGAAGCCATAGCGCTCACCGAAGCGATGCTCGCGAGCGGTGTCACGGCCGAGAGCGTGGAACTCCTCCTCGAGCAGCGAGAACCACTCTTGGCGTACGCGCCCGAGACAGCGCAGACCGATTGGAGCGCGAACCCGGCGGAACTTGCCAATAAGCTCCGCGAGCTCGATGCGCGACTCGCTCGAGCCATGCTTGGGCCTCACCTCGAAGAGTTCGCCTGGCTGAGGGGGCGTATCGCCGACATCGAGCTCAGCTTCCCTGAGCTTGCTGCGATCGCCACGCGCGTCGCGAATGATGGCAGCAGAGCGCCATCACCCGATGCGCCCACGACTCCGGTCTGGACGGCTCGCGTCAGGGGCGTTGCGGCCCGCTATCGGCGAGTCCGCGCCGCGCGCTGAAGCCGCCGCGACCCGGAGGCGTCACGAGAGCGAGTGGCGCAGTGCGTGGTCGTGGGCCTTGTCGGCCATGGCCCGAACGGCATCGATGAGCCCGGAAAAGCGCGGATCGCTCGTTTTTCCTTGCCGGTAACGACCATAGATTTGCTGGCACACGACCGCAGTCTTGAAGAGTCCGAACACGTAATAAAAGACGATGTTCGAGACGTCGACGCCGGTAGCGCGCGCGTAGTTCTCCGCCAGCTCGCAGCGGGTCTGCATGCCATCGAGCATCGTCGGCCCAAAGCTCAGCGCCTTGAGCGGTTCCGGATCCCCGGCTTCAACCCAGTAGCCAAGCGCCGTGCCGAGATCCATCAGCGGATCACCGAGGGTCGCCATCTCCCAGTCGAGAATGCCGACGATGCGCTCGAGCTTTGCGGAGTCGTAGACGACGTTGTCGAACTTGAGGTCATTGTGAAGAATGCGCGCTGGGGGCGAGGTGGGAATGTGGCTCGCGAGCCATTCGGCGACGGCGTCCATGGCGGCGATGTCGTCCGTGCGCGCGCTGCCGTAGCGACGGGTCCAGCCCTCGATTTGCCGCGTGACGTAGCCATTCGGGCGGCCGAGCGAGCCGAGCCCGAGCGACTCGTAGTCGAGGGCGTGCAGCTCGACGAGGGTCGCGAGCAGTGTCTTGGAGAGATGGCGCGCCTTTGGCGGACCGATCATGAGCCCGGTGGGAGGGGCCTTCCTCAGGATGACTCCGCGCACGCGTTCCATGAGGTAAAAGTCCGCGCCGAGGACACTGGCGTCATCGCAAAACAGCAATGGCCGCGGTGCCCAGCCGACGTGGCGTGAGAGCGTGGTGAGGAGCTGATGTTCGCGGCGCATGTCGTGCGCGCTCTTCACGGTGGAGCCGAAGGGCGGTCGCCGCAGCACCAGCTCGCGCTCGCCGGCAACTACCAGGTACGTGAGATTCGAATACCCGCCCGGAAACTGCTGAACGACGAGTTCGGGCACAGGCACGCCGAGCGCGGCTTCGAGCAGCGGCACGAGACGCGCGACGTCGAGTTCTTCGCCGCTGCGAACCCTCCCAGGAACATCGAAGAAGCTCGAATTGGCATTCACGCCGGCTGTGCCATTCGATTCAAGAGTCTATTCAAGAGTGCCCGTGCGGGCTGACGCGAGGTCCGCGATGCGGCGCTCGCATCGTCATGGCAATTGCGTTCATGCGTCACCGTCATTCGCGTAGCCATCGAGGATGCGCCGGCCGGCCGCCGCCTTGTGCACCTCGTCGGGCCCATCGTAGATGCGAGCCCCGCGCTCATGGGCATAGTAGTGCGCGAGCACGGTGTCCGTCGTGAGCCCGAGCGCGCCGTGTACCTGAATGGCGCGGTCCACGACCTTCATCATCACGTTGGCGACGAAGAATTTGATGAGCGAAATGTCGACGCGCGCCGCCGCGAAGCCCGCGTGATCGATCTTCCACGCGGCCTCGAGCACCATGAGGCGCGCCGCGTTGATGGCCGCGCGCGACTCGGCCACATAGCCTTGGATGAACTGCTTGTGAGAGAGCGGTCGGCCCTGGTCGAGCCGTCGCGACGTGGCGCGTTTGCACATCAGCTCGAAGGCGCGCTCGCAGATGCCAATCCAGCGCATGCAGTGGTGAATGCGGCCTGGCCCGAGGCGCTCTTGGGCAAGGAGAAACCCAGCGCCCTCGGGTCCGAGGAGGTTCGCGATTGGCACTTTCACGTCGCGATAGGCGATCTCCGAGTGGCTCGCCCAGCCTTGGCCCGGGTGGCCCATGACCGGGATGTTGCGGACGATCTCGAAGCCCTCGGCGCTGGTGGGCACGATGAGCTGACTGGCGCGGGAGTGGCGCGTCGCGTCCGGATTCGTGACCGCCATGACGATTGCAAAGGCGGCACCATCGGCGGCGGTCGTGAACCACTTTCGGCCCGTGATCGTGAAGCAATCGCCAGTGCGTACGGCGCGGCAGGCGAGCTCGGTCGGGTTCGACCCCGGCGTCTCGGGCTCGGTCATCGAGAAACAGCTGCGAAGCTCCCCGCGCGTGAGCGGCAATAGCCATTGGGCCTTCTGAGCGTCCGTGCCGAACTGGTGCAAAAGCTCCATATTTCCGGCGTCCGGCGCCTGGCAGCCGAAGAGATAATGGCCATACGGCGTGCGCCCGAGCACCTCGCTCATGAGGCCGTGTTCGAGGACGCTGAGGCCAAGACCGCCAAGGCTCTTCGGCGCTTGGGGAAGCCAGAGGCCGCGACGCTTCACCTCCGCGCGCAGCAGCGAAAGCTCGGGCTCGATCTCGTAGAACTCGTGCGTGAGAAAATGATGCTCACGTGGCAATACCGCCTCATCGAGGAAGGCGCGTGCATGCGAGAGCGTCTCCGCGAGCGGGCCTGGGATCGAGAAGTCCATGGTCAAGCTCGTGGGCGGAGGCGCTCTTCTCCCTCTCCGCAAGGGTCGCCCTCTCCGCAAAGGGGCGAGGGCTGGGGAGAGGTCGCTCGCATTGCCGATCAACGCCTTATTAGATGCGCGAGTAGAGGCCGCCTTCGAGGGTGTGGGAGTGGCGATTGAAGCTCTCGAGCGTGATCGCGTCTTCGGTATAGCGAAGCTCGGTCAGCGAGGCATTGGCTATGCTCGAGAGCAGCTCGATGGACCTTGGGGCGTCGAGCCCGAGGGCGAGCCGCAGGGCCACCGTGATCGGTCCGCCCGAGGTGACAATCAACACCCGCCGTCCGCGCCGCTCTGTCTTCATCACGGTGTGCAAGGCCGTGCGTACGCGGCTGGCGAATGGCTCATAGGGCTCGAGCCCAGCGACGGGTAGCTCGCCTCGCGCCCAGCGTTCGAGGAGCTTGCCGAGCACGCCGCCGACGTGGCGCATCGCTTCCTGACCCTGTTCCGTCAGCGTGCCAGTCTCGAGCTGAGTGCGGAGATCGGGGCAGCTTGGCAAGACGCGGCGCATGGCCTCGCTGACGAGCGCGGCGACTTCCATCTCGCGAAAGCCCTCGAGAATGCAGGTTTCTGGGAGCTCGAGCCCACCTTCGCTTGCGGCCGCGCGCATGTGCCGCAGCGTGTCGAGGTGCCGCGTGAGCGGGCCGGAGTAGACCGCGTCGATGGGCGTCTTCCAGCTTGCGAGCTTGGTGCCGAGGGCGCGGGACTGCTTTTCGCCGAGTGGCGACAGGACGTCGTAGTCGTCGCCGTGGAGCGTCGCTTGACCGTGCCGTACGAGAATGAGGGTGCTCACGGAAGCAGGTCTTGGACGCGCCGGTCGCCGAGGGGTTGGAGCGGCCGATTGGTGCGTCCGCCGAAGAGCGCGCGGTAACGCTCAATCTCTTTCTCACCGATGGACAGCGTCTTTTTCTGAATGAAAAAGAGCACTCCCTCGGAGCACGGCGGCGTCGTGAGCGAGCCCGTGTAATGCCAAAAGCCTTCGGCGAGGGAGATCAAGGACGCCATGTCGACTGGCTTACTCTTCACCGCCGCGGGCTCGCTCGACACGGTCTTTGGCAGCTTGGCCCAGAGCTCGGTGAGGACCGGGTTCGGCTCGCCCTTGTCGAACATCACGCCGATGACTGCCAATTGCCCATCCGCGGACTTATGCACGAAATGAATCTCGAGCTCCGAGTGCTTGCCCTGCACGGTGTGCTCGCTCGGGCTGTGCATGTGAAACTGAAGAAGCTCAAAGCGCTTGTCGCCGATGGTGATGTAGTTGTTGGCGCGGTTCTCGACCAAGACCGTGTGCCCGTTGTTCTGGATGACGAGCGCGATTGGCAAATAGTCGACCGAGACCTTCGTGCCCAGCATTGCAGGTTTGATGGGTTTGACCGCGGCTTCCGCGCCCTTGATGGGTTTGACCGCGGCTTCGGCGCCCTTGATGGGTTTGACCGCGGCTTCGGCGCCCTTCGGGGCTGGGGCCACAGCTGCCGCTGGCGCCGCCTTCTTCGCGGGGGCGCGGGTCGAAAAATCAACGGGAGACTGCTCTTTGCCAGTCTTGCAGGTAGCCCACGCCGGATCGAGATCGCCCCAAAACGACGGGCCTTCGCTGCCGCCATAGGTCCAGTGCGCATGTCCGGTCTTTGCGTGAGGCTCGCTGCTGCCAGCGGGACTGGCACTGCCGTCGGGGCTAGCGCTGCCGTGTGGAGTGGCGCTGCCACTGGGATTGCCGCTGCCATGGGGCGCCGCGCTGCCACCGGGCTTGCCACTGCCATGTGGCGCTGCGCTGCCGGCCGCCGCGGACGCGCTTGCGGCTCCATCGGGGTGCTCGGCGCTCTTGCCGCAGCCGGTAGTCGCGAGAGCTGCTATCAACCACGCGCTTCGCACCGTGAGCCTCATCGCGCCGCGGTATCGCACACAACCTCATGGCCCACAACCCAATGGCCCACGATCCGGCGGCAAAATCCGAGCCCGTCGCGCCGGCGGATGCCGTCGCTAAAATGCCGACTTCGCGCTGGGCCTTCCCACGGACGCGCCGCGGCAAGCTCGCCATCGTGTTCGCTTCGTTGCCGGCGGTCGTCCTCGCGCTGTGGCTCGCGGTTCATCGCATTCCGGGCTTTGGGCCGATGCTCGCGGATGCGCTCCGCGGCGTGTTTGGCAAAGAGTTCGTCGCGTGGCTCGAGGACACGGCGTATGGCGTTCAAGACTTCGTCAATCGCAGACTGAAGGGCGAGCGAGCCCCGGAGGCGGCGTGGGACGTCGAAGCGGCACCGACCTCGCGCGGCGCGGCACCGCGGGCAAAATCGGCGGCGGGCGCGCTGCCAGCGGGCGGCCCTGATCGCGGACAAGCGACCGGCACTGAAGGTGGGCAAGCGACTGGCACTGAAGGTGAGCAGGCCGGTGGCTCTGCGAATGGCGCAGCGTCGAAACCGCCATTTTCCCGGGCGAACGTGGCGCCGATGTTGCCGATGCTCGCCGCCAAGGGGGAGGGAATCTGGGTGGCCATGGTCGACATTCGCGAGCCCGACGACCGCACGCGGATGCTGAAGACGTTTCTGCATCCGGACACGAATCGCTCCTGGGCGATCGTCGCGATCGTCGCGGTCGATCTCGCGCACGCCGAGCTGCATCTGGTCGCTGGTCGCCACGAGCCCGAGAGCCGGACGCCCGAGAGCAAGAGCTACGCGCGCCCGGCAGTCGTGCCCGAGGCGCAGCGAGCGCGACTGCTCGCGGCTTTCAACGGCGGCTACAAGACGACGCACGGCGACTACGGCATGAAGCTCGACGGCGTCACGCTGATTGCGCCGCGGGGTCGGGCGTGCGCTGTCGCGCGCTTCGTCGATGGCAGCTACGCCATAAGGCCATGGGAGTCCTTGGAAGGGCGCGCGTCCGAGCTGGCGTGGTTTCGACAAGCACCGCTCTGCATGTACGACGAAGGCGTCGCGAACCCCGCGCTCGAGATGTCGAAGCTTGGCTGGGGAGCCTCGAGCGTGTCGGGCACGACCGTGATCCGGCGCTCGGCGATCGGACTCGACGCGGACCGCAAGGTGTTGTTCGTGGGGATAGGCGACTTTCTCACCGGCAAGACGCTGGCGCATGCGATGCATCACGCGGGCGCGGCCTATGTGGCCCAGCTCGACGTAAACTTCTCGTTTCCGAAGTTTGTGACCTACGACACGAACATGAAGGCCGTGCCACTCACCAAGCACTTCGAGTTCGACGAGGATGAATACGTGGGCAAGCGGGCGGCGCGGGATTTCTTCTACCTCACGCGAACTGGCAATTAGCGCGTGATCGAGCCCATCCGTCGCCTCGCCCGCGTGCGCGAGGTCTTGGTGCTCGGCGTCGCGGAGTAGCCCATGTATGGGGGTCTGCGCTTCGCGAGGCCCGCACGATGAACGACTCGACGCACGCTCTCAGCGCCTATCTCGAACCCGCGAGGTGCCCCGTTGCGCGCCCCGAAGTTGCGGCGATGCAAGCGCACACGCGCGCTCTTCACGATGGCGTCGACGCGCACATTCGCCGCGAAAAACAGGCGTATTTGCACCCCGACAGCCGCACGGTGTTGCTCGATTTGTTCGGCTCGCGCGAGGTCATCGCGTGGCAAGAGGGCAAGGCCGCCTTCATGTTCATGGGCGAGGGCTGCTGGTCGGAGCTGCCGCCGTTTTACGCGCGCTATGGCTCGGTCGAGACGCTCGCCTTGATCGCTCGCATGCGCCAGCTCGAGCAAGCGAAGGCCGTGCTCTTGATGGAGAGCGGCATGCAAGCGAGCGCGCTCGTCATCGACGTCCTGATGCAGCCGGGCGCACACGCGATCGTCGGGCGGCAGATCTACAACAAGACGCGCAGCTACCTCGAGCTGTGCGCGAAGAAGTGCGGCGGCGCGGTCACGGTCGTCGACGACGGCGACTGGGACGAGCTAGCAAGATCGATCGTGCCGGAGACGGCGCTCGTCTTGTGCGAGACCTTCACCAACCCGCTCGTACGCGCCCAAGATCCCGAGCGGCTCGGTCAGCTGGTGCTCGAGGCCAAGCGCCGCGCACGCTCGCTGAAGCTCGTCATCGACTCGACGATCGCGACCCCGTGGGGGATGAAGGTGCCGCTGCTTCGGACCCCCGGCGTCACCGCCGTCGTCGCCAGCGGTACGAAGGCGCTCGGCGGTCAGGACCGGGATGCGTGGGGATATCTCGCGACGAACGACATCGACCTGGCCAATGGCGTGATGGATTTGATGGCGATGCGCGGTGGGATCCTCGACTGGCGCCGCGCTGAGGTGATCCTCGCCGGGCTCGACGATGCGGAGCGACACCACGCGCGCCGGTGTCGATCGGCGGCGCAAATCGCGGCGTTTTTAGCGGCTCATCCGCGCGTCGAGCAGGTCAACCACCCGAGCCTCGCGGGCCATCCGGATGCCGATGTCGTGGCACGTCACTACGCGCGCCCGGGTTCGATGGTGAGCTTTCGCATTGCAGGCGCGGACGAAGAGCGCACGCGCCACTTCGCGGATGTGCTCGCGATGACCGTCGTCGTTCGCTACGCGCCGAGCTTCGATGGGCTCACGACCAAGGTGAACCACCACAAGTCGGTGAGCGAATATTTCACGCCCCCCGAGCGGCTCGCGAAGGACGGCTTCGACCGGCTCGTGCGGCTCGGCGTCGGAATCGAGGACGCGGGCGATCTGTGCGCGGCGCTGAATTGGATGCTGCACCACGGCGACTCGGTCACGGCGGGCGAAGTGCGCGCGTGGCAAGACCGGCGTCGCGCGGATTTGGGGCTAGCGGAGTCGGGCTAGCGCGAAGTGTCGCGGCGCGCTTGTCGTTGACGGCGCGTCAATGGTCGACGGCGCGGGCGGCCTCGGTCCGTGGTGTCGTCCGCTCGCGCCAGCGAAAGCGCGGCAAAAAGCGGTTTTCTGCGCCGAGCACAGCGTCGGCGATGAGCTCTCCGAGGACCGGCGTGAACTTGAAGGCGTGGCCGCTGTCTCCCGCCGCGACGGTGACACCGGGCCGCTCGGGCACGCGCGCGATGATGAAGTCGCCGTCGAAGCTGTCGCCATAAAGGCACAGGCGGCTCGCATGCAGCGGGGCGTCCGCGAGGGCCGGGAGCGCCTCGGCGAGGAAGGACCGAAGGCGCGCCTCGAACGCGGCTGGCACGAGCCGCGGGGCGTCGAGCTCGACCGGAATTCCGGGGCCGTGGTGGGCGATCTTGACGAGGCCGTCGCGCGTGGCGGAGAAGCCGTACCAACCGCTGCGTGCGATCTCGGCGGTGAAGGGAACGAAGTGCGGCGGACGAAATGGCGCGGGATCGGCGGGCCTCAACAAGAACACCGGCTGGCCAATCGCGCGCACGCGGTCGGCGAGTTCGGGCAAGAGCTGACACACCCACGCACCGGTCGTGACCACGACGTGATCGGCCTCGATCGTCGTGCCGTCGGCGCACTCGATGCCGGTGTGATCGAGGTGCGCGTGCCCTGGCAAGCGCCGCGCTCGAACACCCTCGCGTAGCTCGACGCCAAGGAGCCGGGCCTCCGCGATGAGCGCGCGCAGAACCTCGCCGCTCTCTGCCCAGCCGCCGACCGGATTGAAGTAGCCATCGAGGTAGCCACCTTCAGAAAACGCCGGAAAACGCGCCAAAATCGTGTCGCAATTGAGTCGCTCGAGGGGGTATCCGCGGGCCGATAGCAGCGTGAAGCTATCGTGCTCGAACTCGCCCGGCATCATCGCGGAGCGGGTCAGACACACGAGCCCGGTCTCGTGAAAGAGCGGACGCGGGCGCTCGGAAGTTTGCGCGCGCCATCGCGTGAGCGCGAGCTCCATCAGCTCGGTGTAGAGGACGTCACCGCCGTAGTCGGCGCGGATCAATTTGCTGACGTCGTTCGAGGCGGCGTCGGCATGTGGAAGTGGCCCCGGGTCAACGAGCACCACCTCGTGACCGCGACGGCGAAGCTCGAGCGCGGCGCTCAGCCCGAACGCACCGGCGCCGACGACGAGAATGCGCGACGAGGCCATACCTACTTCTCTAGTGTGCCCATCACCCTGCGTCTTTCACGCTGTGCCCATCACATCGCGTCGTTCACGCAGTGCCCATCCCGCTGCGTCGTTCACGCAGTGCCCATCACATCGCGTCGTTCACACTGCCTCTTGACGTTGGGCAATTGCCCGGAGGAGGGGCGCGCTGTAAGAGCCGACGCGAGGCTGAGGCGGACGGACGACAGCATGACGAACGACAGCATGACGAACGACACGAGCGACGGCGAAGTGCAAGAGGGCGCGACCGAGGGCGAAGTGCAAGAGGGCGCGACCGAGGGCATCAAGCCGGCGGGTCGCGAGCTGACCGGAAAACAGCGGCGGCACTTGCGCGCGCTCGGCCATCACCTCGTGCCGCTCGTGCAGGTGGGCAAGGGCGGCGTCACTTCGGGCGTGGTGGCCTCGGTGCGGGCGGCTCTCCTTACGCATGAGCTGGTGAAGGTGAAGCGTAGCGGCGAGTGTCCGGCGAAGCGGGCGGACATCGCGGTGGAGCTTGCGAGCGCGCTCGGCGCGGCGATCGCCCAGGAGCTTGGTCACACGATCTTGTTTTACAAGCGCCACCCGAAGAAACCCGTCATCGTCTTGCCGCGCTAGCTCGCTGAGGTTTGCGCGATGCTTCGAGCGAAACGAATCACCTGCGTCGGCGCGGGACCCGCGGGGCTGTATCTCGCGGCGCTCTTGAAGAAGCGTGCGCCCGAGCTCGACATCGAGGTGGTGGAGCGCAATCGCGCCGGCGAGACCTTCGGGTTTGGTGTCGTGTTTTCGGACGCGACGATGCACCACCTCGCGGCGGCCGATCCGGAGACGCACCAGGCGATCACGTCGTCCTTTTGGCACTGGGACGACATCGACACGTACTGGAAGGGAACGCGCCGGCGCTCTACCGGTCACGGATTTGCGGGTGTTTCGCGCAAGCGGCTGCTCGAGATCCTTGCTGGGCGTTGTCGAGAGCTTGGGGTCTCGCTCCGCTTCGGAGAAGAGGTGACCGACCTCGACGCGCTCGATGCTGAGTGTGACTTGCTGGTCGGCGCCGATGGTGCGGCGAGCCTCGTGCGCGCGCGCTGGGCCGAGGCCTTCGCGCCGACGGTGGACGAGCGGCCCAATCGCTTCGTGTGGCTCGGGACGACGTATCCCTTCGATGCGTTCACGTTCTATTTCAAAGAGAACGCGCACGGCTTGTTCCGCGTGCATGCGTACCGATACGAGCCGGGCCTCTCGACCTTCATCGTCGAGTGTACCGACGAGACCTTCGCCGCAGCGGGGCTCTCGGTCCATGACGAAGAGCGCACGGTCGCGTACATCAGCGAGCTCTTTCGTGAGGAGCTTGGCGGCCATCCGCTACAACGAAATCGCTCGATTTGGCGGCGATTTCCGACGATTTCGAACGAGCGTTGGCACGACGGCAAGCGCGTCCTCATCGGCGACGCCGTGCACACCGCGCATTTTTCGGTCGGCAGCGGCACGAAGCTCGCGATGGAGGATGCGATCGCGCTCGCGGACTGTCTGCACGAGGGCGGCACGCTCAAAGAGCAGCTCGACAGCTACGAGCAGCGGCGACGCGCGGACGTGGCGGCGGTGCAGCGGGCCGCGCAGCAGAGTCTCGAGTGGTTCGAGCACGTCGAGCGTTATCGCGAGATGGCCCCGGTGGAGTTCGAGTTCAGCATGCTGACGCGCAGCCTGCGGGTCACGCACGAGGGGCTGAAACAGCGCGATCCGGCGCTCGTTCGCGAGCTCGACGCGTGGTTTGCGAAGCGCGCGGCCGACGCCACCGGACGCGACGTGCCGGCCGACACGCCGCCGATGTTCACGCCGCTTCGGCTGCGCGAGCTCGTCTTGGAGAACCGCGTCGTCGTGTCACCGATGTGCCAATACAGCGCGAACGACGGCCGCATCGACGACTGGCATTTGGTTCACCTCGGGAGTCGCGCGGTCGGAGGCGCGGGCCTCATCGTCACCGAGATGACCGACGTGAGTCCCGAGGGTCGCATCACGCCGGGGTGCGCGGGCATGTACCTCCCCGAGCACGTCACCGCTTGGCGGCGCGTCACCGAGTTCGTCCACGAGCACTCGTACGGCAAGCTCGCCATGCAGCTCGCGCACGCCGGTCGCAAAGGTGCCACCAAGCGCATGTGGGACGGTATGGACATGCCGCTCGACACCGAAGCGTGGCCGATCGCGTCGAGCTCGCCGATCCCGTATTTGCCCGTGAGCCAGGTGCCGCGTGAGCTCACGCGCGCGGACATGGTGCTCGTGCGAGACGACTTCGTGCGCGCCGCGGAGATGGCCGACGAGGCCGGGTTCGACATGCTCGAGCTCCACTTCGCGCACGGCTATCTGCTCGCGTGTTTTCTCTCGCCGCTCACGAATCGGCGCGAGGACGAGTACGGCGGCGCGGTCGAGAATCGCCTGCGATTTCCGCTCGAGGTCTTCGATGCGGTGCGCGCTCGCTGGCCGGCGCACAAACCGATCAGCGTGCGCATCAGCGCGACGGACTGGGTCCACGGCGGCAACGACGGGGACACGGCGGTGGTGATCGCGCGGACGCTGCATGCCCATGGCTGCGACATCCTCGACGTGTCCGCGGGCCAGACCGTGCGCGAGCAGCGGCCGAAATATGGGCGATTGTTCCAAACGCCGTTCAGCGATCGGGTGCGTCACGAGGTCGGGATCCCGACGATGACGGTGGGCGCGATCTCGAGCTACGCGGACGTGAACAGCATCTTGGCCGCGGGCCGCGCCGATCTCTGCATGCTCGCGCGCGCGCACCTCTTCGATCCGTACTGGACCCGCCACGCCGCGTACGAGCAGGGTCACCGCCTGCCCTGGCCGAAGCAATACGCGAGCCTCGAGAAGTACACGCACCGCTTCAAGTGACGGCCGCGTGCCGGTCGTCGCGGCGCGAGTTGCGCTACCCCAGAAACGCGATGGACGTGGCCTTGCGCGGGCAGTTGGTCCTCGATTCGCGCCGAGCGAAAAAGTAGAACCACGCGCATGGTCCTCGATTTGCGCGGCGCGAAAAAGTAGAACCACGCGCATGACGGCTGCGAGCACACAGGAACACGGGCCGCTCCCGACCATGATGTACGGGACCGCGTGGAAAGAGGAGCGCACGGCGGGGCTCGTCCTTTTGGCGCTGCGCGAAGGCTTCGACGCCATCGACACCGCCAATCAGCGCAAGCACTACTTCGAGGCTGGAGTCGGGAGTGCGGTCGCGGAATACCTCGCGGAGACGGGTCGGACGCGCGGCGAGCTATTTCTCCAGAGCAAATTTACGTATGCGCGCGGACAAGGTCAGTGCCTGCCCTACGATCCGCGGGCGGAGGTCGGGGTGCAGGTTGCGCAGTCGTTCGCGAGCTCGCTCGAGCATCTCGGGACGAGCTACCTCGACTCGTTCGTGCTGCACGGGCCGGCGACTGGCTACGGGCTCACCGACGATGACGTGGCCGTGTGGCGTGCGATGGAGGAGCTGCAGCGTGCGGGAAAGTGCCGTTTTCTCGGCGTCAGCAACGTGTCGCTCGAGCAGCTCAGGGCGCTTCTGCGCGCCTCCGAAGTGAAGCCCAGGTTCGTGCAGAATCGTTGTTTTGCGCGCAGCGGGTGGGACCGCGAGGTGCGCGCGATATGCCGAGCGCACGAGGTCGTGTACCAGGGTTTCTCGCTGCTCACGGCGAACCAGCGGGAGCTCGACAACGCGGAGATAAGGGCGCTCGCGGCACGCCTCGGAGGCACCGTCGCGCAGCTGGTATTTCGCTTCGCCCAAGCGGTTGGGATGCTCCCGCTCACCGGCACTTCGCAGGCCGCGCACATGCGTGAAGACCTCGCCGCGAGCGGGCTCGAGATTTCGCCGGCGGACCTGCGCATCATCGAGAGGCTCGCCGGCTGATCGGCACTTCGCCGCTCCTCCGGGGCCGCTCCTCCGGGGTTGTCGTCCGGCGCGGGCACGCTAACGTGACCTCTTTCCACCGCGTGCTCGACGGGCACGCTAACGTGACCTCTATCCACCGCGTGCTCGACCCCCGCCGACCGTGCGCGCACGTCTCTCGAATGGCTTTGCGGAGATTGCAAATGACGCCGAAAAAACAATTGCTGGCCGCTTTTGTGGGGTGTTTCGCGCTCACCGGGACCGCGCATGGCTGCTACTTCAATCACCAACTGATCGGCTTCGACGCCGACGGAGACGGGTTCGACGAAGGCGCAGACTGCGATGACGAGGACGCGCGCGTGTTTCCCGGGGCAGGCGAGCAGTGCAAGGACGGCGTCGACAACGACTGTGACGGGTACCTCGATGCCGAAGATGCGGAGTGCGATCTTTCCGGCGCGGGCGGTGCTGGTTCCGGCGGCAGCGGCTCGGGCGGCAGCGGTTCGGATGGTGCGGGCTCGGGCGGCAGCGGCTCGGGCGGCAGCGGTTCCGGTGCTTCGGGCGCGGGCGGTGCGGGTGCCGGCGGCAGCGGCTCGGGCGGCAGCGGTTCCGGTGGTTCGGGCGCGGCCGGCAGCGGTTCGGGCGGCAGCGGCTCGGGTGGTTCGGGCTCGGGTGGTTCGGGCTCGGGTGGTTCGGGCTAGGGCGGCAGCGGTTCCGGCGGCAGCGGTTCCGGCGGCAGCGGTGGAGGCTGATCCGGAAGGTCCCGAGGCGGCGCCTCGTGCGGCTGCGGCGGATTTGCGTGCTCGTGCGGCTGCAGCGAAGGTGTCGATCTTCCGTCGCAAGTCCGATGAGCTGGAGCGCTCATGGGCGCCGATTCGGGCCACCGAGTCACGCGAATCGCCTTTGAAGTTGCAATCTTTGCAAACTATGGCCCCAGCGGGCCCCGATGTTGCTATGGTCCCGCGCCCGCTCGGACTTTTATTCGGGCGGCTCAACGCAACGATCGATCAAGTAGGTGACTGGTATGGCTGAAGGCACGATTAAGAAAATGACGGACAAGGGATTCGGATTCATCACCACGGACAACGGTGCTGACATCTTTTTTCATATGTCGAATCTCGATGGGGTCCGCTTCGACGAGCTTCGTGAGGGCCAGCGAGTGACCTACACGGTTGGTCAAGGTCCGAAGGGCGCGCGCGCAGAGAACGTTCGCGTCGCTTGACGACGAGAGCGCTCTAAAAGCGAAGCTCTTTTGCAGCGAAGCCGCCGGATTTCGGCGGCTTCCTGCGTTTGTGGGCTCGAAATTCTGGGTGCTTCAGCTGGGAGCTCGCGATGCTTCAGCTGGGAGTTCGTGATGCTTCAGCTCGTGCTGAACTCCGTCGCGTCGCGGTCGGGGTCGGGCTCGGCGAGCGCGGTCGCGATGAACAACACGAAGGCGATCCAGACGGCGTCGGCGAGCAAGAGGTGAACGAGCTGCATCCAGACTGGCGCGAGCATCATCATATTGAGGAAGCCGACGACGACCTGAGACACGACCGCGACCCGTAGCGTGACTCCGCGCCAGGCGACCCCGGGGGTAGGAACGCGGCTCGCGACGACATGGCGAATGAGCAGCAGCCCGAGCGCCGTGCCGATCGCCGCGAAGGGATGGATGTGGCGCATCCGGACCAACACGTGAGCCGTCGGCGAGAAATCTTCCGCGAGGGCCGCGCCGATGGTCTTGGGCGGAAATAGCGTATCTCCGAGCGCCGCGACGCCACCCGTCGCCGCCGTGAACAGAATGCCGAGCGTCCCCACGAGACCGAGGACGCTGACGACGACTCGGCCGGCAAAGCGCATCGGCCCGCGCGTCGTCGCACAGTGCGCCGTGAGCGTCATGGCACCGACGAGCAGGAACGTGTTCACGAGGTGCACTCCCATCCAGAGCGCGCGACCCACGGACTTGTTCTCGGCGACGTACTCGAGCAGCACGATGCCGGCACCGAGGAGCACCTCGATCACCATCAGCGCCGCGCCTGCCGCTGCCCATCGTCCTGCGGGATGACCCGATGCAAATACGCGCCGCGACCAAATAAACTGCACCAACACGGCCACCGCGGCGAGCCCGCTCGTCACGCGATGCGTGAACTCGATCATCGTCTTGAGGGCCGGAGCGCGTGGGATCACCTCGCCGTTGCACAGTGGCCAGTGACTGCCGCAGCCAGCGCCGGACCCGCTGGCGCGGACGAATGCGCCCCACAGAATGACGGCGAGCACGAACGCGAGCGCGAGCCATGAATAGCGCCGAAAGCGCGCAATTTCCGGCGTAGAAATGACAACGCCGTCATCCACCGCGGTCGGCGTTGAATTGTCAGCGCCGTCGTCCACCGCGGCCGGCGTTGAATTGTCAGCGTCGTCATTCATGGCGGGCGGGGGAGCGTTGCAGGCGGCTCATAGCGCAGGGCAGCGGAGCCTTCTAGCCTGTAGGCTTGCGCGATGGTGCACGCTGAGCTGGCAGTGAGCGAACGGATCGTGTCGACCCACGACGGATGGGCGATCCATCTGCGGCGGACGGTCTCGCCAGCACACCTCGACCCTCGCGCGCGACCGCTCTTGATCGTGCCGGGCTACGGAATGAACAGCTTCATCTTCAGCTATCACCCGCGCAACACGAGCCTGGAGCGGTGGCTCGCCGAGGCCGGGTTCGAGGTGTGGGCGATGAACCTGCGCGCGCAAGGTGCATCGGTGCCGTGCAACGCCGCGCCCGGTCCGGTGACGCTCGCGAATTACGCCGGCATCGATCTGCCGCGCGCGATCGCGGGCGTGCGCGAAGGCACGACGCTGCGAGCGAAAGAGCTCACGCTGGTTGGATGCAGCCTCGGCGGCACCATCGTTTACGGCTACCTCGCGCTCCACGGTAGCGCCGGCATTGCCGACGTCGTCACGATGGGCGCGCCGCTCGTCTGGACCGAGGTGCACCCGCTCTTGCGCGTCGCGTTCGCTTCGCCGAGGCTCGCAGGTGCGGTCGCGTTCACGGGGACGCGGGCCATGGTCGCGCGGGCATTTCCATTTTTGTCGCGCATGCCGTCGCTGCTCTCGCTCTACATGAACACGCGCACGATCGATCTCGAGCGCATCGACGAGCTCACGCGCACAGTGGAAGATCCGCACCCAGCCGTGAATCGAGACATCGCCCATTGGCTGAAACAGAAGGACCTCACCGTGCGCGGCGTGAACGTGACCCGGGCCCTCGCCGCCATCGATCTCCCGCTCCTCGTCGTCGTGTCCAACAAGGACGGCATCGTGCCCGAGTCGACGGCGACAAGCGTCGTCCGCGCGTGGGGCGGCGCCGACGTCGAGGTGCTGCGCGTCGGGACCGAAGACAACTGGTACGCGCACGCCAACCTCTTCATCGCCAACGACGCCCCGGCGCTCGTGTTCGAGCCGATGATCCGCTGGCTTTCGCGGGCAAGCGTGACGGAATCCAACGTGACAAGGACCGGCGCCTGACCGACACTGCTCGGCATGTTGAGCTCGCGCCTGAGCGCCTTGGCCGTCTGCGCGGTGCTCGGCCTTGCCGCTGGGCACGCGCGAGCCGGGAGCGGAACCGCCGCGGAGGACGCGGGAGCGCGCCTCGCCAACGAGGGCCTCGCGCACTTCGAGAAGGGCGAGTTCAAGGAGGCAGCGAATGCGTTCCGTCGAGCCGACGAACAACGCCATTCTCCCGTGATTTCCCTCTTTCGAGCGCGCTCGCTCGCGCAAGTGGGACAGCTGGTCGAGGCCCTGCATTTGTACGCCGTGACCGCGGCGGAGACGCCAACCCCCGACGCCTCCGACGCCGTTCGGCAGGCTGTCCTTGACGCGAAGAGCGAGCATGCGGCGCTGGTCGTGCGCGTTCCGCAAATCCGGCTCAAACTGGGCCCGCGCGTCGTGGACGTGACGATCGACGGCGTAGCGATCGCGGAGCCGAGCGCTACCGTGTTCCTCGACGCGGGCAAACACGAAGCCGCTGGAATGCAAGACGGCGCACGATTTTCGAAGCGCTTCGCGGCCGTGGTGGGTGAGCCCGCCGTGGTCGAGCTTGGAATTCCTGACGGCGCAGATGTGGCATCGACGAAGAACGCGGAAGCGGGGGGCTCGTGGCTCGGACCGGGCATCGTGCTCGGTCTCGGTGGCGCCACCGTGATTGCCAGCGTCGCGACGACGGTCGTGCTCGCGGGCAAGGCCAAGGACCTCGATGCGGCCTGCCCGGATACGCGCTGCCCGCAATCGGAGAGCGATGCGCTCGCCTCGGCCGCGACGCTGGGCGATGTCACGACCGCGCTGTGGATCATCGGCGGCGTGACGACAGCTGCCGGCCTCACATGGGGGCTCGTCCTTGGTTCCGGCAGTTCAGACTCGCACGCCTCGCCAGCCACCGACGAAGCGCCGGCTGCGTGGAGGCCCTCAATTCAAGTCGGCCTCGGCGGCGTGAAACTGAGCGCGAGATTCTAGGCGACTTCGCAGAGTGGCGCGGGCGGCAGGCTCAATACCACCTTGGCTTTTTCTTCGGCGATGCCTTGTCGCCGCCAGGGGAAGGCTTGGTGCCGGTTGCCTTCGACGCGCCACGCGTGCCCGCGCCGCCTGTCAATGTCGCCGGGCGATCTGGAGTTGCTGCCCGTGGCGCGACGGTCGCGACGTCGCTGGGCACGGACCCAGTAGGCTCCGCACTCGGCACGGAAGCGGTGAATTCTGCCGGAACAGCGGCATTTCCCGGCTCGTTCGCGGATGCGGGAGGCTCGGCCATTGCCGCGGTCGTTGCGGCTTTGGACGTGTCCGGAGAGCTCGTCGGATAGGCCCAGAACGCACCGATGCCCAGCGTCGCGATGGTTGCGGCGAGAGCCAGATTTCGCAATCGCGATCGGCTCGACGGTCGGTTGTCGATCGGCGTTTGGGTGCCGGAGATCGTCGACGAAGTTGCAGCCTGGTTGAGCCTGTCGCCGCCCGGATCGGCCATCGTGTTCAGCTTGCCGATGGCCACGGACTGTGCCGGCGCCGAGCTCGAATTGCGTGCTTGTGGTGTGCTGGAAGATACGCGTGGGTCACCGATGTCGCCGGGCGTCGATTCTCGCGGCGTCGCCCAATTCACCATGCCGGGGCCGGTCCAATCTCCAAGACCCAAACCGGGCGAGGAGAGTCGCGCGGCGGCGAGGAAGGTGCCCGCGAACTGCTCGGCGGTTTGGAAGCGGTCGTCGGCGTTGCGTCCGAACGCGCGCATGAAAAAATCGTCGAGCGCTGGAGGAGCGCCGGGGAGATGTGTGCTCAGCCGCGGGAGCGCATCGCTGCAGATCTTGAGGACGAGGTCGCCCACCGTCGCGCCGCTGAAGGGGCTGACGCCGGAGAGCATTCGGAACGCGATCACGCCCGTCGCCCACAGGTCGGCGCGATGATCTACCTGACCAGCACCCCGAACCTGCTCCGGGCTCATGTACTGCGGCGTTCCGAGCAGCGTGCCCTCCGCCGTCACCTCGGACGAAAGCTCCGCGGGATCGTGTGAGTTCTTCACGATGCCAAAGTCGAGCAACTTAGCGACCTCGCCGTCGTCGCGGCGGACGAGGAAGACGTTGCCCAATTTCAAGTCGCGGTGCACGAGCCCGGCGTTGTGCGCGGCCTTCAGTCCTCGGCACATTTGCTCGAGGATGACGGCGGTCTCGCGCAGCTCGAAGCGCTTGAGTCGCGCGAGTCGTTGATCGAGGCCCTCTCCCTCGAGCAGCTCCATCACCATGAATGGGGCGCCTTCATCGACGCCGTAGTCGTAAATTTCGACGATGTACGCGCTTCGTAGCTTCGCGGCCGCTTGTGCTTCGCGCTTGAATCGGCGCACGGCCGCGGGGCTAGCGGCGAGCGCCTCCGCGATGAGTTTCACCGCGACGAGGCGGTTGAGCTTCTGATCGCGCGCGACGCACACGCGGCCCATGCCACCGTGCCCAATCTCGCGCTCGATCCTATATCGAGCCGCGATGACGCGCGGCGTGTTGGGCTGGAGCGCCATCCGGAGAGTAGGGCTGGGCTTCCAGGTGGGCACTGCGAGCGATGCTACGCAGATCGCCAAGCACACTCAACCGCACACTCCACCGCGCCGGCTCAACACTCTTCTCTTGCTGGCTCGGCACTGTTACCGACTCAACGATGTCGCGCCGGCTCAATGAACCGTACTCGTCAGGCGCGTTAGGGGCTTGCCGGGCGCCGCATTGTTGATGATCCTGGCTGCCATGGCGGGACGGACCTTCGCGACTGGGGACATTCACGGCGATCTCGACGCACTGCTGCGTGTCGAGGCCCTGCTGCCGCCGCTCGACTCGGGCGACACGCTCGTGTTCGTCGGGGACTACGTGGACCGGGGTCCGCACTCGGCGCAAGTCGTCGCGCACATTCGCAGCCTTTCGCGGCGCACCCCGGCGAAGGTCGTCGCGCTGCGCGGCAATCACGAGGATGCGTGGCTCTGCGCGATCGACGAGGGCTGGCCCGACTTCGTGATGCCGCCATCGCATGGCTGCATCGAGGCGATGGAGTCCTACCTCGGCAGGGTCGCCGAGCCGTACGTCGAGCCGTGGTTGACCATGCTCCTGCGGGGCAGGTTTTTTCCGTTGGATGTCGTGACGTGGTTCCGCTCCCTGCCCTTTCATTACGAGGACGAGCACGCGATCTACGTCCACGCGGGGCTCATGTCCGACGGCGATGGCGGCTTCCTGCACCCGACAAAGACGAAAAAGAAGCAGGCCCTTTTGTGGTTGCGCGATCAACGGTTTTTTCGGAATTACCGCGGAAAACGCGTCGTATTTGGCCACACCGTGACCGAGACGCTGCCCGCCGACCTCTCGTCGCACACGCCGGAAGATCCCAGCGACATGTGGGCCGGACCATGCACCATCGGGCTCGATACCGGAGCGGGCAAGGCTGGGTTCTTGACCACGATCGAGCTACCGAGCCTGCGCGTCTACGAATCTCGCTGATGTTCGTCGCGCGCGGTCCTGCGGCTTCACGGCGGCTGGCTCGCGGCATTCCGAGTTCGTGCCGGTCGCGGGCGAATCGAGCGGTGACCCGTGAGCCGTGATGCCTCAGCCCGCTTGTTTGGCGACGGCCTCGGCCGCCTCGCGCGCGGAATTTTCGTCGCCGAGGTAGCGACTCTCGATGGGGACGAGGTGCTCGTTCAGGCGGTAGACGCGCGGGATCCCCGTCGGAATATTCAGCGCCGGAATCGTTTCCTCCGAGACGCCGTCGAGGTGTTTCACGAGGGCGCGCAGACTGTTTCCGTGCGCTGCGACCAAGACGACGCCGCCCGCGAAGAGCTCCGGGACGATCGCATCGTACCAATAGGGCAGCATGCGAACGACGACGTCCGCGAGGCACTCGGAAGCTGGAACCGCGTCGGGTGCGAGTCCCGCGTAGCGAGCGTCGTGGCTGGGGTGCCGCTCATCGTGAGCCTCGAGCGCCGGTGGTCGTACGTCGTAACTTCGCCGCCACACGAAGACCTGCTCTTTGCCGTGCAGCTCGGCCGTCTGCTTCTTGTCGAGCCCCTGAAGCGCGCCGTAATGCCGCTCGTTCAGACGCCAGCTGCGACGCACCGGAAGCCACTCGAGGCCCATCTCTTCAAGCGCAAGATTGGCCGTCGTCACCGCGCGCTTGAGCAGCGACGTGTGTACGACGGTGGGGCGAATTCCGGCGTTTGCCATCATTCGACCTGCCTCGCGCGCCTCATCGCGGCCCTTGCTCGAGAGCGGCACATCGGTCCATCCGGTGAAGAGGTTCAGCGCGTTCCACTCGCTCTCGCCGTGCCGAAGAAGGATCAACGTGCTCATCGCGGCTTGAGAGCATGCTAGCGGTGCCTCGTGATCTCAACCGCCTTCGTCTCGGCGCTGGCTCACGTTGCGGCACGGGCCCTGGTCGTGTTCGCAGCGTGCGGCGTGGCGGTGGGCTGCGGTCGCGAGCGCGATACGGCTGCAGTGCCGAGCGCGCAAAACACCGCGACCGCGCCGGCGCATGGATGGACCCATGGCGGCGTGCCGATCGCGACTCCGACGCTGCTCGCCATCGGAGCCGCGGGCGAGTCCACGTTGCGCGTCACCATGTCGAGCGGAGCGGCGGATTGCGCGAAGCTCCGCGCGACGTTTCCACACCACGAGGCTCTGAGCGGGGCGACGGTCGTCGACTTCTGGCTGGTCGAGCCGATGCTTCCGGACGGGCGTCGCGGGCCTTACGAATTTCACAGCGCGCGCCGCATCGACGGCACTCCCGATGCAACACCGGGACGTGGTCTCGTGGCGCGAGCGGCGCTGCTCGACGAGCTGCGGCTCGAAGCGGATATTGTCGAGGTTGTCGGCCTCGAGCTCGCGCTGCAAGACCGTAGCGACCCTGAGCGGCTCATCGCACACTCGGGTGATCTGCGCGCGCAGAACTGCGGACGTGTGCCGCCGCGCCCGACCGCGACCGCGAAGCGCGAGGCCACGCTATCGCTCACCATTGCGGCAAAACGCTTCGGCGTAGAAGGCGCCACGCTCCGCAACAATCGCGGGCAAACTTACCTCCGGCTCTCGCGCGCGCCGCATCGCTGCGAGAGCGCGATGACCGAGGGCTACGACGTCTATCTCGACCTCGCGCTCGCTGGCGACCCGCCGGCTGTCACCCTGGCGACGCTGCTCGGCGACGCGATGCCGGGCGCGGCGGCCGGAGCGAAGGGCCGCGAGTCGTTCGTGATTCGCACGGTCGGAAAGCTCGCGGACGCGGGCCCGATCTCGTTCGTGTTCGATGGCAAGCTCGAGGTCGGCGGCTTCCCGATCGCGCTCGCGGGTGAGGTCGCTCCCGAGCGCTGCGTGTCGGCTTCGCCATGACCGCGCCGGTGCTTCGCGGGGACCTGCTTCGCACTCGACTGTGCAGCACCTGCTTCGCCGAGACCTGCTTCGCCGAGACCTGCTTCGCACTCGACTGCAGCACCTGCATCGCCGAGACCGCGCGCAGTGGGCCGATTGCGCCTAAGCTTCGAACGCATGTGGCCATTCACGTCGACGACGCCTCGCATGCCGTCCGTGGCCGAGACGCTGAAAGGACGGACCGACGAGCTGCCGAGGCCCGAGCGGCACTTCGTCTTGGACGCGCCCCTCGCGTGCGTGAGCCGAGCGGCCGGCGAAGATCCATTCCAAGGGCTCGAGCGCGCGATGTTGGGGATCGGCTGTTTCTGGGGGGCGGAGCGAAAATTCTGGCAGCTTCCAGGCGTCGTCTCGACAGCGGTTGGTTACGCGGGCGGCTTCACCGAGAATCCGACCTACGAAGAAGTGTGTACGGGGCGGACCGGTCATAACGAGGTCGTTCTCATCGTCTTCGATCCCTCAGCGGTCGCCTACGTTGCGCTCCTCAAGGCGTTCTGGGAGTCGCATGACCCGACTCAGGGCATGCGCCAAGGCAACGACGTCGGAACCCAATATCGCTCGGGCCTCTACGTCTTCTCCGACGAGCAACGAGAGCTCGCGCTGCGGTCACTGGATGGGTACGCCGCAGCGCTCGACGCTGGCGGTTTTGGGATCATCACGACGGAGATCGTCCAATCGCCAACGTTGTATTACGCCGAGGAGTACCACCAACAATACCTCGCGAAAAATCCCGGTGGCTACTGCGGCCTCGCGGGCACGGGCGTTCTGTGTCCAAGTGGACTTGCGGTCCTTGTGCCATCACCGTGACGCGGCGGGGGCTAGCGCGCAGGGCTTGAGCAAACCGGATCGCGCTCGTAACAGCCGGCGCATGGCCTTCGCGCTGGGCTTGACGCTGCTCTACATGATCGTGGAGATCGTCGGCGGCATCGCCTCGGGATCGCTCGCATTGCTCGCCGATGCTGGGCACATGCTCGCGGATGCGGGCGCGCTCGCCCTCGCGCTCTTTGCGATGTGGATCGCCCGCCGCCCCGCGACCGCACAGCGCACCTACGGGTACCTGCGCACCGAGATCCTCGCGGCGCTCGCCAACGGTGCAGCTCTCGCCGTGATCGCCGTCTCCATTTTCATCGAGGCCATCCAGCGCTTCGCCACTCCGACCGCGATCGCGGGGCCGATGATGCTCGGCGTGGCGGCGGGCGGTCTCGTGATGAACGTCATCGCGCTCGCCATTCTCGGGCAAGGCCGCCACGAGAGCCTCAACGTGCACGGCGCATGGCTTCACGTCGTGAGCGACGCGCTCGGCAGCGTGGGCGCAATCATTTCGGGCGCGCTCGTGTGGGGATTTGGGTTCACGTGGGCCGATTCGCTCGCTTCCGTCGTCATCGCTGCCCTGGTCATTCGTTCGGCGTGGGGGCTCTTGAAAGAGGCTGTCGCAGTGCTCATGGAGAACGCGCCGGGACACCTCGACGTCGACGAGGTGCGGAAGGCGTTGGCCGCGTACCCGGAGGTCTCGGGCGTTCACGACCTTCACGTGTGGACGATCACGAGCGGGCTCGTTTGCCTGTCCGCGCACGTCGTGACGGGCTCGTCCGCCGAGACACAATCCGGCCTGCTCGCCGGGCTCACGCGGCTCTTGCGTGACCGCTTTCACATCGCCCACGTCACGCTTCAGGTCGAGCACGCGAATTTCTCCGCGGACGACTGCTCGCATTGCGAGTGAGTGTCAGGGGCAGGGGTCCGTCGGAACGCCGAGTGGGTTCGCGACGGCGCCGAACTCGACTTCGAGAACGGTGAATCCGATGCCGATACTGATGGCGTTGCAGGTCTTGGTTGGATCTTGCGTGCCGCCGTCGAGGACGTCCGAGGTCGCGCGTATGGAGTCGCCGAGCGGCGCCAAGAGCGTGCAGTAGTTTGGATCGATCGCCCCAGCGGCGTCGCGAACCGCCTCGACGAGCTCTTCGGTTTTTACGTAGCCACCGAGCTGACCGAAGGCGCCGCCTTGGTGGCTCAGGTTGAGCTGGAGCGACATGCGCGCGTCGTAGACGGTGAGGGGCAGCGATTGGCCGAGGATGTTGAGCGGCAACGTGACGGTCGTCTTGCCATTCGACTGCCACACGTTCTTCACGAGGGTCGCGTCCGGAAACACGGTCTTGGCAGTCCCCGGATCTTTTGGATCGAGGAGGTCTTCATGGGTCACGGGCCAGCAATCTTTGCCGCCCCACACGGGCGCCATGCCGAGCGGCGCGCCCCCGTAGATCTTGGTCACGACCGGCGCCTTGTCCGCCTCGGCGCCGAGTCCGTCGAAGCGCAGCATCATCGTGAAAGCGCCCGACTGGATGGACTCGTTCGCTTGCGTGTCGAGGCTCGGGATGAGCGACTCGAGCAGCGGCCGGACGTTGCGACCGAAAGAATTATCGCGTCCGAGGGTGCCGTCGGTGAACGCAGCGGTCGAGCCCCCGGGATGCGGAAGGCAGTGCGCCGAGTAGTCGCTCGTCGTCACGAGGCCGTCGATGTCGAAGCCGAAATCGGCCCACGCCGATGCGCTCTTCACACCTTGAAAACTGCGCTCACCAAGGTAGAGCCCGTCGATCGCGACGACGACGGCATCGACCGGCGCGCAAGTCGAGGCCGCCCCACCGCCTGCGCCGCCCGCACCGCCCGCACCGCCCGCGCCCCCGCTTCCGCTGGCGACGACACTCGTACCGCCGTTGCCGCCCGCGCCGCCGGCACCACCTGAGCCGCCCACGCCGCTGCTGCTTGGTGCGCCCGTGCTCGCGCTATCGGCTCCGCTTGTCGCACCGCACGCTGCACACGCGACGGCGGACACCAAGAGGGCGAGCCTATATCGTTCGGACGAGTGCTGACGTTGCGCGCGCTGCCGGCGTGTGGCGGTCTCGTGTGCTTTCACACCGCTGACCGTACCGCGCTGCATCCGTAGCTTGCCAAGCAAAAAACTTTTCGTGGCGCGTACGTACTCACAAAACGAAAAACGCGGTCGGGTGCCGAAGCAACCCGTACCGCGCATCGAGTCATTCGCAGAAGCGGAGGGACCTCCAAGAAAACCGAGAGTCCTCCGCAGAAGCGGAGGGACCTCCAAGAAAACCGAGAGTCCTCCGCAGAAGCGGAGGGACCTCCAAGAAAATCGAGAGTCCTCCGCAGAAGCGGACGAGCTCAGCTCTTCTTCGCAGCAGCCTTCTTGGCGACCTTCTTGGCAGGCGCCTTCTTTGCCTTGGGCTTTGCGGTTTCTTTCTTCGCTGCTTTTTTTGCCTTAGCCATGAGTTCCTCTTTGTCGCGCATTGGCGCGAGGTGTTGGCGCCACAGTCGGCGCGGGTTGTGCGGGCCCTTCTTCAAGTCGCGTGCCAATTGTGAAACGCACACGCGCGCGCTGCGTCTCGACGTGCGCGCCGTGTCACTCGAGTTGCTCGAAAGTGTGCAACGAAGCCGGCAGACCCGGGCGATTCGCACACGCACGATGACGCGATCATTCGATCTCGCACGCGCGCGACGTCGCCGCTGCTCGGGTGCGACAGAGCGCATGCGTGCAAAGTGCGCGCACCGATGCGTGCAAGTCGTGCACATCGTGCCGCGCGCGGATGACGTGTACGAGCCTCGCTGTCGATCGCTAGACGCGACGTGCCGTCTCGACCATGAGTAGAAATTCATGGGGGACATCAGCGCACGCGATCTCTTGCTGCCGCCGTGCATCATGAGTTTGTTGCGGCTTCCACTCGCGGTCGTGTTCGTGACGTGTGCACGCGAACCGCAGATCGCATTTCTCGTGATGCTCGCGGCAGGGCTCTCGGACATCCTCGATGGTTGGCTCGCTCGCCGCTTCGACATGGCGACACCGACCGGCGCGCTCATCGACCCCATCGCTGACAAGCTCTTCATCGCGACGGTGCTCGTCACACTCGTCCTGCACGGAAAGGTCTCGCTGGCTGAAGCGCTGCTGCTCAGCACACGGGAGCTCGGTGAACTTCCGCTCGTCCTCTGGATTGCCGTGAAGCGGCGCGTGCGGCCCGAGCCAGCGGTCATGCCGCGAGCCAACGTCGTCGGAAAAGTTGCGACGATCTTGCAGTTCGGCACCGTCGCCGTCGCGGTCTTCGGCGTCTCTGGGTTCTCGATGATGGTCTACGTGACGGCCCTCGGCGGTACAGTCGCGGCGCTGAGCTACTGGCTTCGTACGCTCCGCAATGCGGGCACTCGTAGTACGATGATCGCGTGACGCGCGGCGATTCGGATCGTGGAGACCGACCAAAAACGGGGCCGAAATCCGGCCTCGACATGGAGCTCGAGCTCGGCAGAGCGAGCTCGCCGGTCTCGCGTGTTCGTCCGACGCCTGCCTCGGATCAACTGGGCGCGGGCGGCGACTTTGGCGGCGGGACCGGCGACACCGGCCTCGAGCTCGCCACCGATCAGCTGGACATCGAGCAACGCTACTCCGGACGGCGGTCGCGGGCGGCGCAAGGCCCACCGTCCGAGCGCACAAGCTCTCGCATCGTCGTGCGTCGCCACGATTCGGAGCGCCCGCCGTTCGCGGCGAATCTCAGTTTCGGCATCTTGCTCGTCATCCTCCTCGTGCTCGCGACGCCGTATTTCTCGGACCGCGGAGTCGCTCGCGTCGTAGAAATCCTCCGGGGCACGGCGCCGGCAGCGTTCGCCGCGCTCGGGGTGACGCTCTTCGGGGCGTGGGCGTACATCTTTGGTCGCGCCTTCGCATTCGGCTCGAGTGCGCTCCACCTGGTGAGCCTCGCCATCGTGGTCGAAATGGCGGCGAGCGCGATTGTCGTCGGTGGGCTCTTGAGCAAATCGGTGGCAGCTCGCGTCCTGCAAAGCGTGATGCCGCTCTTCGTGCCGATCGCGAGCGCGGCGGTGACGCTCGGGCTCGCCGTGTTCCTGCTCCGTTGCGCCAGGGTCGAGCTACGAAGCCAAGACCGCCGCGTTGGACTCGCCGTGCTCTTCATTTTCCTCGGGGTGCTCGCGCTGCCGATTGGCATCCGCGTCGCGCGCGTCGATCTGGCGCTACCTCTGCATGGAGACTCGCTCGACGTCCCGCTTTGGACGCCGCTGTTCTAGCTGCGCGCCGCTTCTCGCACCTGCCAAGACCCGCGCGCCGCTAGCATGCGAGCGATGCGCATCCTGTACGGCGTCGTCGGCGAAGGCATGGGGCACGCGATTCGCTCGCGCGTCGTGCTCGAGCACCTCGTGCGGCAGAAACACGAGCTGCAGGTCGTCGCGTCCGCTCGCGCCGCGGATTTTCTGGCCAAGCACTTCGAGCGGGTGAAGCGCATTCGGGGCTTTCACATCATCTATGAGGACAACGCCGTCAGCCGGAACAAGACGCTCTGGTCGAACGTGGTCCACACCGCGCTCCGCGGCGTCCCGGCGAACGTGGCCGCATACTTCGAGCTGATCGAGACGTTTCGCCCCGACCTCGTCATCAGCGATTTCGAGTCGTGGACCTATCTCTATGCGCGCGCGCATCGCATTCCGGTGATCTCGATCGACAACATGCAGATCATCAACCGATGCGTGCATTCGGCGTCGATCAAGCGAGGCCACGAGACCGCGTTCGCCCTCACGCGCGCGTTCGTGAAGGGCAAGCTGCCCGGCTGCCGCCATTACCTGATCGCGACGTTTTTCAGGCCGGAGCTACGAAAGAAGCGGACGACGCTGGTGCCGCCGATCTTGCGTTCGGAGGTGCTCCTTACCAAGTCATCGCCGGGCGAGCACATCCTCGTCTACCAGACCGGTACGAGCAACGAGCCGCTCCTCGCCGCGCTCGCAAACAGCGGGCTACCGTGTCACGTCTACGGCATCCGTCGCGATCTCGAAGAGGACGTCGTTGAAGGCAATCTTCGGTTTCGGCCATTTTCGGAGGCCGGCTTCGTCGCCGATCTCGCGTCGTCGCGCGCCGTCATCGCCGGCGGCGGCTTCACGCTCATGGGAGAGGCCGTCTACTTGAAGAAGCCGATGCTGAGCGTGCCGGTCGCGCGCCAATTCGAGCAGGTGATGAACGGCCGCTACTTGGCGAAGGCCGGCTTTGGGATGAGCGTCGATTCGCTCGACGACCCGGCGGCGGTCCACGCTTTCTTGAGGGGACTGCCCGCCTTCGAGTCGGCGCTCTCGCACTACGAACAGGACGGCAACACCGACCTCTACGCCGCGCTCGATGGACTCATGGACCGCGCGGAGGCCGGCGTTCTCTAGCTCGGCATCACGCACATGCAACGGCGCGCAGATCGCATTTTGATCGTCATGGTCGGGCTCCCCGCGCGGGGAAAATCGTTCCTTGCGCGCAAAATCTGCCGGTATTTGCGCTGGCTCGGGCACGCGGCCCGCATTTTCAACGTCGGCAGCTACCGTCGCGAACGACTCGGCGATCACAAGCCCGCGGCGTTCTTCGATCCGAACAACCCTGAGGGCTCGGAGGCCCGGCAGCTGGTCGCGGATGCCGCGCTCGATGACGCCCTTCGGTGGCTCAAGACCGAGGGCACGGTCGCTCTCTACGACGCGACCAACTCGACGCGGGCGCGGCGCGCGCATCTCTTGGAGCAGGCCACGCGCGTGGACGTTCGTGTCCTCTTCGTGGAGAGCATTTGCCACGATGAGGGGATCGTCGAAGCGAACATCTCCGAGACGAAGCTGCGCTCCCCCGACTACGTGGGCGTGCCGGCAGACATCGCCCTCGCGGACTTTCGCAGACGCATCGAGCTGTATGAGCAGGCGTACGAGTCCGTGAGCGATCCGCTCCTCAGCTTCGTGCAAGTGATCGACGCCGGCAGGCAGGTCGTGGTCAATCGCGTGGAGGGACCGCTGCTCGCGCGCATTGTGGCGCTGCTCCTCAACTCGCGGCTCACGCGTCGCACGATCTGGCTCACGCGGCACGGCGAGAGCGTGTTCAACATGCGTGGGCGCATCGGCGGTAATTCGGTCTTGAGTCCGCGCGGCGAAGACTATGCGCTCGCCCTGGGCCGACACTTCGAGCCTCCACCGGCAGGACTCGTCGTGTGGACGAGTACCCTCGCGCGCGCGATGGCGACGGCGCGCCATTTCCTCGTCCCGCGGACCGAATGGCGGCAGCTCGACGAGATCGATGCGGGCGTCTGCGACGGCATGACCTACGAAGAGATCGCCCGCAATTCGCCTGAGCTCGCGTCCGCTCGTGCTGCCGACAAGCTGCGCTTTCGGTATCCGCAGGGCGAGTCTTACCTCGACGTCGTGCGCCGGCTCGAGCCGCTGATCCTCGAGCTAGAACGGCAGACGACGCCGACCTTGATCGTGTCGCACCAAGCCGTGTTGCGCGCGCTCTACGCCTATCTCGTGGGCGAGCCCGTGGAGCATTGTCCGCACGTGGCGATGCCGCTCCACACCTTGCTCGAGCTCGTACCGAACGCCTACGGCTCCGACGAGCGGCGCACCCTGCTCACCTCGCGCATCGAAGAGCGTCCCAGCATGATGCCCCCTTCGGGCGCGTGAAGCCGTCGCCGATTGCAGAAGCCGTGACCGCGGCAAACGCCGGAGGCCGACGGACTTGAATGGCAGCCTCATCGCGTTACACCGCGTCACGCGTCGAGGCCGAGGTCGTGCGCCGTCCGGTCGTCGATGAGCCCCTGTCGCCGGGCACGTGCGAGCACCACGCGATCGACGCGGTCGGTCGCGCGGTCGGCCATCCGCCCGTGGATCATCAGCGCGCCCACGCCCCGCTGCTCGGCATCGCGGTAGGCACGCACGCGCACGAGCGCCGCGTCGAGCTGCTCTTTCACGGGCGAGAAGACGCTGTTGGTCACCGCAAGCTGCGCCGGAATTCCGCACCATTTGCCTGCGAAGCCCAGCTCGAGCGCATGCACGGCGTCGCGTCGACACTCGACGAGGGCCGCTTCACGGTCCGACTCTGTCTTTTCTTTGGTGGGGTAATTGAGCGTCATTTCCGCGATGGCTGGCACGTTCACGGAGGCCGCGGCCTTGGCGATGCGGATGCGGGCATGGTCGACGAGCGGGTGATCGAAACGATACGGAACCTGCGCGCCGAGGCTGCTCCAGTAATCGAAGGCCCCAAAGACCAGCGCGAAGAGCCTGGTCCCGGCGGCGGCGATCGCGAAGGCACGCTCTTCGGCGAGCACGCTCTCGATGAGGACGGCGACGCGGATCTGGCCCGCGGGCAATCCAAGCGTCCGTTCGAGCGCCGTGAGCTGAAGGTCGAGCCGAATGACCTCGTCTTCGTGCTCGACCTTCGGATAGACGAGACCCTCGAGCTGGGCACCCGCCGCCGTGACGACTGCGCGCACGTCCTCGAGCTCGGGATCGAGCGCATGGCCACGAGGCCGGAAGCAGCGCTTTCGTGTTCCCCAGTCGAGGGTCGTGAGCGCCTTCGCGATGTTGTCACGAGCGCAATCGAGCAGCGCTCCGTCGTCCTTCGGGATCGAGTCCTCGAGATCGAGCATCACGAGGTCGGCCTCGCTCTCTTGGCACGCGCCGACGACGTATTTCCAATTCGTCGCGGGGCACGTGAGATGCGTGCGCTGCAATTGCCATCGCTCTAAAAGGCCCATGTCACACTCCACGACCGGCGTTGTCGTCGTCCACGATGGCAAGGATTCGAGGCGCAGGCAGCACTCACGCGCTCGCGGCCGGAGCCTCTTTGACGATGTGAATGCCGACCTTCTTGAGCCACCAGATCGCACCGACCACGAGCTGGCGCCGGTCCTCGACGAAGCTTGGCTTTTTTCCCTCGAACGCGTGTCCGACGAACTGAAATGTCCAACCAACCGTGAACATCGCCGCTGCGAGCGGCAGCCCGACGATGGTCGCGCCGACCGGCAACGAGCCTGCAATAAGCGGAATGCCGACCGCATGGCACGCCTGGTTTCTCGGGTCTTGGTGATCGGCGCGGTACTTCTCGAGGAGGTCCGTCCACTCTTGATTCAATTGAATGAGGCTCATTTTCGTTCCTTTGGCTGCTTGAGGGGCTTTGCGTTTTTGCCGGCTCGCGGCTGTTTGAGGGTCATTGGGTTCTTGGCGGCCTTCGACCGCTTGAGGGTCGTCGCGCCTCCGGCGGTCTTCTCGTGTCTTGGGGCGCCCTTCCGCTTGATGACTGCCAGTTCGGGGCGCTCTCTGTCCGAGAGGACGATGCGAACGAGCACCCGAATGAGCGTCTCGCGCAAGCATGCGTCCGTGAGGATGGGCCGACCGAGCACGTGCGCGTGCACCGAGCCCTCGACCATCCCGAACAGCACGAAGGCTGTACCTTCAAGCGCGTCCCGTTGTCCAAGCTCAGCGAGCAGGCCGGCGATCTGCGTGACGAGCGCGCGCTCTGCGTGGGACGTCAGCTCGTCGAGTTGGGGGTCGGCGTGGCGACGCTCGGTCAGGACCGCGTGGAGACCGGGGTCGTCGCGATGCGCCGCGAGCACGACGTCGACGACGTGCCCCATGAGCTGCTCGACGACCTCGCGTCGTGCTCGCGCGGCTGGCAGAACCGCGAGGCGCACCGAGCGAAGCGCAGCGGCTCGTGGAACGGCTACGCGTGGCGCGGATGCGCTCAAGCTGCCGAACGCGTCCTTGGCGAGCTGTGAGAGGCGAGCCGCGGCGAGCTCCCGCAAGAGCGCGTCCTTGTCGGCGAAGTACTGGTAGAAGCTGCCGGTCGCGACGCCCGCGCGGGTGGCGATCGATTTGCTTGTCGTGGTTGCGTAGCCGGAGCGCGAAAACTCGATCGCACCAGCGAGCAGCAGCCCCTCGCGCGTGCGAACGGCCCGGCTCTGCGAGGGCGTTCTGAGAGCGGTCGGGTCAGGCACGGGCAGAGGCTCTCAAAAACTGAACTCGACGTCAAGTTCAGAATCTCTGACGCCTCGTCATCGCGCTCTTTCCGCGCTGAAGTCGCGCGCGACGCCACCCGGCTCGGCGGGAAGGCCGAAGAGAGCCGTGTCGTAATACTCGGTGCGTGGCGGCGTCTCGCTCCCCGCGCGGTGGAGAAATCCGGGCGCGTCGTCGCCGCGGTCGAGCGAAACGACCCGCGTGCAACCGGCACCGACGAGCTCGAGCGCGAGCGGCTCCGAGTTGTCGAGATAGCCTTCCGCGACGAGCAGCGTGTCATCGCGCATCAAGCACGCCGCCATGCGAACGCGCGGTGCGCCAAGCTCGCGGGCTTCACGACGCACCTTCCCATCTGCGACGAGCAGGACGAGCTCCGTCTGGTCGCCGCGCGGAACATGGTGTTCGGCCGCGACCTCGAGCGTGAGCGCGCCTTCGCGTGGACTCGCCGAAACGACCCCGAGATCCGCGCGAATCGGCCACAGCACCGCTCCGTCTTTCACGAGACCGCGGCGATTTTCGAGGCGCGACGTGCCGAGGCCGATCGCCACCAGCGCGCGCTGCTGCTCGCTTCCATCTCGCGCGCCTCCGGTCGTGCGGCCTGCGGACTCGCGCGTTCCAGGCCGGATTTCCCACGCGTAGCGACCGCTCGTGAAGCTCCAGAGCGTGATGGGTTCTCCATGCCGTTCGCGAACGACGCGATGGAGGGCAGGGAGCGACAGCGGGTCGGGTGCGCCCTCGCCGACCGGGCTCCACGAGCTTGGAGCTTGCGTGCGTGGGGCTCCGGTTTTCGCGAGAAGAAAAAAACGCTCCTCGCGCGAGCCTTCGAGGATGGAGTGCGCTCGGCCCGACATGCGAGCGTCGAGGAGGCCGCCGCGCTCGGAGCCATCGTGCGCCGGAGCGAGCGCGAAGCTGATTCCATCCGCGGCATCGAGTCGCACGGCGGCATCGCAATCCGCCAAGCCAAGCGCGCGCGTGAGGGTGGCCTCGACCGCGCGGTGACTCCACGCGAAGACGAGCTGCCCGCGCTTCGTGCGGCACAGCGCGGCCCGCTCCTCGAGCGCGTTCGACCGAGGCGCGAGCAGGTCTGATGCGAGCAGGTCCGACGCGAGGCTCGGCAGCGGTGACGCTCCGGCGGCGAGCAGTGGCACGAACCCCTGGCGAATTGAGCGGAAGTGTTCGGGCGTGCGCGTGCCATACGGCCATGCTCCGAGCCACGTTCGTCCGCTTCGATCGAGCGCGATGGTCGTCCTTGCTGCGATCGGAGGCGCGAGCACGCGGTCTTCGTCGAGCACTCCTGCGTTCGGAATGGCGACACGCGCGCCCGTGAAGGACGCAACGACGCGCGCCTGCTCCGAAGCCGGGAGCATGCCGCTGCCTCCGGGTCCAGTGAGCGCATGCGGCGAGTCATACCCGGGCACGTAGCGGAGCTCGAGCTGACGCGTATCGAGCGCGACCAGTCGCACGCTCTCGTGGGCACGGTCGGCATCGGGTCGCAGCGAAGTCTCGAACATCGCGGCCGGACGCGGCGAAGTCTCGAACATCGCGGCCGGACGCGGCGAAGTCTCGAACATCGCGGCCGGACGCGGCGATTCCGTCTCGCCGAGCGCCCGCCATTGCCCTTCACCGGGAAGGGACTTGCGGCACGCCGTCGCGAGTGCGCCTGGCCAAACGCGCGGCACGGACACCTCCGCATCGGTGCCGCGCCCGTAGTCCGACGGAGCGGCTGCGCCGATGTTGGGCGCGCAGCGGCTGCCCGCGAGTGCGTCGACACATGCGTCTCGGGCGACGCGAAAAACTGCGGCGACGCGTGAGACTGCGACGGCTCTGATGCTCGAGCTGCGTACGCGCACGACGTCTCCGAACAGCTCCGTCCACGATCGCTGCGACGCCAAGCGCCACGCAGCTGCGTTGTGCCCGGCCGACGGCGTGTGAACGAGCCGCGTGGGCTCGAGCTCGACCGCGAGCGAATGGGAACGTGACGCGATCTCGAGCCTGCCGTCCTTGAGCGACAACCGCGCATCGACCCACCCCGCTCCGAGGGCGACGACCGTGCGAACGAGAGTCGCCGAGTCCGCGCGGCAAGCTGCAACTTCGAACATGCGGCGTGCAGCGCTCGAGGCATTGTCCGCGCGACCAACGGGACCACCGAATGCGAGCACCGTCGCCCCGGTCGCCTCGTCGCCGCGCCGCGACAGAACCGCGAGCGTGAAGCCCCGCGTCGTGAGCGGTCCTTCGTCTGCGAGCGGCGTCTCCGTCAGGTTTTCGACCGCGAGCACCCGCGCCGCACGGCCCTCAGCCGAGACGCGAACGCACGCGCGGAAGACGTCGCGCATCCCCGGCTCCCCTCGCCCTCCCGCGCCGCTCGCATCTTCCGCAGCGATCGCGCCGAGGAACACGACTCCACGGCCGAGCGTCGCATCGATGAGCGCGCCGTGGCTCGGCTCCCAGACGACGTCCTCGGGTAGGACGGTGCTGCGCGTGGCGTGGCCGAGCAGGTCCGCGACTTCAGCGAGCGATGCGCCCCCTCTTCGCGCGCTTGGCTCAAGCCAGGATGTGCCGGAAATACCGGCAAATAACGCAACCATGCCGATCCACGGCGCGCGTGCCAGCGAGGCCTTCACGATTCGGACGAGCAACGGCGTTCGCGCGAACAAGACCGTAGGCCCCCAGTCACGTCAACCCGCGTTGATTTCGGCCGCGTTGATTTCGGCCGCGTTGATTTCGGAGTCCGGCTCGGGGATAAGACTGGCCGAGAGCCGTGCCGCTGATCGAAGCCAGAAATCTGCCGCGCCACGTCGGCATCATCATGGACGGAAACGGCCGTTGGGCCGAGCGCCGCCGCGAGGATCGAAGCGCGGGTCACCGGGCGGGCAGCAGCTCCGTGCGTCGCATCGTGCGCGTCTCGCGTCGCATCGGGATCGAGGCGTTGACCCTCTACGCCTTCAGCTTTCAAAACTGGGCACGCCCCGGCGAGGAGGTCGACTCGCTCATGGCGCTCTTGCACGACTACCTCCTCAGCGAACGCGCCGAGATCCTCGAACAGGGGATCCGGCTCGCTGCCGTGGGGGAGCTCGATAGCCTCCCCGAACCGGTTCGCATGCTGCTCGACGCGTTGTGCGCGGCGTCGGCACACAACTCCCGTATGACCCTCACTCTCGCGCTCTCTTACGGCGGCCAAGAAGAGATCGCCTGCGTTGCGCGCCAGTTCGCACGCGAAGCACGGGCCGGGACGCTCGATCCGGAGCACATCGACGCCCACCTCTTTGCATCACGCCTCCCGAGCCAGCGAGTTGGCGCGCCCGACCTCATCATTCGCACCGGCGGCGAGACGCGGCTGAGCAACTTCTTGCTTTTTGGCAGTGCCTATGCAGAGCTGTTTTTCAGTGATCGGCTGTGGCCCGAGTTCAGCGAGGCCGACCTCTTCGAGGCGATCGCAAGCTACCAAGGTCGGCAGCGTCGCTTCGGCCAAGTCGTCGAGTACTGAGCCTTCATTCGCATGGCCGCATCGAACCTGACGCTCCGCTTCTTGACCGCCGTGGTCGCGGTTCCGCCGCTCCTTGGGCTCTTGTTTTTCGGTCCCGACTGGGCGTGGCTCATCTTCTTGACGGTCGCCGGCGCGGTGCCCAGCGCGCTCGAGATCTTCGGCATGGCGTTCCCCGGAGATCGCCGCGCCAAGCTCGTCGGCGTCGCCTTTACCTGCGCCGTGGTTCTCTCGATCTATGCGTGGCCATCGAGTCCGCGCGTGCTCGTCACGACGCTGCTCGTGCTGCCCTTCGCGTCGATCGTCTTTGCCCTGTGGCGACTGCGCGACATTCAGGCGTCGGCCGTTCAACTCGCGCTCACGACCTTCGGCCCCTTGTGGATCGGCACGGGTGTCGGCTCCGTCGCGCTCATCCGCGTGGTCGGCGGGACCGACGGTCCGGCCTACGCGCTGGTGAGTCTCGTGCTCGCGTGGCTCGGCGACACGGGCGGCTATTTCGCGGGGCGATTTTTCGGCAAGCACAAACTCTTCGAGCGCGTGAGTCCGAAGAAGACCGTTGAGGGCGCGATCGGCGGGATGGTAGCGGTGGTCCTCGGTGTGCTCGGCTTGCGCGCGTGGCTCTTGCCCTCGATGCCGGTGCGCGACGCCGTCGTCCTCGCCGTGCTCGGCAGCGTGCTCGGCACCCTCGGCGATCTCGGCGAGTCCCTTCTCAAGCGCTCGGTCGGTGTCAAGGACTCGGGCGGGATCGTCCCTGGCCATGGCGGGATGCTCGACCGCATCGACGCCGTTCTACTGACCGGGCCGCTCACGCTCTTGTACCTCGTTTGGAACCGTTGAAGACTGGCGCAAACCCCCGGAGTCCGCATGAACGATTCGCTAGTCCCCAGGCAGTCTTCGCCCAATTTGTCTTCGACCGGAGCGCCGGCAGCCGAACGCTACGATTTTTTCGGCGTGGTCCAGGGCTACCTTCGCGAAGCGGCGGCGCTCGTCGAGATGCCGGCAGAGACCCTCGCGATTCTGAGCCAGCCGAAGCAAGAGATCATCATCCACTTTCCGGTGCGGCTCGATGACGGAACGGTGAGCATGTTCAAGGGCTACCGCATCCAACACAACAACATCCTCGGGCCCTACAAGGGCGGTCTTCGTTACCACGCGGCCGTGACCCTCGACGACTGCAAGGCGCTCGCGTCGATGATGACGTGGAAGTGCGCGCTCATGAATTTGCCCCTCGGCGGTGGCAAGGGCGGCATCAAATTCGACCCGCGCAAATTTTCGCAGAACGAGCTCGAGCGCATCACGCGCCGCTTCATCCACGCGCTCGGCTCGAACATCGGCCCATGGCACGACATCCCGGCGCCGGACGTCGGCACCAACGCGCAGACGATGGCGTGGGCCATGGACACCTACGTCAATACCGTCGGCTACCTCGCGCACACGAGCGCGAAGGGCGTCGTCACCGGCAAGCCGCTCGCATCCGGCGGCACCCTCGGTCGTCCGAAGGCCACCGGCCAGGGGCTCGTCCACTGCATCCGCTATTGGGCCGAAGAAAAGGGCTTTGCGCTCGAAGGCGCGACCGTGGCCATTCAGGGCTACGGCAACGTCGGGTCCTACTCTGCCGCGCTCTTGTCGAAGCTAGGCGTGTCGATGATCGCGGTCGGCGATCACGGTGGGTATCTCCACAGTCCCGAGGGTTTCAACCCACACAAGCTGCACGAGCACGTTCGCAAGAACGGCAGCGTCTTGGGCTATCCATCGGGCGAGCCGATCACGCGGGAGCAGTTCTTTCGCATCAAGTGCGACATCTTCGTTCCAGCTGCGCTCGAGAATCAGATCGGTGTTGCCGAGGCGCGCGCGCTCGACACGAAGCTCGTGGCCGAAGGTGCGAACGGTCCCTGCAGCCCCGACGGCGAGCGCATCCTGCTCGAGCGCGGCATCGACATTTTGCCCGACGTGCTCGCCAACAGCGGCGGCGTGACCGTCAGCTATTACGAGTGGGTGCAGAACAACCGCTCGGAGTCGTGGACGCTCGAAGAGGTGGACGAGCGGCTCGAGGTGGCGATGAAGCGCGCCTACCGCAAGACGATGGAGATGGCGCGGCAGAAGAACACGACCGCGCGCATCGGCGCTTATTGCGTCGCGCTGCAGCTGCTCATGACCGTGTACGCCGAGCGGCAAATCTGGCCGTAGCGGCCCAAGCTCGAGCAGGCCAAGGGGCCTTCGACGCGCGGTTGTGCGTGGGCGCGCGGGCGGGCCGCGAGCTGGCGGGCCGCGAGCGAATTGTAGTCAATCGACTACAGTTGAGGCGTCACTCCGCGTGGGCGTCCAGGCAGCTGACGACGAAGGGTGCGCCTTCGATGAGAAGCTCGGTGCCGCTCAGGGTTTGCTTGTAGCGCACCATGCCGATGGCGAGGACGCGCTCGCCGTCCGTGACGACGCTCGTGACCTTACCGACGGACTCCCCAGAGCTCGTCGTGATCTCGCTGCCGGCGCGCGGAGGCGTCGCGCTCGCGGAGCCGATCAGTCGCACCAGGCGCTTCTGCACGTGACCACGCTTCTCGAGCATGAACACCGCCTCTTGCCCGACGTAGCAGCCCTTCTCGAAGGACACCGCCAAGGACTCGAGCGTCGCCTCTTGCGGAAAGCAGCCAACCTCGAAATCGACACCGAAGCGCGGCAGCATCCGCTCGATTCGGATTCGGTCCCAGCCCATCGGCGTGGCGAGCACGACGCCCGGCGCACGGCACAAACTATCGGCAAGACTCGGCGCCGCATGTCGCGGGAGCACCATCAACGCCGTAGTCAGCTCGCCGAGCACGCCCATCGTGCCGACCCCTCCGAGAGCGCGCGCAGCGGCTGCGACGGCTTCGGACTCAGGGCCGTGTGCGAGCCACCATACGAGCGAGTCGTCGACCGAAAACTCCGCGTCTTCCATCACGAGATAAAACTCGAGATGTTCCCGCACCTTGGCCAAGAGATCGCGTCGTACCCCAACGAGCGCGCGGGTCTCGTCGAGCGCGATCCACGCTTCGGCCTGGATTCGGCCGGTCTTCGAGGTCATCAACGCGTAGGCGCCATTTCCAGGTCCGAGCGGCGCGAGATTGCAGGTCACCAGGCCCCCGAGCCAGCTCTGCCGATCGCTTCCGGTGACTTCAATCGTGGCAAGCTCGGGCATCGGACGGACGAGCGCGCCACGCTCGATCGCGCCCAGCTCGGCGGCGTACTTCGAGGTTTGGTTGTGCTCGCTCATGTCTCGCCTCCGGGCGGCGTGTCGAGCTTCATCCACACGGCGGTCTGCTCACCCTCGTAGCAGACCTCTCCTTCGTGTTTGAATTCAAACTCGTAGCGCACGAACTTGCGGCCCTTCAAGACGCGCGTGCGTGCCGCGCGGGCGACGCACTCGATCGGCGTGCCCGGCGTGACGAGCTTGCGAAATACGACGCGATGGATGTGCGTGCCATAGCCAACCCAGCCCTCGGAGTGCCGCAAGCCGAAGATGTAATACGCGTGCACGAAGCCGAGCATTCCCGTTGCGTGGACCATCAACCCGCCTGCCACGTGGCGCGGGTGCCGGATCGGGTGCGTTCGTTGCGATCGCGTCAGCGGCATCTCGTCCGTCGTCGGCCAGCTGCAGCGCACCAAGCTTTTGTCGTGATCGATCTCGAGGAGGCGGTCGAGGAGCAGTGCCTCCGGGTGATACGGGCAGTCGTCGCGGAACGCCTGCTCGAAGGGGCGTGGCAAAGGAGCGTCCATCGCGTGCACGCATAGCTTGGCCGGTCCGCCGCTCGCCACCGAAATGAACACCGCCAGCTCAACGCTTCCACTTCCGTCGGCGAAGGCCTCGCTGCGCCTGGCCCAGTTCGCCGAAAGTTACGCTCTTCTCGCCTCAGTCGGCGAAGAGCTGCGTGACCCAGAGGGTCCCGTCGTGGTCGCGGGCAGTGCCGATGCCGATGCGCCGAAAGCCAGCGAATACGAGGTTTTCGCGATGCGACGGGCTCAGCGAGAGTGCGCGGTGCGCGGCTGCGGGGTCGGCTGCGTGCGCGACGTTTTCACCTACCTGCGTGTGCACGACCCCCGCCTCGCGGACGCGATCTCGAGGGGAGCCGTCGCCGGTATCGTGTGCCACCTGGCGACGCTGTCGCATCGCGCGCGCGTGGGTGAGGGCGAGGACGTCGAGCGCGGGATCGCGGCGAAGCGCTGGGACTTTCGCGCCGGAGCGCGACCTTGCCACGAGGCGAGCGAGAGCGTCTGCATCGCCGTGATCGCCGGCGGATCGGGGCGCAGCCGGGGCGGACTGCGGGGGCGAGTCGGATGGCTCGACGCCCGCGAAAATCCGCGCTTCGAGCACCGGAAGCGGACCCGAGTCGAGGGTCGCCAGCACTTGGATCGTCCACGCCCCCGCGCGATCGAGGTTGAAGCGCGAGCGCACGCGGCCGCGCGAGAGACTGGTCGGGACACGCTTCGGAGACCCGGTCGGATCGAGTAGGACGACCTTCGCATCGCTCGCATCGGCATGGATGAGCGCCGAGAGATCGACCCATCCATATTGGCGAACCGTGCGCGGCAAGGGCGAGAGCTCGGCGAGCACATCGACCGTCGCTGCCGTGATCATCGTGCGGCCGGCGGCGTCGATTTCCTCGGCGAGGCCGCAGCGTCTCAGGTTCACGCCCGGCGGCGGTGCCTTCGTCCCGCGCTCGAGCCATGCATCGAATTTCTCTTCGAGCACACGCGGGCTCTCGGATGCGAGTGACCACACGCGTGGCCACGGTTGCGCGACGCCTCGAGCTTGGGCAAGCTCGGCGATGGCGGCGGCGGCGGGCCGAGCCTCGCCTCGGGCGCGCGCAGTCGCAAGCGCGAGCGCGACCCCATCGAGCGCGAGCGACCGAGAGCCGCAGCGTGCGTAGAGTTTTCCGAGGAGTCCGTCTTTCGGAGGCAGCGCAAGGTCGGCCCCACCAACTTCATGCGACCACCGCAACGGAGCGCTCGGCGACCCTGCGTCCGCCGTCCCCGAAGCGAGCACGGGTGCCAGCGTCAATGCCAGCGTCCATGCGAGCGGCCACGCACGAATTGCTGCGACGCGACGCACGGGCACAACCTAGCTCCCGTGCCCCGGCGGGTACAAGAAACCGTGGCTCCCGTGCCCCGGCGGGTACAAGAAACCGTGGTAGCTTCCGCCGCGGGCGATGGCGGAAGTCGGCGACGCAGCGAAGGTGGGTGCGATGACCGTCGGCCTTTGTGCCGCGCTTTTCGCAGGCTACCGCTTCGTGTCGCGCGCCTCCGACACCGGCAGCGGTTACACCGTGTGGGCCCACCTCCCGGACGTCACCGGCGTCGCGCCGCGCTCGCGCGTGATGGTGTCCGGAGTGCAGGTCGGCGTCGTGGATGACATCGCGCTCGCGGACGGAAAGCCGCGTGTCGACATCCGCATGCGGCCCGAATATCCGCTCTACGCCGACGCGGCGATCGGCAAGCGGGCGACGAGCCTGATCGGCGAATACTTCATCGTGCTCACGCCGGGTACGCGCGGACTCGAGCGCATCCCGGACGGCGGTGAGGTCACGCACCTGATGCAGGACGCCACCTTCGAGAGCTTGCAAAATCAGCTCAAGGACATCCTCCTCGACGTCAAGGGGATCACCAAAAGCCTGCACGACACGGTGGGCAGCGACACCGGGCAGAAGAAGCTCGAGTCGGTCCTCGATCATCTCGCGTCCATGACCGAGCAGCTCGACAAGACCGTCACCGAGAATCGCGAAAACGTGCGTGCGACCTTGGAGAGTATGCGCGGCATCTCCGCGGACACGCGCCCCGAGCTTGCGGCCATCCTCGCCAACATCCGCGATGTCACCGCCTTCGTGAAGGCGACGACGCAGCCGTCCGACCCCGGAAAACCTGGCGGCGAGCTGCGACGTTCGATCGAGCGCGTGGACCGTGCGAGCGCCAGCCTCGAGTCCGTGCTCGGGCATGCCAACAGCGTGGCCGAGCGCATCGACAAAGGTCAAGGCACGCTCGGAAGACTCTCCAAGGACGAGGCGCTCATCGACGAGGTAGAAGAGGTCGTCGAGGGCGTGGGCGATCTCGTCGGTGGCCTCAAGCGCACGCAGACGATCGTCGGGCTGCGCAGTGACTACAACTTCCTTGCCAACACGCTCAAGGCCTACGTCGCGTTGCGGCTGCAGCCGACCGAGGACAAGTACTACCTCATCGAACTCGTCAACGATCCGCGCGGCAAGCTCAGCATCGAGCAGATCGACGTCGACACCACGAATCCCAATGATCCGCCGCATTATCGTGAGATCCGCACGGTCACGACGAATGCCTTTCGCTTCAGCTTTCAGTTCGCGAAGAGGCTCGGTCCCGTTACCGGTCGCTTCGGCGTGAAGGAGTCGACCGGTGGCCTCGGCATCGACTTGCACCTGCTCGGAGACCGGCTCGAGCTGAGCCAAGATCTCTTCGGCTTCGGCGAGCAAGTCACGCCTCGATGGCGCGTCGCGCTCGGTTACGAGTTCGTGCGATCGCTCTGGCTGCTCGGCGGCGTCGACAACCTCTTGAACGCAGATCGGCGCGACTATTTTTTCGGGTTGCAGCTGCGTTTCAACGACGAAGATCTCAAGACCGTGCTGCCGTTTTCGGGCAACGCGTTCGGCGCTGGCCACTGAGCTCGCCGCCTCGCGCCGCAGTTTGCATCATGAGCACCCGAGCGCTCTGTTAGCTTCAGCGCCGTACGCCAACACCACGCAGCGCGGCGATTGAGCGCCCACTGGAGTTTCATGAAGCATCCCTCGAAGGTCCCGGCCGGGGCCGTGTCGCTCGCGCTCGTTCTCGTCGGTTGCGGCGATGGCCAGGGTGGCTCCCCGAGCCAGCCCGACGTCACGGGAACTACCTATTACCAAGCGGCGAAGCCCATCCTCGATGGCCGCTGCGGCAAGTGCCATCACGAAGGCGGCATTGGCCCCTTCACGCTCGACTCCTTCGCCGGTGCCAAAGAGGTCGCCCTCGCGGTCAAGAGCGCCGTCGAGCAGCGCACGATGCCGCCGTGGTTGGCGAGCGATGGCTGTGCCGAATACGTCGGCGATCCCTCGCTCTCCGACGAGCAAATCGCGACGATCTCCGCCTGGGTTGACGAGGGCGCGCGCGAGGGCGATCCGCTCACCGAGGCCGCGAAGCTAGCGCCGGTCGTGAACACCGGGCTGAGCCGCACGGACCGCACGCTCGAGATGCCGGTCGACTACGTCGCGCAGGTCGAGCCCGACGACTACCGCTGTTTCGTCATCGATTGGCCTGAGACCGAGACGACGTACGTCACCGGATTCCGCGCAAATCCGGGCACGTCCGAGGTCGTGCACCACGTGATCGCGTTCCTCATCGAGCCTGCGGATGTCGCCGCGATCGAGAAGCTTGACGCCGGCGAAGAGGGCGCTGGGTATACCTGTTACGGGGGCCCGGGGAACAACGAGGCACGCTGGATCGGCTCGTGGGCTCCTGGCGGACTCGGCTACGACTTCGTCCCCGGCACCGGCATCGAGATCGTGGCTGGCGCGAAGGTCGTCTTGCAGGTTCACTACAACACGCTGAATTCTGGCGCGCTGCCGGACCGCACCTCAATCGAGTTGAAGCTCGATGCGACCGTCGAGCGAAAGGCCTGGGTGCAGCCATGGGCGAATCCAAGTTGGCTCGACGGCGGCAAGATGATCATCCCGGCCATGACGGATGGCGTCGGCCACGAATTCGGCTTCGATCCGACGCCGTTCTTATCGGATGGCAAGCCGCTGCGGCTCTACTCGGCGGCGCTCCACATGCATGTCCTCGGACAGACCGCGCGCACCGAGATCCGACGCGCCGACGGCTCTACCGAGTGCCTGCTCGACATTCCGCGCTGGGACTTTCATTGGCAGGGCGCCTACCGGTTCGCCGAGTCGAAGCTGCTCTCGCCGGGCGATGAACTGCACCTCCAGTGCACGTGGGACAACCCCACGAACAAGGACGTCGACTGGGGCGAGGGAACGACCGACGAGATGTGTCTCGGTGCGTACTACCTCGCGATCGACGAGTAGCGCGGAGTCAGCGTCAGCGGCCAAACGCGCTCTTATTTCGCGATCGACGGATAGCGCGGAGATAGCGGCCAAACGACCTTGCCGCCCTCGACGACCGCCGGCCATGCATCGACGTAGCGCGAGGGATGGCCGGGCGCGGAGTCGTCGACCCATACGGCGCTTCCGGTGCTGCGCGGGCGCACGTCGATGTGCACGAATTTACTGTTCGGGTAATAGCCGCAACCCGTGTCCGACAATGCCCAGCATGCCGCCAAGAGATCTTCGTTCGTGACACCCTCGATCGCGATGTCGAGCGCACGACCGCTCGCGTGCAGGCTCTGATGCCCTCGCGCGGAGCCTCGGATCGCGGGTCGGTAGCCGCTGTAGAGATAAACGGGGCGCGCATGGAATCTGCGCGAAAGCTGGCTCAATACCCACACGAGCCTCGGCTCCAAGAGACGCACGCCTGGCACCCACTCGCCGCGCTCCGTATGCGGCGCCGGCTCATCGGGAAGCTTCGACACCGCCGCGGCGTCGACGGGGCGCGCGAGGATGCTGAGCTCTGCGAGGGCGTCGTCGGCGAGTGATCCGTCGCAACGCACGAGCAAGATCTCGCGCTGTTCTTGCCCAAGTCTTCGTACGATCGTGGCGCGCTCACGGCACTGCCACGCTGGGATTGGATAGGCCAGCGGCGCGAGCGCAGTCCACAACGATTCGAACGCGAACGATGGAAACGAGGCCCCCAGCGTGCACCCACCGACTCTGCAGCCCGTGAGCCTCAGGACCGACTCGGCCCAGCTCGGCTCGAGTCTTCGAAGCCAGGGCGGCACCAACGCATCATCGACGCGGAGCGCTTCTTCGCGCGCGCTTCGCACGAACCAGTGCCGTTCATCGCCCAGCAGCGGGAACCCTCGCGGCTCGTCGAGCTGCCGCGAAAGCCAGGCATCTTCGCTCGGCATTTGTGACGAAACGCCCGTATTTTCCGCCCAATCGAGCGTACTCAAGAGGCGGAAGCGCCAGCGACCGTAGTCGCCGTGACGGTAAGTCGCGTAGAAAGTATCGGGCCTTCCCTCCGGACGCCGAGAAGGCTCGAGCAGCGCGAGGCCGGGTGCTTCGTCGAGCCGCAGTGGCAACGCCCGCTTCTCCGGCGGCGGCCATGCCCACGCAGAGGAAGTCACCATCGACGGCGCGAGCGCAAACGCGAGCCCGACCATCGCGAGGCGAATGAATCGTGCGAGCTCATCGCGGCGAACGGCTCCCTCGCGCAGCACCCGCGCCGGCCCTCGGGGAGCCGTCAAATCCACAATCGTCGAGGGCGATGCGGCTCCCGTGACTCCGCCATCCACGACGTAAGCCAAGCGTCCGTCGAGCCCGAGCAGCACCTCATCGGCTGAGCGCGCTGGCGGCTCGCCCGAGAGGTTGGCGCTGGGCGCGGCGATCGCGAACGGGCAGAGCGCGAGCAGCCGCATCGCGACCGGATGCGAAGGCGCACGCACCGCCACGCTGCTCCCTCCGGCGGCGACGGATTCGAGGACATGCGCCGCCTTCGGCAAGACCAGCGTGAGCGGACCTGGCCAGAACGCCTCCGCGAGACGCGCGGCCTCATCGGGCCAGTGAGCGACGAACCCTCGCGCCTGCGCCACGTCTCGCACGTGCACGATGAGCGGCTTGGTCTCCGGTCGCCCCTTCGCGCTGAAGATCGCGCGGACCGCGGCATCGTCATCCGCGCGCGCGCCGAGGCCGTAAACCGTCTCGGTCGGAAACGCTACGAGCTTGCCCTCCGCGAGCGCCGACGCCGCAAGCCCGAGCGACGCGTCACTGTCGTCGAGCCGAACGGTCAATTCCGGTCCTCTTCGTATTCACCCGGCGCAAGGTTTTCGAAGCGCGTGTAGCTGTTGAAGAAGCGCACCTTCACGGTCCCGGTCGGCCCGTTGCGCTGCTTGCCGACGATGAGCTCGGTGATCGACGAATCGCCCGCATTTTCCGCGTAATAATCATCGCGGTAGATGAACACGATCGCGTCCGCATCTTGTTCGATCGCGCCCGACTCGCGCAGATCGCTGAGCATCGGCCGCTTGTCGGTGCGGCTCTCGACGCCGCGATTGAGCTGCGACAGCGCGATCACCGGCACGCTCAGCTCCTTGGAGATCTCTTTGAGCCCGCGCGATATTTCGCTGATCTCTTGCTCGCGGCTCTGCGCGCCGGCCCGTCCGCGCATGAGCTGCAGGTAGTCCACGATGACGAGCCCCAGCCCTGCTGCGTTCGCGTCCTCGGCTTGGCGCTTGCGACGCTCCGCCTGAAGACGGCGCACCTTCGCCCTGACCTCGAGGATGGTCACGCCGGGTGAGTCGTCGATCCAGATTGGCAGGTTCGACAAGAGCGCCGCCGCGCCGGTGAGCTTGCTCCAGTCTTGCGGCGTCGTGAACGCTCCGCGCACCTTGCCCACGTCGACTCTCGCCTCCGCGCACAACAAGCGCAACGCCACCTGATCTTTGGGCATCTCGAGCGAGAAGATCACCACGCCGTGTCCCGGATGCTCGGTGATGGTCTCGCCGTAGCCGTCCTCGCCGGGGCCCGGAGCCGCGGTTCGTGTCGACTGCGCGACGTTGGCCGCGACATTCAAGACGAAGCTGGTCTTGCCCATGCCCGGCCGCGCCGCCACGATGATGAGCTCGCCCTCGTGCAAGCCCGAGGTCTTTCGGTCCAGATCGTAGAAGCCGGTCGGTACGCCCGTGATGCCATCGCCCCGTGACTTGGCGCGCACGAGCTTGTCGAAGGTGTCGGTGAGCACGTCGCGAACGTGCAACACGGTCGAGGTCTCGGGCGTCCTCGCGATGTCGTAGATCGCCTGTTCGGCCGCATCGATATAGTCCTGCGCCTCGCCGACGTCGCCGTAGCCCTGCGCAGAATATTGCTGGCACACGGCGATCACGCGACGAAGGCGCCACTTCTCTTTCACGGTGCGCGCGTGGTGCTCCACGTTGAACACCGCCGGCGTCGCGTCGGTGAGCTGCGCCAAATATGCCACACCGCCGACTCGCTGGAGCAGCTCGCGATCGCGCAGCCAGCTCGCCACCGCCACCGGCTCGACCTGCGTCTTCCGCGAGACTTCGAGGCAGCCGCGAAAAATGATCCCGTTCGCCTCGCTATAGAAATGATCCGGATCGAGCAGCTCCGTGACGCGGTCGAGCGCCTCGCGGTCGAGCATGCACGCGGACAGGACGGTGGCCTCCGCATCGAGATTGTGCGGCGGCGTGCGGCCTGCCACGACCGGCGGCTCCGGCGGCTTTTCGTCGCTCCAGCGCTTGCGCTTGCTCGGCGTGCTCACGCTGGATTCTCGACCGAAGTGCTCAGGCGCGCGGGACGACCTCGACCTCTACCGTGGCATCGACGCCGGCAGCGATCTTGATGGGAACCTGATGCGTGCCGAGCTCTTTGATCGCGTCCATGATGATCTTGCGACGATCGACCACGTGCCCCAGCAACGCCAGCGCCTGCTCTACGTCGCGCGAGGTGATCGAGCCATAGAGCTTGCTCCCTTCACCGACCTGCGCCTGGATGCTCACCTTCACGCCGGCTAGCTTCTGCGCGACGGCTTGCGCCTCGGCACGCTGCTTTTGGGTACGCGCCACGGCGACGCGCTTCTCGTGCTCGACGCGGCGGACATTTTCTTTCGACGCCATCGACGCGAGCCCGCGCGGGAGCAGGAAGTTGCGGGCGTAACCAGGCTTGACCTTCACCAGCTCACCGCTGGCGCCCACGTTGGAAAGGTCTTCGCTAAGGATGACTTGCAAGTTGCGAGGCATGGAGTCTCCGTCAGTCCGTCATGGTGAAGGGCAAGAGCGCGATGATGCGCGCCCGCTTGATCGCGATGGCAAGCTCCCGCTGGTGGAGGCTGCAAGCTCCGCTCACGCGCCGCGGAACGATCTTGCCGCGCTCCGTGATGAAGTATGCGAGCGCCTGCGGATCTTTGTAGTCGATCAGCATGGCCTTGTCCGAGCAGTAGCGGCAGATCCGTTTGCGGCCGCGCCGGCGTAGCCCGTCGCCCTTGTCATCGCCACGATCGAAGTCGTCGTTCGTTTCCACGGCTCAGTTCTCCTCCCAGCGGTTGCGTGCGCCGGCGGCCGCGCCTTCTTCGTCATTCAGTCCGTCGAATTCTTCGGGATCGGTATCGCGGTCGCGGCGGCGACGCTCGGCGGCCTGGGCGTCGAGGCCAAGCTCTCGCTCGACCGTGAACTCTGGCTCGTCGGGTTCGAACGCGACCTCGAAGCTGACGCTCGCGAGGTCCGCCCGCTCAGTCACGGTCTCGAGCAGAACGTTGTTGCGGAGCTGGATCGTCTGATAGCGCAGCACGCTGTCCGACAAGCGCAGCTGCCGCTCGATCTCGGCCACGGTGTCACCCTTGCCGAGGTACTTCATGAACACGTAGACGCCGCGGTGATGCTTCGCGATGGGATACGCGAGACGCCGCTGCCCCCACAGCTCGACCGTCGTCAAGACGCCCTTCGTGGTGGTGATCGCGTCGTTGAGCTTGCCGGCAACGTCGGTTGCCTTTTCACGCTCGATGTTGGGCCTGAGAATGTAGATCGTCTCGAACTCTCGGGCGTGGCCCTGCGCCAATGCTACTCGGCTCATGAATCCTCCTGGACTAACGGCCCCGTGGCTTCCGTCATGAGGCGCAGCGGCCTCGTGATTGCCATGGAGCGAGGGATCGAAAAAGTCCGTCAACCCTGTTGCTCTGCGCGTTCGCTCAGCGCGTTCGCTCAGCGCGTTCGCTCAACCAGTCGGCGGGGCTTCGGGGGGGCGGCTCTTTTTCGGTCGAGTGTTGCTTGTTTTCATTGCGGCTTCGGGGCCGCGGGCGGCGATGTCTAGCACACTCTTCATCGCAGATTGCAAGCAATGATCGAGCTCGGCGCACTCTCCTGCGCTGAAGTCCGAGAGCACCCAATCGGCGACGTCCCCGCGGAAATCTGCGGCGGGCCGTCCGATGCCAATCCGCACGCGGAGGAAGTCTCCGGTGCCGAGGCGCTGCATGATCGACCGCAAACCGTTGTGCCCCGCGTGCCCGCCGCCAAGCTTGAGCCGCACCTCGCCGAACGGCACATCGAGCTCGTCGTGCACCACGATGATCGAGCCGGGCTCGATCTTGTGAAACACCGCGCACGGCTGCACTGCGTCACCCGACAGGTTCATGTACGTCTGCGGCTTGAACAGCCACGCCTCTTCTTTGCCGAGCGACGCGCGTGCAAGCTCACCGGAAAATTTGCCGCGAAACGCCTCCGCGCGGGCGCCCCGGGCGAGCTCGTCCACCACCATGAAACCGACGTTGTGCCGGTTGGCCGCGTACTTCTTCCCGGGGTTGCCGAGGCCGACGACGAGCAGCATGAGCGTGAAGCCGAGGGGCCTTGCCGTCACGCGAGCTCAGCGAGTCAGCGGACCAGATTGGCCCGCGCGGCTCACTTCTTCTTGTCGCCCTTCGCCGGTGCCGCTGCCGCGCCCTTCGCGGGAGCTGCTGCCGCGCCCTTCGCAGGTGCCGCTGCCGCGCCCTTCGCAGGTGCTGCTGCCGCGCCCTTTCCGGCCACAGCGGGTGGTGCCCCGGCGGCGGGAGCTACGGCCGCGGCCGTCTCCGCGACGGCTGCTTCTTCCGCGGCGCGCGGTGCCTTCACGGACACGATGCGTTGCTCTGCCGGAAGGAGCACCACGACCCCAGCGGGGAGCATGAGATCCTTGACGCGGAACGAGTCCCCCATTTCAAGCGGAGTGACGTCGAGCTCGAAACCAGCCGGGATGAGCGGCGGAAGACAGCGCACATGAAGCGTGCGTGAGGCCACGAGCACCACGCCGCCGTCGGCTTCGCCCTTGGCCTTGCCGATCGCACGGAACGGGACCTCGACCTCGATCGGCGCGTTCACATCGACCGTGATGAAGTCGGCGTGCAGCAGCTTTCGCGTGATGGGGTGCACGCTGAAGTCGCGCACCATGACGGGGAGCGAGCCGCTGTCAAGCTGGAGATGCACGAGCGCGTTACGGCCTTTCGGCGAGCCGAGCGCCTTACGCAGCTCGTTGTGGCCGACCATCAGCGCGAGATTCTTCTCTCCCTTGCCGTAGGCGATCGCGGGGACCTGACCGGTGATGCGAAGTCGGCGCGAGCCGGCCGAACCGAGCACCGTGCGGGGAGTGGCTTTGAGCGTGATCTGTTCCATGACGTGTCCTCGGGTGCGGTGCGACTCACACGAATAGCGAGCTGACCGAGTCGGAGTGATGAATGCGGCGAATAGCTTCGGCCAAGAGCGGGGCGACGCTCACGACTTTGATTTTTTTGCAGGCCTTGCCGGCTTCCGACAACGGCACCGTGTTGCTGACGATGACCTCTTCGAGCGGTGACTCTTCGATGCGGGCGATCGCCGGTCCGGAGAGCACCGGATGGGTCACGCTCGCCGAGACGCTGGCCGCGCCTGCTGCGATGAGCGCGCGCGCCGCATTGCACATCGTTCCGGCGGTGTCGAGGATGTCATCGACCACGACGCAGCGCTTGCCGGCCACGTCGCCGATGATGTTCATCACCTCGGACTCGTTGGCGCGCTCGCGGCGCTTGTCGATGATCGCGAGGGTCCCGTTGAGGCGCTTGCTGTAGGCGCGCGCGCGCTCCACACCGCCAGCGTCCGGCGAGACGACCACCGCACCTTTGTAGTGCTCCATCAAGTGGCTCTGCAGCATCGCCGGCATGGCGAAGAGATGATCGAATGGAATGTCGAAAAACCCCTGGATTTGCCCCGCGTGGAGATCGACCGAGAGCACGCGGTCTACCCCCGATGCCTCGAGCAGGGACGCGACCAGCTTCGCGCTGATCGGTGTGCGGGGCGCGACCTTTCGGTCCTGGCGCGCGTAGCCGTAATACGGAATGACGGCCGTGATGGAGCTTGCCGAGGCGCGGCGCAACGCGTCCACCATGATCAATAGTTCCATCACCCGGTCGTTCACCGGAGCGCAGGTCGGTTGCACGACGAACGCGTCCACGCCGCGCACGTTCTCTTCGATGACCGCGAAGGTCTCGAAATCCGAGAACTGCGTCACCCTCGAACGGCCAAGTGGACAGTCCAAGTACTTGCAAATCTCAACGGCCAACGCGGGGTTCGCGTTGCCTGTGAAGATGCTCATGCTCTTACCGAACACGACTGCGACTGCGTCCTCTCGGAAATGGGGCGTGTGGACCAGGGCGTGCGGAGCCGCCCCGAGGGGAAAGGGGCCGCGCTTATAGTTGCAGCCCCCAAGCCACGTCAACGAACTCGTGGCGTGCCCTTTCGTTAGGGCCTCCGCTCACCGTGGCCCTATAGTGCCGGGCCCCGTCACTCTGGCACGGTCGCGCGAACCACGATGCACGCTGACACGCGATCGATTCGTCCATGAACACGTTGTTCGCCGCGCTCAGCGACGTGGGGATGGTCCGCGAGCGCAACGAGGACTCGTTCGTCATCTACCCGCGCCACCGCGTCGCGGTCGTGGCGGACGGCATGGGCGGCCATAGCGCTGGCGATCTCGCAAGCGCGCTGGCTGTCACCGCGTTCGAGGGTTTTTTTCGCCAGTCCGCGAGCGGCGGACGAGCCCGGCCGATGCCCTACGATCACGAGCTCTCGGAGGAGGAGAACTTGATCGTCACGGGGGTCCGGCTCGCCAATCATCGCGTGTTCGAGCGCGCGCGCGAGATCGCTTCGGACACCGGAATGGGTACCACCATCGTCGTCCTTGTGTTCACGCCCGACGGTCGCCAGGTCGTGATCGGGCACGTAGGCGATAGCCGCTGTTATCGGCTGCGCGAGGGCCAGCTCACACAGCTGACCGCCGACCATTCGCTTGCAAACGACATGAGTGAGGTCGCGCCGTGGATGAGCGCGGAGCAAGTTCGCGAGCTGCCTTCGAACTACATCACGCGGGCGCTCGGCGTCGGGCCGGATGTTCTCGTCGACATCCTGACCCTTGAAACCGAGCCTGAAGATCTCTACCTGCTGTGCTCGGATGGCTTGTCGGGAATGCTCAGCGATGAGGCGATCCAGGTCATCCTGGAAGGTCACACGGATCTCGAAGGCTGCTGCGACCAGCTCGTCGCCGGCGCCAATCAGGCTGGCGGTACGGACAACATCACCGTGGCCATCGCCCGCGTCGAGTCGGCGGCAAGCCGCGAAGAACGCGATCTCCTCGGCGAGGACGAGATCGTTCCCGTCAGCCAGCGCGATGGGCTCGGTGCCGTAGAGGGCGGGGCCGTCCTTTGCTTGCGCAAAACCGCGAGCGGCAAATCAAGGCTCGGCGACTTCGACGACTGATTTCAGAAAACGAAGTTCAGAAAACGAAGTTCAGAAAACGAAGTTCAGAAAACGAAGCGATCGTCGAGGGCAAGCACGTGGAAATTCGAGCGCGCTAGCTTCGCGCATTCGCGCTCGATCTCGGCCTGACACGGTGGCTTCATGTGATAGAGCATCGTCGGCAAATCCGCTGGCGCGTTGAGCTTGCGGAGGTCCGCGGCGAGCGTCTGCGGCGTGTGATGGCCGCTCGCGCTGGCGAGGTGTTGCTGCCCGTTCGGAAAGCTCACCTCGATGAGCAGGGCGCGCAGATTTGCCGTTTGGTTCAGGACCTCGAAGAGCCGGTCCGTCGGGCCGGTGTCACCGCTCACCGCGATCACGCTCTTGCCGTCATCGACGAGGAAGCCGCAGGTATCGACCGTGTGGCTCACCGCGACGGCCGTCACCTGATGGCGCCCAATGAGCGTCGGCGCCTCGAGCGCCAGCTCGCGGTAAACGATCGTCGGCTCAGTCGGCGAAGGAATGCGCGTGAAGTCGGGCCACAGCCGGTCATTGAAGAAGTGTCGGCGCAGGCTGTCGAGCGTCTCGCGCGTGCCGCAAACCGAGAGCGGCGGATGGCCAAGCTGGCAGCGATTGTCCGCAAGCGTCGCGAGATCTCGCACGTGATCGAGGTGCGAATGGGTGACGAGCACAAACTCAAGACGCCCCTGCTCGGCGAGCTCGAGGCGGCTCGTGAGCGCGCCAGCATCGAGCGCGAGGCGTTCGTCGATGAGGAACGAGGTTGTGCGGTGCCGCGGCGACTCACCGCCGTGACAGCCGAGAACCCTAAGCTCCATGCCTGCTCGATTCCATGCTCGCGTCGTGACCGTCACCGCCGCCCGAAGCGCGCGCGGAACGGGACTTCACCCACTCATATATCCGCGCGACCTCGGGCACCAGTAGCCCATTGTTGCGGATGCGAATGAGCCGCGCCCGCACGAGCTCCGTGCCAACCGCCGCGAGCGCGCTGACCTCGACGCCAGCGAGCGCCCCAAGCTCGCCGAGCCGCCGCGTGATGAGCCGTCCCTCCGGCGTCTGCGTTGCGCTTTCGGCATGCCCCGCGATCAACAGCGCGACCCGTGTGACGTCCTCGCGCACGGCTCTCGCCACGACGCGCTCATGACCGCGAGCTACGTGTACGGCCAGCGTCTGCACGAGGCGGACGGTGAGCTCCATGTCGCCCGCGAGCATGGCCTCGAGCGTGCCGCCGTCGACTGCGAGGCACCGGGTCGCGCACGTCGCCGTCGCGGTCGTGGCATGCGGCTGGTTGCAGAGGACGCCGACCTCGCCGACGAGCTCACCCGGCCCGAACTCTGCCACGATCACCTCGGCCGAACCGGCGCGCTTCGACAGCTTCACCGCGCCATCCTCGATGAAGAACACCGTCTCGCCCGCGTCCCCCTCGCGAAAAAGCACGGCTCCGATCTCGACCGTGACTTCGCGCGCGCCCTGGGCGTCCGCTCTGCGTTGCGGGGGCGACGGCATCCGCGCTGAGTGTAGCCGCGCAAGTGAATGCAGGTCAAAACTGGCGCGCGCCGTACCTTCCGCGCCCCTTCCGCGCGCCCCTTCCGCGCGCTTGACTTGCCGTCATCGTCGATTAGATTCCACCGCCGTTCGTGGCCAAGGCGCCATGAACGCTCTTTCGCGCGTCGCTCGGGGGGCGTCGCTTGACAGCCCGCTGGGGAATCGTCTAACGGCAGGACACAGGTCTCTGGATCCTGTTATCTAGGTTCGAATCCTAGTTCCCCAACCCTGAAGGTCCCATCGTCTAGCGGTTAGGACACCGGCCTCTCACGTCGGTAACGCGGGTTCAATTCCCGCTGGGATCGCCATCTTTCCCCGGGTTTTCCGGCGTTTCACGAAGCAGCTCTGTTCGTGAGAGAAGCAGCGCTCTGTTCCTCAGGAACGCTTCGCTTCCGCGAAGTGCGTGCGTGCTACCGTTCGGGCATGCGGCTCGGGCGTCGCTTCTCGGAACTCGCGCTCTTGGGGCTCGTTAGCTGTATCGAGCCGGGCTTGCATGCACGAAGCTCGCTCACAGAAGCGCCGCTTCAGATCCCGTATGACCACGAGGACGCACTGGCTCCCGCGTTGGAACGCGAACTTGGCAAAGACCAACTGCGAACGGGTCACGCGAGTCGACTGAGAAGCGAGGGCTCCGCGAGCGTTGGTGATGTTCGCTTGACCCGCGCCCGGTCGCTCCTGGGCGAGCGCATCGAGCTTGGGCTTGAGCAGGACTCGCTCACGTTGCTACCCGGCCGCTGGACCGTGCACGTCGCCGTCCCGGCGCGGCACCATGTGACCATCGGCGTTCGCGGGCCGGCTGGGGCGCTCCGCAAGCTCACGATCATCGGCGGGCCTGGGCTCACGCGGCTGCGCTCCGGCGCACTCGCGGACGACGGCCGCTTGCCCGCATTCGTGTCGTTCGAGACGCCGCGCCGGACCGCGGAAGTCCTCGTCGTCATCGACGTCGACCATTCCGTGCAAGTGCTGCGCGCCGTCGCGGAACGCTTTCCATCGATCGACGGAGCTGCCGCCGAAGCGCTTCCGCTCGTGGGCTTTCCATCGCCGACCGAGGGGCGTGCCGGCTATCAGCTCGAGACGCCGCCGCGGTACTCGTTCGTGCGTGCCGACGTGGCTGCCGCGCTCAAGCGTGCGTTCAAGCGAACGAAGCGGCGCTTTCGGCGCAACGCGATCACCATCGGGGACGCCAGCCAGTGGAACGGCGGACGGCCGGCGACCGACCTCGGCCATCGCCGCCACATCAGCCACGAAGGCGGGCGCGACGTGGATCTCGGCCTGCCGTCGATGCAAGGCAGCTCGCGGATCTGGACGCGCTGCCGCGTCGTCCGCACGCCGCCGGATCGCGCGGAGTGCGCCGAGGACAGCGTCGTGGCTTTCGATGCCGAGCGGATGGCGTATTTTCTCGCGACGCTCATCGACGGGCCGCGGCGCGCTGAAGACGACGCGAGCCGGCATCGGCCGAAGGCGGTGAGCCCGAGCGGCCACGGGCCAAGGCCCCACGCGGAAATCGAGGCAATCCTGCTCGATCGGGCGTACATCGCCGAAGTGCGGGAGGCATTGGCCAAGCTCTACGAGCGGGGTCTCGTGGGCGCCGCGACGTTTGCGCAGCTCTCCGAGGGTCGCCTCTTGCGTCACTCGCCGTGGCACGTCGATCACGTGCACCTGCGCTTCGCCGGCGCTTCCGCGGTCACACCCGAGGCGCTCGACTTCGAGGTGCTCCCATCGAACACGGGCATGGTGGCCGCCGACGATCCGAGCGATGCCCGCAGCGGCCCAAGAGGGAGCACTCCCGCTGGCTCTGCTGCGCCCGATTGATTGCGCGACGACGATCGAACTGAGATCGAGAGGACACCATGAAGAAGCTGTTTCGACAAATCGGCAATCGTGAACTTGCCAATCTCTCCATGAGCAATCGCGAAGTTGGTGATCGGCAAATGGGCAATCGTGAACTTGCCAATCAGCCAATGAGCCGTCGCGAAGTTGCCGTTCGCGAACTTGCTCATGGACAAGTGACCAGTCGGCTCATTGGCAATCAAGGCAAGCGCAATCCCGCCGCGAGCAGTCGGATCATGGCTAGTGCCATGGGCTCATTCGTCGTCGCTGCGGGACTCGCCCTCGTCGGGGGTTGCAAAGATCCCGAGCCATCTTGCTACTTCGATGGACGCAAGTACGGCCCCGGCGATAGCTACGAAAATGGCTCTACCGAGTGCATCTGCAACGAGGACGGCTCGATCACGTGCAGCGAGAAACCCGCGTGCGCGACCGGCGCTTGTTGCTCCGGCGGCAAGAGCTACCAAGTGGGTGAAGATTGGCCGAACAACGACGCCGGAACTTGCGGCACTTGCGCCTGCATCGCCGCGGGCGCAATTCAGTGCTTCTCTCAAAGTTGCGCGACCAGCTGTCTCTACGGCGGCGTGAAGTACCCAATCGGCGAGTCGTTCCCGACCAGCGACGGCTGCAACACCTGCACCTGCGCCGGCACGAACGCGGGCGCGCAGGTCGTATGCACCGAGCTACCTTGCTTCGGCTGTACCTACGCGGGCAAGAGCTACAACACCGGCGATTCGTTTCCTGCGACGGACGGCTGCAACACCTGCACCTGCAATGAAGACGGAGTCGTCTCCTGCACCGAGATCGCCTGCCCGTGAGCGTGTGACGTAGCCGTTATTCGAACAGAAGGCGCACGAGCCACGGCGAGGCGAGCAGTCGCTCGAGCAGCAGCGTGACGACCGCCATCGGCACGATGAGCCCGAGGGCGGAGCCGATCGCGAAGTCGACGTAGCGCACGCGGCTCATCGCCAGCGCGGTATTGAGCGGCGGCGAAACGAACGCGATGGTTCTGAGCGCAAGGACGGCGAGGATGGGCCGCTCATCGACGTAGCGAAGCAACCTTTGCAGGCGCGGGCTCTTGATCGCAGAGAGCTGTTGCCCAGCGACGAGTCGCGTCGTAAAAAAATTGGCCGACACGCCGATGAGCGCGCCGATCAGGCTCAATACGAAGCCAAGCTCTGGCCCATACGCCAGCACGCCGGCACTCACGAAGATCGCGCCGGGCACGTGAAGCGTCACGCCGAGGCCGAACGCGCCGATGAATCCGAGCGCGCCCCAAGCCCCCGCTCCCTGTGCCTTCGCGCGAAGGACCGCGGCATCGAGCCCCTGTGTCTTGATGAGGTATCGGCCAAGGAGGATGAGCCCGACAATCACGCACACGAGCGCGACCAGCCGCGCGACGTTGAGCCGCGGGGGTTCGTCCGAAACGTGCGACGCCTCGCTGCTCATGGGGCCGCCGCGGTGCTCACGGCAGAGGCTCATAGCTCATGGCAATACCGCCGCCGCTCAGGGCTTCGGGTGCGCGAGGAAGAAGTCGAACAAGGCAGCCTTGAACTCACCCTTGAAGCCCGGCAAATGCTGGCTTCCGACGAGCTTCCACTGCTCGACGAGGCTCGCGCCCTCGCAGCCGATGTCCCAGCGCGTCACCTTCGTCTCGCTGCCCACGATGACCGTGAGATCTTTGTCCGCGGGCGTCTCGTCGGCCGTGAGCGAGCAGCCGTTCAGCATGGCCCAGGTCTCCGAAGTCTCGAGCGCGCCCGGGTACTCCCCGCCGAAGAGCTTGCCGCCTCCATAGAGGATCGTCGGATCGAGCGAGCCATGGACGACGAGGGCAGTGACCGGCTCGCTGGGCTTGCATTGCGTCTCGTCTTTGTACGTCGCGCCCGCGAGCGAGCCGAAGGCGGCGATGGCGTCGGCATGTTCACACGCCATGCGATGGGACATGAAGCCGCCGTTCGAGTGGCCGAAGAAATAGACGCGCTTGGCATCGACCGTGTACGCCTGCTTGATCTCGTCGATGACCTGACGCAGGTAGCCGGAGTCGTCCACGTCACTGCCGTTGAAGTTGCAGCATGCGTCGGTGGCATTCCAGAATCGCTGTCCGCGCTTGTCGAAGGTGCCATCGGGATACGCGTACAAAAAGCCGTGTTTGTCGGCCATTTCGGTGAAGCCGAGGTAAATCTCCTGCACCTTGCCGCTGGCCGTGTAGCCGTGCAGCAAGATCAACAGCGGCGCGGGCTCGGCTGGATCGTAGCCGGGCGGAACGTGCACCGTGACCGGCCGGTCGCCGCCGATCACGCCGTCGAAGCCGCTGCCCGAGCTCGGATTCGAGGCACCCGCGCCGCCAGTGCCCGTGCCGTTCGCATTCGTGCCGTTCGTGCCCGAGCTTGCCCCTTGCCCAGCGCTGCCGCCGCCCGCGCCGCCCGCACTCGTGTGCGTCTCGAACCCGGTCGTCGTGTCCGTCCCGCAGCCGAGAATGCCGGCCGCCAGAAGTGCGGCCGCGAGTGTCTGAAATGCCAGTCTCGGTAATGCCATTGTTGGAATTGCCCTAATAGGTAATGCCCTAATCGGGAATGCCATAGTCGGGAATGCCATAGTCGGGAATGCCATAGTCGGGAATGCCATTGGCGGTAATCCGAGCCTCGGTATTGCCACCTTCGTCGGTCGCGTACGGGACATGGGCCGAGCTACATATCAGACTTCGCGGACGGCGCGGCTCGGCGTTCGGCGGCGCGGGCGTGGGCTTCGAGCCCTTCGAGGCGGGCCAGAATAGCGGCGTCGCGTGCGAGTTCGCGATCATTGCCAGTACCGTCGAGACGCAAGAAGGTGCGGACACGAAGAAAGGTCATCACCGAGAGTCCGCCGGTGTAGCGCGCCGTTCCGCCCGTGGGCAGCACGTGATTGGGACCGGCACCGTAGTCTCCGAAGACCTCCGCGGAGCCCGGGCCGATGAAGATGGCGCCGTAATGAGAGAGCCGCTTCGAGCGCTCGTGTGCGTCGGCGGTCATGACCTCGAGGTGCTCGGGCGCGAGCTTGTCCGACGCGGCGATGCCTTCATCGGGCGTGCACACCAACGCGAAGCCGTTTTCGAGCGCGCGGGCCGCGAGTTCCCGAGTCGAGAGCCCTTCGAGCTGAGTCGCGAGCGCACGATTGACCGCTTCGGCATGCGCCCGCGTGGTCGTGATCACGATCGGCAAGGCGTCGCTCGCATGCTCGGCTTGCGCCAGCAGATCGGCGGCGATCAGCTCGGGATCAGCGGCCTCGTCCGCGAGCACGACCAGCTCGCTTGGACCGGCGAGCATATCGATCGCGACGCGGCCATGGACGAGCTTCTTGGCGGCGGTGACCCAGCGATTTCCGGGGCCGACGATGATGTCGACGGCCGGGATCGAGGCCGTGCCGTAAGCCAGCGCGGAGATGGCGTGGGCACCACCTGCGGCGAGCAAACTATCGGCGCCCGCGAGCGCGGCGGCGGCCATCGTGACTTGTGTAGGCCGGGGGCTCGCGACCCACACCGACCGAACGCCGGCGACGCGCGCGGTGATCGCGGTCATGAGCACGCTCGAGGGCAGGGGATAGCCGCCGCCGGGCGCATAACATCCCGCGCGCTCGACCGGGGCTATCGTGTGGCCCGCGCTGCCACCCGCGACGGCGAGCTCGAGTGGGGCGAGCGACGCGCGTTGGGCCTCGGCAAATCGCGTGATTCGCGCTGCTGTACGCTCGAGCACGCCGCGCGCATCGGAGCCGAGTGACGCGAGCGCATAGATGAGCTGTGCTCGCGGAATGACGAGCGCATCGGTGTCGCCGAGGCCGTCGTGCTGGCATGCGTAGCGACGAAGCGCGGCATCACCCCCGGCGTGAACGTCGTTCACGATTTGGCTAGCAGCCGCGAGCGTGTCGGTGTCGATGGCCGCGCGCCGCTCGACGAATCGCTCGAGCTCCGCAAGCGCGATGAGCTTCAAGCCACTCACTTCGCGTCTCCCTCGCGCCGCTCGACGAATCGCTCGAGCTTCGCGATCGCGATGAGCTTCAAGCTGCTCACTTCGCGTCCCCGGGCCGGCGCGTGATCTTGCGTGCGCGTGCCTCGAGGATCTGCTCGACCTCGGTGAGCGAGACGCCGGCCTTCGCCATCCGGACGAGCGTGAAATAGAGGACATCGGCCGCCTCGTGCGCGACCTCGTCGTGACTCGCCGCAAGACCAAGCTCGCCCGCCTCTTCGATGAGCTTCTTGCGGAGCAGCTCGGGCTCGTGGAGGAGCCGCGCGGTGTACGAGCCCGCTGGTGCGTCGGTGGCGCGGCCGCGCAGCACCTCAGCGAGCGCGGGCATGCCGCCGAGCGCACCCCAACAGCTCGTTGTGCCGGTGTGGCAAAAGCCCGGGCCTGCCTGCACGACGGTGAAGCGCAGCGCGTCTCTGTCGCAGTCGAGGTCCACGCGCACGAGCCGTTGTGTGGCGCCGCTCGATGCGCCCTTGTGCCAGAGGCCGCGTTGGCGCGAATGGTAGATTCCGGTGCGGGTCGCGATCGCAGCACGCAGACTCTCGCGACTCGACCAGCATTGTCCGAGCGCGCGCCCGTGCTCATCGACGACGACCGTCGCAAAGAGGCCGTCCGCGCGATCGCTGACGAGCGGTGCCGCGAACGCATCGCCGAGCTCCATGTGGCCTTGGTAGAGCGCCATGCCGACTTGCGCGTCGATGCCGAGTTTGTCGAGCGCAGCGACTTCCGCGACCGTGGTGACGCCTCCGGCGATCGTGAGCGAAGCGTCTCCGGCGGCGTCGCGCAGCTCTCTTGCGCGCTCGAGATCGGTGCCTCCGAGCCGGCCCTCGCGCTCGACGAAGGTGACGAGAAACCCGCCGACGACATCACGCAATTCGCGCATCCGCTCGGGCACGCTCGCGCCGGTCTTGGTGCGCCAGCCCTCGACGACGACCTCTCCGTCGAGCGCGTCGAGCGCCGCGATCAGCCGTGATTTCGGCAATTGACGCAGCAGCTCCGGAGTTGCGGCGGTGCCGAGGATGAGCTTCTCCGCGCCGGCATCGAGCGCTTCGACAGCACGCGCGACGCTGCGGATCCCGCCTCCGACGCGGCAGCGTGCGACCCGGCACACTCGCTCGACCAGCGCGCGGTTGTCACCCGTGCCGAGCGCCGCATCGAGATCGATCAACGCCAGCTCGCCGATGACCCCGAAGCGCTCCGCGATCGGCAGCGGGCAGCCGGCCTCGAGCGCCAAGTCGCGCCCCCCGACGAGCTGCACGGTCTGGCCGCCCATCAAATCGATTGAAGGAATAATCACATTCGCACCGGGCTCTGTTCCGGCGTCGAGTACGGCGCCGCAAGGATCACATTCGCACCGGGATTTCCGCGGCGGCGAGCGCGCGCTTCAGATCGCCGACGGTGACTTCGCCGTCGTGAAGGATCGATGCCGCGAGCACTGCGCTTGCCCCCGCGCGCACGGCCTCGAGCATGTGCTGTGCGTGTGCGGCGCCGCCCGACGCGACCACCGGGATGCGTACCGCGCTCGTGACAGCCCCGATCAACTCGATGTCGTAACCGGCGCGCGTGCCGTCGCGATCCCAGCTCGTCAGCACGATCTCTCCGGCGCCGCGTGACGCCGCCTCTCGTGCCCACGCGACCGCGCAGCGCGAGGTTCGCTCTTTGCCAGAGCGCACGACCAGCTCCCAGCCCGCGCCATCTTGGCGGCGCGCGGCATCGAGCGCGAGCACCGTGCATTGACTGCCGAAGGTCCTGGCGAGTCGGTCGAGCAGCGACGGCTCGAGCGCCGCTGCCGTGTTGCTCGCGACCTTGTCGGCCCCCGCCTCGAGCAGAGCGCGCGCATCTTCGATGGTGCGCACGCCGCCGCCCACCGTGAGCGGAATTCCGAGGACCGCGCGCACCCGACGCACCGTCTCGGTGGCATTGCCGCGCCCTTCCGGCGTCGCCGAGACATCGAGCATCACGAGTTCGTCGGCACCTTGCGCCTCGTACGCGAGGGCACGCTCGGTCGGATCACCCGCATCGCGCATCCCGCTGAAGCGCACGCCCTTCACGACGCGACCGGCGTCGATGTCGAGGCACGGGACGACGCGAATCGTCAGCACGCGCGCACCTTCGCGAGCCAGCGCCCGAGCAGCGCGTGTCCCCATGCGCCGCTCAGCTCGGGATGAAATTGACACGCGAGCAACGCCCCCTTTTCGAGCGCGGCGACGAAGGGACTTCCGTGCACGGCGAGCGCCCCCGAGTAGCCAGCGGGGAGCGCATCGAGCCGATACGAGTTCGCGAAATAGGCATGCCCGCTCGCGAGCAGCGTCGAGTCCAGGGCGGGCTCGACCAGGTTCCAGCCGAGCTGCGGCACGACCAGCCCCGCGCGATCTTCAAATCGTCGCACCGCCGCGTCGATCACGCCGAGGCCGGAAATTCCGGGACTTTCTTCGCTTTCGCGACACAAGAGCTGAAGGCCGAGACACACGCACAACAGGGCTCGGCCCTCACGCGCGCGCTTCGTGAGCGCCACGGCGAGCCCCGTCGCCTCGAGCCGCGCCATGCCCGCACCGAACGCGCCGACCCCCGGCAACACCACGCGCTCGGCGGCGGCGACGACGCTCGCATCGGTCGACAGCCGGGGCGCGGCACCGACGCGAACGAGGGCGGCGCACACCGAGGCGAGGTTCGCCGTGCCGGTATCGACGACGATGACCTCGCTCACGAGAGCGCCTCGCCGCTCGGAGCGAACGCGCATGTCTTCATCGCAAGCACCGCGTCATCGAAGGCACCGCGTCATTGCAAGCACCGCGTCATCGCAAGCACCGCGTCATCGAAAGCACCGCGTCATCGAGAGCACCGCGTCACAAGACGCCCTTCGTGCTGGCGATGTCCGTGCCGGTGATCGCCACGGCTTGCCGCAGCGCGACTGCCAACGCTTTGAACGCGGCCTCGGCCCGGTGATGATCGTGCTCGCCCTTGAGGACCTCGACGTGCAGCGCCGAGCGCGACGCCATCGCGAGCGACTGCATGACGTGGGTCACACACTCGCACGAGAGGTTGCCGAGCTTCTCGCGACGCAGCCCGAGATTGATCGCCGGCCACGGGCGCCCCGACAGATCGATCACCGCGCGGGCCAGCGCCTCGTCGAGCGGCGCATACCCATGACCGAAGCGCGCGATCCCGACCCGCTCGCCCAGCGCTTGATCGAGCGCCTTTCCGAGCGCGATCCCGCAGTCTTCGCTCGTGTGGTGATCGTCCACCTCGAGATCCCCCTGGCAGCTCAGCTCGAGATCGAAGCGCGCGTGTTTGACGAGGGTCGTGAGCATGTGATCGAGAAACCCAATCCCGGTCGCGATGCGGCTCACGCCGGTGCCGTCGAGGTTCAGCGACAAGGCCACGCTCGTCTCGTTGGTCTTGCGCGCGATCGTGGCCTGTCGTGGCGGGGTGGCGATGGCGTTCATGATTCGTCGATGGTGCTCCAAAAACTGAAGTCGAGCGCTCGGTGTGCGATGGCGTTCATAGCCTCGTCGAGCCCGCTCCGCGAAGGGAAGTCAGCCGCTCTAGCTCATCGAGCGTGGACAAGAGTCGTCCCGCGCCGGCCGCGACGAGTCCATCGCCGTTGTAGCCGAGCGGCACGACCCCGGCCGCGCGGGCTGCGAGCACGTCATCGCGGGTGTCGCCCACCAGCCACGCAGAGCTCACGTTGAGCAGGGCGAGCGCGCGCAGCACCGGCTCGGGGCTTGGCTTCAGCGGCGCGTCCTCCATGCACACCAGCGTCTTGAACAAGGGCGCGAGCTCGAAGCGCGCGAGGAAGCGTTCGGCGTCGGCGCGCGGTCGGCCGGTGACGATGCCAAGCGGCAGACGGGCGGCGAGGCGCTCGAGCAATTCACGCGCACACAAGAGCGTCTCTTGTTCGTGAAGTCCCGCAATTCCCTGCGTTTCGTCGCCTTGGTAGAGCAACTCGAAGCGCGCCTTCACGTCCGCGAACGCCGCTGTGACCCCGTGCTCAAGGAGCAGCGCGTGGGTCAGGTGCCAGTCGTTGTTCGCGTCGCCCGCGGCCTTTTTTCGCGCCACGTCTTCGTGTGTCACGACTGCGCCGAAGCTCGCTGCGGTCGCAATGATCGCCTCCCGATACGACCCGCGCACGTCGGCGAGCACACCGTCCATATCGAAGAGCAGCGCCTCGGGGGCGAGCACCGCATCGAGCGCCGCCGAGAGCCGCGCGAAGGCTGGTTCATCCGACGGACACGTGATGCGCGCCATGCCGTCGAGCTTGCCGTGGCCCGGCCAGATGCGCACGGCGATCCCAAGTCCCGCGAGCCCGTCGCAGAACCACTCGGCGTCCCTCGGCCGCGCGAGGACGAAGTTTGCCTGCGACGGGTGCGCCACGCATCCGAGCCTCTCGAGTCGCTCGCCGAGCCGCGTTCGCTCGATCTTTACCTGCGCGACATGGCGGCGCATGTGCGGCTCACCCTCGTCGAGCCATCGCATCGCGAGCGCCACCGCCGGCGAGCTGACGGCATACGGTTGCCCCGTCCCACGCAGCCAGTCGATGACCAAGGGCTGCGCGATGACGTAGCCGACCCGCAGTCCGGCGAGGCCCCACGCTTTCGACAGCGTGCGAAACACGAGCGCGTTTTCGTATGCGAGCGCCGTGTGCGTGAGGTCTTCGTCGGCGAACTCGGCATACGCGAGATCGACGAACAGCGCCGCATCGCCCGCGGCCTCGGCCACGCGCCGAAGCTCGCCCGCGGTGATCGCCGCGCCGGTAGGATTGTTCGGCGTGACGAGCGCGACCGCCCCCGTGTTTGCGTTCAGCTCGCGCAGGACCGCATCCACGGGATACGCGCCCGTTGGCCACGGCACCTCGCGCACCGTCGCGCCCGCGAGCGCCGCGTAGCGCGGAAGCATCTCGAAGGTGGGCACCGGCAACACGAGCTCGCGACCCGGCCACAACAGCGCTTGGCATGCCCGCGCGAGCGCATCGTCGGCGCCGCAGGTCGTCAAGACGCAGTCGGGCCCGACTCCGAGGCGAGCCGCGAGCTTGCGTTCGAGCGCGCGCGCGTCGGGATAGCGCCGCAACAGCTCTGCTGACTCCAGCGCAGCGAGCAAGCCCACGGGTGGCAGCGGCCCCTCGTTGCTGTCGAGCTTCAAGTCGATGGGCGCACCGTGCCGCGGCACGTGATAGCTGCCCTGGCGCGCGATGACGGGATTCGGCTTCATGGCAGCGCGCTGCCCGCTCACGGCACGATCTGCATCAGGCGCGACACCACGATATCGGTGCCGCCGCGGGCCTTGAGCTCGGGGATGAGCCGCGGGAGCAACTCGCGTGGAACCGCGGCTTTTACGGCAAATGCGTCCGAACCGGCGAGCGGCGACACGGTCGGCTGGCGCATGCAAGGCAAGGCCGCAATCACGCTCGCGAGCGCGCTCGCCGCCACGTTCACTTCGAGCATGACGCGCTTCCTTGCGTCGAGCACCGACCGCAAGACCAGCACCAGCTCTTCCAGCGCGGCGCGTTTGTGCGGCACCTCGAGCGCCCGGCGACTGGCATAGAGGCGCGTGGAAGAACGCAGCAGCTCATCGATGATCGCCAGCCCGTTCTGCGCCAGCGTCGCGCCCGTGGCGGTGTTGTCGACGATGCAGTCGGCGTCCTCCGGCGGAAACACCTCGGTCGCGCCATACGAGCGCACGAAGGTCGCATCGAGCCCGCGCCGCGCGATCCATCCGCGCGCGAGCCGTTCGTACTCGGAGGCGACGACGACCCGGCGGGTCGGCAGCGCGCCATCGACGAGCAGCTCTTCGGGTGCTGCCGCCACGATCCGCACCGGATCGAGCTCGGTGTCGAGCAGCTCCACGACGTCGGCCTCCAGCTCTTCTACCCAGTCGGCCCCGCCAAACCCGACATCGCGCGTGCCGATATGCAGCATCTCGATGATGTTCTGCGGCTTCAGCACCTTGGTGACCGTGTCCGGCAGCGACACCACCGGTCGATAGCCGCGCTCCGCGAGCCGCACGCCGATCCCCGCGTCCTCGAGCAGCGTGACGACGCCGCGTTGCATATGCCCCTTCGGCAGGGCGAGCTTGAGAGTGGGATCGAATGAACTAGGCATGAACGCGGGGACCCTAATCGCGCGATCTGCCCGAATCGAGGACCAATTGAACCGCGTGATCACGTGTCGCAGAATCACGGTGCCGTGCGCCGGGCAGGGGAGGCAGTCGTGCTTGCCTGGCGTGCTACCGTTCGGCACCTATGAGCCTTACCAAGAAAGTTGCGCGCGCTCCTTTCGGCCTACCTCGCCCCGGCGCTTCCCGTCTCGCGTGCACACGGACATTGGCATTGGCCACTACCGCCCTCGCGGTGCTCGCGTGCTCATTGTCCGACACGATGCCAGTGGGCGCGGGCGGCGCGGGCCCAGGTGGCAGCGGCGGCGCTGTAGCCAGCGGCGGTAGCGGTGGTCAGCCGATCGTAAAGCTCGAGAGCGTCGCGTTTGCCCAGGCCATCGACGGCGCGATGTTCGCGAGCCGCAGCGTCTATGCGGAAGTGCCCATTCACCTCGCGGTCACGGGCATCGCCGAGAAGGTGACGCTCGTCAGCGGCGGCACGGAATTCGCGGCCAGCGACGCGGACGGCGACGGCACCTGGACGGCGGCGTTGCCGATCGCGGCCCTCCCCGACGGCGCGCTCGAGCTCTTGGTAAAGGCCGACGGCGACGGCATCAACGTCCAGAGCTCGGCGGCGCTCGTCGTTGGCGAGGCCGGCATTCGCTTCACCGATTTCGATAAGGTCGGCTATGGCGGTTCGCCGCTGCTCCACCGGGATGGCGACAAACTTTATGTCACCTGGCATGACCGCTCTCTGCCGCTCGCCGAGGTTTATCTGCAACGGCTCGACGGCGCGTTTCGCCCGGTGGAAGACCGCGTCAAGCTCGTCGGCTCCGACGTAGAGACGCTGCATTCTCGGATTGCCATTCACGGCGGCGTGCTCGGCATCCTCTATCAACAGCTCGGCGTTCCTTATAAGAACTACTTCAAGGTCACGGACCTCGCCGGCAAAGAGCTCGTCGCACCCATCGCGCTCGATCCGGCCGGCACCAATGGCGCTCCGGGTGGCGCGGTCGCCTTCGACGGAACCGGCTTCGTGTTCAGCTGGCGCAGCCGCGACGGTGGCCTCCCCAGCCACATCCACTGGGGCCGCGTCGTCCTCGAGACTGGCAAGTTCACGGGGCCCATCACCGTCGCGACCGCCGGCGCCGGCGACGCGGTGGATCCCATCGGACCCTTTCAATCGTTCACGTCGCTCTCGATAGCTCCGCTCGCGGACAGGTCCGCTGTCAGCTTCGTGCGGGACCTCTATTTGCCATTGCTCGAGACCACGATCCCGAAGGCCCAATTGGCCATTATCGGCACCGACGGCGAGCTCCTCAGTGAGGAGTACGCGGGCACCAAGACGGATTTTCTCTTTCACTGGGACTCGCGTGTCTACCCGCACGGGGACACCTTCTTATCGGTCTATCCCGCCGTCGATCTGAACTCCGATCTCATCCCGCCGTGGACCGTGTTTCATGGCAAGACCGCCGACGCCGCGGGCCTGACCGCTGGGACGAAGGGCGCCGGCGTGAAGATGGTAAACGCCGTCGACGATCGCGGCTTCGGCTTCTACTTGCCACACCCCAAGCACCACGCCGTGATGGGCTGGCTCGATCACCGAACCTATGTCGACATCTCTACCGGTCGCATCGAGCTCTACGTAGCCCCGGTCGGCGCGGATCTCGTCGCGTCCAATTCCGCCACGGTCTTCGAGCACGCCAAATTGAGCACGCTCTCGCAGCTCACCGGAGTGCTCGCCGGCACCAACGTCCCGATGGTGTGGCGCGACGCGCGAATAAACGGCTACGACAAACTCGAGCTTTGGTTCGACACCGCCTGGTATTGAGGCGGCCCAGCTTGGAGAGCCTATCGGGCGTTCATGAGCGCGGCCTATTTCAGCTCTTGGAGGCGGCCTCCGCGCTTCGCGTCCGCAAAGAAGGTTCGAGGGGCGTTGAAGCCGCGCTCGGCCGCGAGGAAGCGCGCTACTCGTACTCGACGAAGAGCCCGTACTCGAAGCGGCAGGTCGCGCAGTACTTCGAGTTTGCTCTCACTCGAAGCAGGTGTTTGCCCGGAGTCAGGTCGATTGGCCGGAGTGCGTCGCAGCCGTCGAACAGCGAAGTCGACTTGATGACAGTCGTCCCATCTGCAGCGAAGAGAGTCAGCTCCGAGTTGACGGCAGCCAGCTCAGTGCTGCTCGTCTTGGTGAAATTGCAGTTTCCGCCGAAGACTGGGTAGGCAATAGCTGTCAGCTTTGTCTTACCGGCCGGCACGGTGAGTACGAAGTAGTCGGCATCCCCGCTTGGATCGACCGTTGCGAGCGTGTCGTGCACGTAGAGGCTGGCCGTCTTGGCTGTATCGTTGGGCTCTTGCTCGACGGCGATGAGCTCGGGAATGCACTGCGAGCTGCAGCCGTCGCCATCCGCGTCGTTGCCGTCGTCGCAGAGCTCTCCAAAAGGATGAGCCACCACCCCATCTCCGCAGGCGGCATGTTGGGTCACGCGAAGCTCGTAGGTTCCCGCGCCGACACCGGACACGACGAGGTACAGCGTCGAATTCTTGGGCACGTGGGCGTTGAAGCCCGAGATCGAGTTGATCAAATCCAGATCGTCGGAGCATACGAAGGGGGTCGCAGGAGCGAGGCAGTCCAAGTAGGCGCGCAGGACGGTATCGCTCAAGGTGCCGGAGGGGACCGTCTCGAATGTGTAGGCACCCGACGCCGGTGCCGTGAAGCGATGAAGTCGCGCCGGGCCGAGGGTCTTGGCCGTGCACGCTGCGGTACCGAAGGCTTTGAGCGACGAGCCTACGGTCGTGGATTTGAACGAAGTCACGCCTTTCACCTGTGTGACCACCTTCGGATCGTTCAGATCGACGGCTCCGGCACAAATGCCACCCGGCGGAAACGTACATTGCGCCGTGCACAGGGCGCCGTTCTTGTCGTCGCACAGCTCCCCCGGCTCGATCTTCGAGTTGCCGCACACGGGCTCGACGAGCGTGCAGTTCGACTCGCAGCCATCGCCGGCCGTGACGTTCTTGTCGTCGCACTTCTCGGGTATCTCGATGACGCCGTTGCCGCACACCGCGTTGGAAGCCGCGCCGCCGGTGCCTCCGTCACCGCCTTGGCCGGTGCCTCCGTCAGCGCCTTGGCCGTCGCCGCCCTGCGCCGCCCCACCGCCCTGAGCCGCACCGCCCTGCCCCGTGGTGGATGCTGCGGGGGCCGGCACCTCGTCGTCGCCGCAACTAGCCAGCGCCGCAATGAGTGCGACTAAGGTCCCGAGAGCCCCGCGTGAATTGCCTGTTGCCATGAGAGTTCGACTTGCAGCTCAGCCCGGCGCAACGCAGGACGACCCGCAACCACTCCCCAGAGTCCTGAACTCAACTGCGCCGTAGCACGCGAGGCAACAAGCTTGGCATGCGAGTACGCCGTTGCCGCCGCCTATATCGTTGCCCAACTGGTTGCAATCGCCCTCATCGGGTCCGTTGCCGTTTTGATCGTACATGGAACACGCAATGGTATTGGCGAACGGCGCAGGCGGCTTTCCGTACACTTCACAAAGGATCATCCCCCGCCCTTTGTTCGGGCACCAGTAGCCAACTGCCTCTTCCGCGCCCATCACGACGGGCGTATTGTCGCGTTCCAACGCGCTGTCCGGCTCACCCTCATCGAGCTCGGGGTCGTACTCGACCGCGCAACCGACGCCGAAGGCCAACCCGAGTGACGCCACCGCGACTACCCATGCGAGCTTCATGCGGCGTAGCTCATCATGACGTCGGCGTCGGTGTCAACGCACGGTGACACTTTTTTCGCACCGGCCTTTCAGCTCTTCGCGTGTGCCGCATTCATCGACGCGATTCGACGTCGACGCGATTCGATATCGCCGCGATTCGCAATTGACCTGTTTCGGTCCCGCCTGTAACAGCGGTCGCCATGCGTCACCTCATGCGCTTGGGCCTGCTCGGCATTGTTGCGGGATGTGGCGGTATTTCCGCCGATCCCGGCACCGGCACAGGCTCCGTCACTGGCACGGGCACGGGCACTGGCAGCGGCGGCGGGGTGCCCTTGGGTGGCGTAACCGTGGAGCTTGTTGCGAGCGCCGATGGCACGCGGTTTTCGAGCACGGCGGTCAAGGTCAGCTGGCCCGCGAGCGAAGGCGCCGACCATTCACGCGTGACCGCGACCGAGTCGGTCGGAGGGACCTCGGTGGTCGCAGATACCAAGACAGCGGAGGTCAAGCTTGCGGGCTTGAAGAGCAGCACGGCCTATTCCGTATCGGTGGAGACGTGCTTCGACGCCGGCTGCTCGGCGCCGGTCGCGCTCGGAAGTGCCAATACGACGACGCCCGAAGAGGTTTGGCACTTGCAGGGGACGGGCGCCGGCATATCCCAGCTTGCCAACGTCGTATCCGACGGCAACGCAAAGATCTGGGGAATTTGGTACGGCCCGGATGCCCCTCCTTCGCTCGCGGGGCGCGTGCAGCTCTATTACGGAATGCTGCAGAGCATGTCCGTCATGGGTCAAAACCTCGGCGTGGGATTGGCCAGTTCAGCCGCGGACGCAAAGGACTTATCGACCCTCATCCCGCTCACCGGCACCGCCGGAAAGGCCGGGCTCATCTCTCCGACGGCAGCGGGCGCGCTCATCGGCAGCATCATGACCGGGCAGGCGGTGCCGCTCGCGAGCGGGAAAATGCGCCTCTATTTCGAGACGAATGGCAGCGACTCCCATGCGCGCATCGCATCGATCGACTCGGTCGATGGCCTGGTGGGTCAGGACTTCAATGCTGGCGCCTCGACGATCTGCAAAGAGACTGCCGATTACGCACCCGCTGGCGGATGCGCCCCGACGGTGGTGCTCGGGGTAGACGGCGATGCGGTGCAGCCCGTGGCCCGCGTGGCCAATGTTCGGCAATTCAAGATTGCCTATCCCACGCTCGATTCCTGGGCCTGGGATGAGGCCCCCGGCACGTTCATGTTCTTCACGATCGATAAGGGCGGCCAATGCGGCTACCTGGGATTTGCCAATCAGGCTTATGCGGTCTGGAGCGGCACAGCGTGGGAGCCGGTCCTCCGCGAGGACGGCTGCCCCAAGGCGATCGAGGGCCTGCAAGCGCCGGCGCCCGTGCACCTCGGCGGCGTGCGGTACAAGCTCTACGGCGGCGATCCGTCGGACAAGACCGGTGCCTTGATGGGCTCGAAGCTGCCCTTCCTTGGGCCCAAGCTCGTCTTGTATGGCGATGGCGCTTCGACCGGAGATGCCAAGGTCGTCGAGTTCGATGACTGGGAGTCGCGCACGAGCGCTCGAGGCACGACGTTTCTGTGGCCGGATGGCACCGAGCTCGACGCCGGCGAAGAGGGCTATATCGATGACTTCGTATTCATGACTCCGACCGGAACCACTGCATTTCAGGTGGCCTACGTCGTCATCACCGATGGCAAGGTCATTCCGCGTCCCGCCCTCGCCGTATTGCTCAATCCCTGATGCTCACTGTCGTCCGAATGGCAGATTCGCAGCTGTGACCTTGGACGTAAGTGTTGGCGACGCAGCGGTCCCGCGCGCGCTCGATACTCCGCGCACCCCTATCGCACACCGCGGCAATGACGGTGCCCATGCTACGGTTTCGGGATGCAGCCGATGAGGGGTCCCGCGACGTACGCCGATCTCGCTTCGGTACCCGATACGCACGTCGGCCAGATCATCGCCGGTGAATTGCTCGTGCAGCCGCGCCCCTCGATGGCGCACAGCGCAGCGGCGTCCGTGCTTGGAATGGATGTCGGTGGCTCCTTCGACCGCGGTCGAGGAGGCCCGGGAGGATGGTGGATTCGTGACGAGCCCGAGCTTCATCTTCACATGGATATTCTGGTGCCGGATCTCGCGGGTTGGCGCCGCGCGCGTGTGCCGCACTTACCCTCAGGACCCTTCGTCACCATCGCTCCCGATTGGGTATGCGAGGTGCTTTCGCCGTCGACCGCGGCGGTGGATCGCGTCCGCAAGATGCCTATCTACTTGCGCGAGGGAGTTCGCCACGTATGGCTGGTCGATCCCGAGCGTCAGACCCTCGAGGTGTTTCGGCTAGAGCACGAACGCTGGGTGCTCGTGGGCGCCCACGGCGGCGACGGCGGCGACGGACCCGTGCGCGCAGAGCCCTTCGATGAGATTGAACTGGAGCTCAGCGCGCTCTGGCCTGCGGGTGCGGAGTCAGGCTGACGCGTCATTGAATCAGCGCATCGTCGTACGCGCCGCCCTTCGCAGATTGCAGCTCAGCCGGGTGTGAGAAAGCTCAATTTGATCTGCTTCACGCCCCAGCCGGGGAACTTCACCGTCACGGTCGGATCGGCACCACCGCCTAACTCGACGACGACTCCAGGACCGAATTTTTTGTGGCGCACGCGTGAGCCCAGGACGACGCCAGCGTCGCTGTCGTGGACTCCGTCAAGGTCGCGTTCGACGAAGCGCTCGCCCACTGCACGGGGGGCGGGTCGTGCGACTCCAAGTGGTGCAGCTCGTGGTGAAGTTTGTGACGGTGCACCTCGTCCCGGCGCTCGTGCCACGGGGCGTTCGCCGTTGCCGAAAGCGGATCGCGATGGGGCGCGCTCGCCGAATGTCGAGGCACGAAAGGGGCGCTCGGAGGACGGGCTGCCGTAGGAGCGAGACAGGTCGAGACACGCCTCCGTCGCGGTGCGTCGCTGCGTGTCCGTTGGCAGATCGAAGAGGAAGCGACTGGGCGCGTTGTAGCGCATTCGCCCGTAAATCGTGCGGGTCGCGGCGTAGGTCATCGTGAGCTCGACCTTCGCGCGGGTGATCGCGACGTAGGCCAAGCGCCGCTCTTCCTCGACCTGGTCGTCCTCGGATTGATCTTCGCGCATGAGCGGAAAGAGGCCCTCCTCGAGGCCCGTCATCCACACCGCCTCGAACTCGAGGCCCTTGGCCGCGTGGACAGTCATCATCGGGATGCGCGCCACCTCCGACAGCGTGTCCGTGTCGCTCGCGAGCGTGATGCGCGCGAGGTAGTCGGTGAGCGTCGGCGTCATGCCGCCGGAGAGCGCCTCTTCTTCGTACTCGTCGAGCGAGCCGAGAAACTCGCGCAAGTTGTCGAGACGCGCGTCGCCCTCCACGCTGTCTTGCGCGCGCAGCCAGGTCGCATAGCCGCTGTCGTCGAGAATGCGCTCGGCCAGCTCGCGTGGGCCCGCCGTCTCTTTGGCTGCGGTCAAGCTCGCGAACAGCTCCGCGAACGCCGTCAGCGCACGCCGCGCCCCGGCGTTGACAGTGCCCGACTCGCACAGTTTTGGGATCGCCGTGACGGCCGAGATGCGCTCGTGGCCCGCGACGTCGATGAGCCGCTCGATCGTCACGTCGCCAATCTTTCGCGGCGGCACGTTGATGATTCGCAACAAGTCGACGTCGCTGGCGGGGTTCTCGACGAGCCGCAGATACGCGAGCAAATCCTTCACCTCGGCGCGGTCGAAGAAGCGTAAACCCCCGACGATCTGGTACGGCAAGCCCTCGCCGCGGAGCGCCTCTTCGAGCACGCGCGACTGGGCATGCACGCGGTAAAAGACGGCGAGCTCTCGTGGCGAGGCACCCTCGTCGAGCTTGCGTCGGAGCCCGTCGACGACCGTGGCCGCTTCATCGCGCTCGGTCGCGGTGTGCACGATCAGCACCTCGGCCCCGGCGGCATTCAAGGTGAAGAGCTCTTTCGGTTGGCGCTCCCGCGAAGGGCGAATGACCCCGAGCGCGGCCTTCACGATGTTGGCGCTCGAGCGATAATTTTCTTCGAGCTTGATGAGCCGCGCGTCCGGATAGTCGCTGCGAAATCCGCGGATATTGCGGATGTCTGCGCCGCGCCAACGATAGATGCTTTGGTCATCGTCGCCGACGACACAAAGGTTGCGCCGCGCGCGCGACAGGGCCCGCACGAGCCGGTACTGGACGAGGTTCGTGTCTTGAAATTCGTCGACCAGCACGTGCTCGAAACGCGCGCACAGCTCACGGCCCTCGGCGCTCTGCTCGTCCTCGACCAGCCGCAGCACGTGCAGCAAAATGTCCTCGAAATCGACCGCGTTCGCCGCGCGTAGACGCTGCTCGTATTCTTTGTAGCAACGCAGGATGACGCCATCGAGCGGGCCGTCGACGGAGAACGCGTCGGGACCGCGCGCCTCCTGTTTTTCGCGGTGGATGCGCGCGAGCACCTGCTGCGGGACGAGGCGTTTTTCATCGAGGCCGAGGTCCTTCAAGACCCGCTTCATCACCGCCTTTTGATCGGCGTCGTCGTAGATGACGAAGCTCTTGCCAAGCCCGGCGTGGGCATGGTGCTGGCGCAAGAAGCGAATGCAGACAGCGTGAAAAGTGCCAATCCAAAGCTGCTTCGTGCGCTCGGCGCCAAGCAGCGACTCGAGGCGCGCGCGCATCTCGCCGGCGGCCTTGTTGGTAAAGGTCACCGCGAGGATGGTCCACGGCCGCACGCCTTCGCTCATGACGAGGTTGGCGATGCGATACGTGATGACGCGCGTCTTGCCGCTGCCTGCCCCGGCAAACACGATGAGCGGGCCATCGACGTGCCGCACCGCCTCAGATTGCGGTTGATTCAGGGACGCGGCGGGCTCGAAGCGCGCGGCGATGGGTGGCGGTGGCGCGAGCGCGGGCACGGGCGATGGCACGAGCGTGGGTGCGGCTGGCGATGGCGCAAGCGCAGGCGCGGCCGGGAAAAGCTCGAACTGCTCGGTCATCGCGAGCGACGCTAGCGCACTTCTTCGTGCCAGGTGATCGCTAGGCCGAGGCTATCCGCGGAAGCGAGCGGAAGGACGCCCCAGGCGCGGCGAGGATCCACGTCGCGGCGGTGCAGCCACGGCACGATGAGGCCCACGGTCGAGCCGGCGAGCGCGCCGACGAGGACGTCGCTCGGATAGTGATAGCCGGATGCGACGCGGCTGTAGCCCTCGAGCGCGGCCAGGCCGTGGGTCAGCGTCGCGACCGCCCACGTGAAGCGGCTCGTTGGGTAACGCGCGGCGAAGATAGAGCTGTACGCCGTCGCCATCGCGAAGGAGTTGGCGGTGTGGCCGGAATAGAACGACAGATAGGTATTGGCACTGGCCAATAGCGAAGGGTCGAGCCCGGCATTGTAGGCATAAGGACGCGGACGGCGTGCGGCGAAGGCGACCAGCTGGTGCAGGGCGACACTGACGGCGAGCGTCTCGCTGAGCAATAGAGTGTCGCGACCCCAGCCCGATGCGGAGCGCTCGCTGCTGGCGGTGTCGAGCGCGCCGAGCAAGTGCGGGAGCCCGAGGTTGAAGCCGACGAGGACGTCGCCCACCTTGGCCGCATCGCTCGAATAGCGGCCGACGGTGCTCTGGTCGAGGCCATTGACGCGGGCGCTGTCGCAGTGGGGCGCGCAGCGATCGCGGACGAGCTCATCCTTGAGCAGCTGGAGCGAGCCGCCGACGGTCATGGCCGCCACCGTGAGCTGGGTATCGACCTGCCAGTCAATGTCGAAGGGCTCTTCCGCCGCGGCCCGCGAGCCGACGAGCGCCGAAGACGCCGCCAGCGAAAGTGCCAATGCGCGTGGCAGCGAAAGTGCCAATGCGCGTGGCAGCGAAAGTGCCAATGCGCGTGGCAGCGCAAGTGCCAATGCGCGTGTGAACACCTGGGGGAGTGCGGCCTGGTCGTGCATGAAGCGCGGGATACTGGGCCAGGGCACGCGACACGTCCAGAGTCGCGGTGCGCGCGTCGTGGTGCGTGTGTCCGGCGGCGGGTGTACCCTGCTCGCGATGACGCCGCGTCTCGCTGCTCTGGCCCTGACGCTCGCGCTCGTGTCGTCGGCGGAGCGTGGCCTCGCCTACACCTTTGGCGGCCGCTTCGGTGCGCCCTGCCACGAGACCATGTCCTGGGACGCGCTGCGAACGCTGCGGAGCGACATGGCCCTGGGCGACCCGCTTGCGAGGCTTCCTGAGGACGAGAGTTTCATCGCCGATTTGACCTTCACGACCCCGCCCGACATGAGAGATCTCGGCGGCGTGACCTTGGCGATCGGCGTGCGCGACAACGACCTCAAGGGCCTCAGTGGGCTCGACACAGTGCATCTTCCCGTCGTGCATGGCGACGTCGGCGCGCAGCGGGAGCACTGCTTGCGACATCCCGAGCAGGACGGCGCCGAAGGCAGCGAGGCGGCGCTGAGAGATTGCCGCGAGTTCATTCTCGAACGGTTCACGCAGGCGCTAAGCGGTCTCGACGCGGACGGGCGCGTGGATGACGCCCGGCGTATGTCCTTGCCGGTGTATCTGGCCTATCGCGGCGCGGTCGAGCTCTCGCTGCCGATATTCTACGTGCGGATGGGCCAGGCCCTTCACACGCTGCAAGACGGGTTCACCCACACGTTTCGTTCTCCCGATCATCGGCGCGTGACGGTGGTGCTCAACTGGGTAGACGCGCTCGACGATTTCGACGAGGCCCGCGACGGTCCTTCGCACATGCACGACCTCGACCTGTGCGACGACGCCGACGAGCTGCGTCGCGAGCGCCACCGGCGGGCAACGGAGGCGAGCGTAGAGCTGCTACGGGCGGGGTTGGATCCCAAGCTCGACGTGAGCGCCA